>JALGVQ010000068.1 GCA_025774615.1 bacterium
TGAACGGTCCACCGGACTCACATCAAGCCGCCATCCTCTGCTTGTGTGGTAGTCGTAGTAGTCGTCCTGAAAAAGCGTCGTAGAGAGAGTATTGAGCAGGACCGGATAGAACCCTGCACTCGGTGAACGGGCGACTCCGTCACTGAAACTCAGACTGATCCCCATTCCTCGACTGCCCGGCTGGTTCGGACCGCGTGGTCGGGCACCGAGGCGGGTCGATATCGTCGCCTGCCAGTTCCACCGCTCTGCGGAGAAGGCGTATCCCGCGCCAGCTTCTATTTCGAACCGACCGAGGATCGAATCGCGGGAAGCCCGCATCCCCAGCACATACCCTTCCACCCGGTTGAAGCGCATGTCGAGCAGACCGAGCAGGCTGCCTATAAAGTCTCCACCGCCAACGGTTCCGCGAAGGACCAGCTCGTCAGATCCAGCATCCATCTCCCAGCCGGGCGGCGCGAAGAGCACTTCGAGTGTCTGGGTACTGTCGAGAGAGGTGTAGGCGTATTCCTCTTCGACCGTCATCGGCAGAACTTCGTTCTCCTCCCAGAAAGTGCTGTCGATGACCGAGGCGTTCGGAAGCTGGACGACCGGTTCCTCCCGGGCGAAGATCGAATCGGGGATCGCGCGATTCACATCGTAATCATAGATCACCGAGGTCTGGCTGAACCCGATCCGGGGGATCTTGATCGGCCCAAGGCCCACCTCCAATCCTCCAACAATCCGGATATCGGCGGGCAGCCAGTATCCCACCTGCAGTTTGAAACTCTGCTGCCATCGCACATACATATCATCGACGAAGGGGAAGACGATCTCTTCGGCCGGGACGAGATCCACCCCCACGAGGGCCCAGGTTGAATCAGCGATATCGACTGTTCCCCGCAGGAGCGGGATCAACCGGTTCCGCGGCTCCATGGCGATCCGGTAGATCTCCAGACCGTCCTGCAGCAATACTGCCTCGATCTCGTAATCGTACCAGCGGAAGGCGTTCGGATGGAGTGGTCCCACATACCTGTTTCCGGCGATCTCAATATCATCCCGGGAAAAATCGACGACCCCGAGCACACCCTGGATCTCACCCATGTCAGGGAGATTCTCAGTGGCCTGGAACTGGGAGATCTCCTCCCTGAGTGTCTCTCCCTCCTGCCAGTACCCGTAACTGTACCCTTCGGTGATGCCCACGATCGAGTCTTCACGCGAGATCGATCGTCGTGTGAAGGCTTCGAACCGGTAGCTCTCGAGTCCCTCATTCAATAGATCCTTCGCTTCTATAGCCCTTCTGATGATACCGCGGGCCAGATCCCCGGCAGATACGGTCAGTACCGGCATTTCGATCATG
The DNA here is from genome assembly GCA_025774615.1 of bacterium. GTDB lineage: Bacteria > Blakebacterota > Blakebacteria > Blakebacterales > Blakebacteraceae > Blakebacterum. The sequence goes on from JALGVQ010000068.1 coordinate 1,337, forward strand.
GTCGGCTGCAGCTTCGCGTTGTATACGATATCGGCGCGTACATCCACATCGAGGGTATCGGAGATATAACCGATGAAGCTGAAGATGAGTGTGTTGGGGCCTTCAGGGACTCGTAACAGGTAGGCACCGTCGAGGTTGCTGATCGTCCCGCGCGTGGTCCCTCCAAGACGGATATTCGCTGAAGGCATCGGGGCCGAGGTCGCTGCGTCTGTGATCTGTCCCTCAACCAGATGGAGTTGCTGGCCCTCACTCACCCCGGGCGATGAGCAGAGGAGGAGGACGCTGGTGAGCAGGAAGAGGATGTTGAGCGATATTCTCAGATCAGTTCTTCCCGGAATATTCCGGATCGGAAGTAACTGACAACTGAAGCCACTTCTTGCCGATCGAGCCGGCGATATCGAGGAAGTGTGAGAGTGGAAAATCAGGGATCTCCTCATACTGTTCGCGGATCTCGTGGCGCAACCGGCTGAAGAACGCCGGATGCAGCCGCGCGGCACGTTCCTCCCCGTGCGTGATATCGAAAGCGTGCAGGAAGGTGGAACTCGCCATGGCGAGGATCCAGGTAGCTGCCTCTCCCGCGAAACTGCCCGCGAACTGGTTCTGTCCGATATTAAAAGCGACCTTCACAATATTGTACGCAGTTTCCGCGATATGGTTCTCGATCTCGTCGAGCGACTGCAATCGTAACTCTGTGTCAGATCCCTCTCCTTCAGGCAATCCCCGACCACTCAGTTCGTCCATCTCCTGGTGTCCAAGATCATCGATGATGTTGATGATCTCCTCTGAAGGGAACTCCGACTGGATATCGCCTCGCTTCTCGACCTCCTTCTTCATCTCCTCCAGGAATCCGGGCATCAGATCCCGGACCGCATCGCGCCCGAGGGCGTTGCGCAGGCCTGCTATATACCAGGGGATGCTCCAGTTGAGGAAGTAGCCGGTAACCTGCCAGCGGAAGCCGCTCCCCCCGAGTTTTTCTCCCAGCTGGATGGCGCCCTCCAGCATCTCGGGGGCTGTATCGGAGAATATCTGTTCCCAGTCAGGCATGGTGATACCCGTTATCCATGAAGGTCGATCCGTTATCGGTTCATCACCCACAGAATACAGTATCCTGAGTCACAAATCCGTTGTGATTCAGAACACTAACGGGCCTGTCCGACTGATGCAATCTCCCCGTCGATCTGTCGCCGGTATACCGTCCGGGACCGTCCGTGACCGGTCTCTCACCTGACCGGTACCGGTTGAAACCGTAACCGATGAAGAAGTACCCTCACCATGTTATTCCATGTCACCCACCTGAGAGGGGCTGGAGGAGCAACGGCATGCCGATTTCCGGAAACCGGCGCTGTCTGGTCGGTATCCGACCTGCAAGATGGCTCCTCTTCCATCTGTCGGTGCTGGCTATTCCCGCCTGTGTTCTCTTCCACAGCGAACAACTCCAGCTGAACGAACCGCCTCAGTTGCTGATCGATCCCGATCTTGAGACAGTCGTCACCTCGGAGGTCGAACCTGGCGGCTGGCGGCTCGAAGTCGACCCCGGGACTCCGGGACTCCAGACCGGTGCAATGAATATCAGGCGAACCAGGGGTCTGGGCATCACCCAGCACGCTTCCGACTCCGTTCCCGGCAAGATCAACGCCTGGGTCCAGTGGATCGATGATCCCCCCATCGGCGAGTGGTACCGGTTCTATCTGGAGTTCGGAGTAGAGGATGTGTCGGCGGGAGGTGTTCGGATCGATCTCCGGTTCTACGATGCCGACGGCGGTCGGATCCACTCCAATGACTGGATTCCGGAGGTGGTCGGGACCGTACCATTCTATTGGGGGGAGACCGAGGGTACCATCCCCGCGGAGTGCGCCCGTATAGAGGTTGTTGCCGGGCTTGACCTGACCGCTTCAGGAACATTCGTCCTGCAGGAGGCCCGCTTCGAACTCCGGGATCCGATCGTCCGGGATATCCTGACAGATACGCACAGCATCATCGAGGGCGGGCTACACCTTGTATTGCATTACTCCGGTCGGGATATCATCAGTTTCAATGTGGACATGGAGAGCGGCACCTGGGTCAATCAGTTCGGCGGTCTTCCAAATCAGTGTACCTATACCCTGCGGGGTCTGGATCTCGACCTGAAACTCTCACATGGCTTCACCTATCGTGATGAATACGGTTACGAATTGATCGGCACGCGGACCTGGTGGATCAGGGGATCTTTTACGGAGCATGCCTTGAACTCGATCAGCGGTCCTCTTCAGGGCGTGTTCACCATCATATCGACGAACCCGGACAGGAACCTCAGGGAAAGGGAAGGAACCGTTACCGGCTGGCTCACTCTGGGTGGAGCACGGGTCGATTCCCTTTCCACCAGGTCATTTCGTGAAGGGAGGGAACCGCCACCCTCCCCTCTTTACTTCTAACCGATTATCGTCCCCGGGTACGGGCGTTGCCGAGTACGACCTGGACGGTGAAGACCGACTCTCCCCGACGCACCTCCAGTTCAACCCGCTGGCCGGGTGAACCGTCCTGCAGCGCATAGGTGTAATCGTATATGTTCCGGATCGTCCGTTCACCCCACCGGAGGATCACATCTCCACCCTCGAGTCCCGCCATGGCGGCCGGACTGCCGTCGTTAACACCGCTGATCGCAAAGCCATCCCCCTGATACCCGAAATCGGGGACCACACCGGTATAGACGCCGAAGCCCATCCGGCCGCCGGACTGCTCCGGCTGGGCCGACGGCTGGAACGCCACCATCTCACTCAGTGAATCAAGCGCGGTCACCACATCACGGATCATGCGGACTATTCTTTCCTGACCAGCGAAATCGAGCAGATCGGTATCATCTGAAGGCCGGTGGTAATCGCCGTGGGTACCGGTGAAGAAGGCCAGCACGGGGATATCTTTTGTGTAGAAGGATGAATGGTCGGAGGCCCCGAAACCATCGGGGATACTGGTCAACTCGAAATTGAATTCGTCACGGCCGTTGAGGTCGTCGAGGAGCGGCTCCCAGGCCGGGCTCGTCCCGGTTCCGTACACCGTGAGCTTTTCATTGGTGAGCCGTCCGATCATATCCATATTCAACATCGCTTCGATGGTATCGATCTCTTCCGGCACATTGGAGATAAAAAACGCCGACCCGAGGAGTCCCAGTTCCTCCGCCCCGAAGGCGATAAAGAGCAGGTTCCGGCTCGAGGGAGGATCGGCAACGAAGGCCTGTGCCAGTTCGAGGACGCCGGCTGTGCCCGACGCGTTATCATCGGCACCATTGTGGACGGCAATCTCCCCGGGCTCGAGCGAGCCGTCTCTTCCCATCCCGAGATGATCATAGTGTCCGCCGATCACGATCCAGGGAGCTTGTGGCCCTGCCGTGGTCAGGGCTCCCACGACGTTATACCCGTTGCGCCGGACCGACTCGAGTTCGACCGCAAGTTCGATCCGGCTCTCGAGAGTCATCGATTCCGGAGTGACCGACCCGTCGATCCGGGTATGGAGATCGGTGAGGCCCCCCGTGCTGCCAAGAAGCATTTCCGCTGCTTCGACCGTGAGGGTCACCGCCAGTAATCCGGCTGTCGAGGGAGAGGAATCGAATCGGAGTGGTTCCAGAAAATCGGAGGGATCGAGCGCAGGGTGCGGTGCGATGAGGATCGCGGCGGCTCCCCGGTCGCGCGCGACGGCCGCCTTCCGGCGGAGCGCATGATGGGTGGGGAACCGCATTCCGCCGCCCTCTATCCCGGGCCCGTAGGGGAGCACCAGAACGGCCTTCCCCTCCACATCGAGACCGGCGTAGTCGTCATACTCATCCTCTGGTGAGGAGATGCCATACCCGGCGAAAACCACATCGAACGATCCTGAGCCGTTGTCACTGAAAGCCAGCGGACGCCACTCCTCATCAACCCGGAACCTCACTGACTCTCCTTCGATCGTCAGACCGTTATCCCGGCCAAGAACAACATCCGCCACGAATTCGAAGGCCTGCAGATAACCACCATCGTCACCGACGGCATCCAGTCCGTATCGCTCGAACTCATTCGCCAGGTAGCGGGCGGCCCGATCGCCTGATGGCGTGCCCGACCGCCTCCCCTGAAGCGCGTCCGAAGCAAGCCAGGCAACATGATCACGCAATTCCTCCGAGAGTATCTCCGCATCACTGCTCGAGCCCCGGGGGCCGCTGCACCCGGAGAGAGCCGCGATCATGATGAGCGTACCCGCAACGGAAGGGATGCACAGGGAACGGGAAAGTGGTGCTATGCTGGATCGTAGTGACATCGTTTAATACCTGCCGTTCTGAATGTGGTGGGCGGCGATAGAAGACGGTCATGGCATGGTGCTCATGAGGTGCCCCTGCAGCCCGGGAAGGGAACAAGATAGCCTGTTCCCTGATCGCGTCAACCCGGGCGCGCCGCCATCGACACCGGTACCGGTCGGAGGTGTGAATATGAAGGTGCTTGTCATCCAGAATTTCGAGGTGGAGGGGCTCGGCCTGCACGAAGAGTACCTGCTCGAAAAAGCGATCGATACCGACACCATCCACCCCTGGCGTGGAGATCCCTTTCCCGATTCCGGGGTGTATGATCTGGTGATGGTCGGGGGTACACCGGTGTGCATAGGTGAACTCGACCAGCACGGATTTCTGGTCAGGGAACGGGAATACCTGCGCGCGCGGATCGCTGGAGGCGGCGCCTGCTTCGGCATCTGTTTCGGAGCCCAGCTGCTGGCCTCGGTATTGGGAGCCGACGTGAAGAAGAATCCGGTGATGGAGATCGGCGGCTACCAGGTCCGCCTCTCACAGGAGGGTGCTTCTGATCCCGTTCTGACCGGGTTCCCCCGGGAATTCCCCGTCTTCCACTGGCATGGCGATACCTTCGATATCCCTGACGGAGCTGCACATCTCGTGGAAGGGGATGATTGCCCCAACCAGATGTTCCGGGCCGGAAATGTCATCGGGGCGCAGTTCCACGTGGAGATCACTACCCCGATCGCGACCAGGTGGACGGTCGAGTATGCGCATGAGCTTGAAAAAGTCGGGAAATCGGCCGACCAGGTGATAGAGGAGTGCCGGAGCCGGGAGCAGGCCATGCAGGAACTCTCCCTCCGTATGATGGATAACCTCTTCACGCTGATCGCCTGATCCACGACTTCCCCTGACGTATTCTTCACTATTCCATCTGATCCTCTTCATATACGCCTATACGCCACGCCCGTTTCCGGGCCCCTGTATTTCCTGTATGGCTGCACGAACAACATGCATATGATGCATTAAGTTGCATTATCCTGCTTACCGTTCGATACATATTGATACTTTTGATGCATTAAGGTGCATTTGCTGTTGACATGTTCGATATTCAGAGTCATATGTCGACAATTGCGTCACACGTCACTACCCGGAGGATGTTCAGGTGGAAGATCTGCTGACAACCCGGCAACTGCAGAATCTGCTGAAGGTCGACCGTACGACGATCTACCGGATCGTCAAACGCGGCGATCTTCCGGCTGTCCGGGTAGGCAACCAGTGGCGATTCTCACGCAAGGATGTCGAGGCCTGGCTGAACGACACCACCCTGCTGGCTGAACTTTCCTCGCCGGAAGATACCCTGCACCCGGCAGGAACCATGACGGCCTGGGACTCATCAAATGCCCATTTCATCTTCCCCCTCGAATGTGTTCAGAGGATCCAGGACGCCTTCGCCGAGATACTGGGAGTCACGATCCTCGTAACCAATCCTGAGGGCACTGAGATCACCCGGTCGAGCAATCCGTGCGGTCTCTGGGATGTTGCGATGACTGCTCCGGAATTCAGGGAGACCTACCGGCGGTTCTGGGTAGAACTCGGTGCCGACCGGGACCTGCACACGCGACTCCGACCCGACCCTCTCGGACTCCTCTGGGGAAGGGGACTCATCCAGCACGGTGACCAGCTGCGCGGCATCTCGATCGTGGGCGGGATCGCTCCGCAGGATTGGCCGCCTGAAGATGCCCGGATCGTTGAACTCGCTACCGAACTCGCTGTTCCGGAACCGACACTGCGCAACTCCATCGAGCAGGTGCATCACTCCGACACCACCGGAATGGAACGGCTCCAGCCCTTCATTCAGCGGATCGGGGACATCCTTGAGCATATCGTCGCTGAACGGGTGGAGATCGTGGACCGGATGGAGAGTATCACCGAGCTGACCCGTCTGGAACTCTAGCCTTACTGATTGAAGAAACGAGTGATGATCTTATGAAGAAACTGCTGATACTGGGAGGCGGAACCGCCGGTACGATGGTCGCGAACCGTCTCGGTCGGGAACTGGATGCCGAAGAGTGGCAGATCACACTGGTCGACCAGGACCCCATCCACTATTACCAGCCCGGGTTCGTATTCGTCCCGTTCGGGATCTACAAGAAGCGCGAAGAAGTCATCAAACCACGCAAGGGACTGTTCACGCCCAACGTCCGTTTCATCCTGTCTGATATCGACCTGATAGAACCAGACAAGAACCAGGTGCGGCTGAAGAAGAACGACACGACTCTTTCCTATGATTTCCTGATCATCGCCACTGGAACCAGCATCCAGCCGGAGGAGACACCCGGCCTGCTCGGTGATGAATGGCACAAGAGTATATTCGACTTTTATACAGCCGATGGCGCTTTCGCCCTGGCCCACAAACTGCGGACCTGGGAGGGCGGTCACCTGGTCCTGAATATCGTCGATACCCCGATCAAGTGTCCGGTGGCGCCGCTCGAGTTCATCTTCCTGGCCGACTGGTTCCTGCACGAGCAGGGATTGCGGGACAAGGTGGAGATCACCTTTGCCACACCCCTGCCCGAAGTGTTCACCAAACCGCGGGCATCGGCCTTCCTCGGCAACCTGCTTGAGGAACGCCGGATCAACGTCGAAACTGAGTACCTGATCGAGGAAGCTGACCAGGAGAAAAAGGTGATCCGGTCCTTCGACGGCCGCGAGGTCCCCTTCGATCTGCTGGTGACGATCCCGCTGAACATGGGGAGCGGGGTCATCGAACGTTCCGAGATGGGTGACGACCTCAATTACGTGCCGACCGAGAAGCACACCCTGAAACACAAGACCTTCGAGAACATCTTCGTCCTGGGGGACGCGACCGACCTGCCGACTTCGAAGGCAGGCTCCGTTGCCCATTTTCAGACCGAATCGTTCATCCACAATTTCCTGCGTTACATCGACGGTATGGAACTACTGCCGACCTTCGATGGCCACTCCAACTGCTACATAGAGACCGGCTACGGCAAGGGAACCCTGATCGATTTCAACTACGATGTGGAGCCCCTGCCCGGGAAGTTCCCCCTGCCCGGATTCGGCCCCTTCTCTCTGCTGGAGGAGTCGCGCGTGGATCACTGGGGCAAACTGATGTTCCGCTGGATCTACTGGCACCTGCTGCTCAAGGGCAAAGAGCTGCCGATCCCGGTCCGGATGAGCATGGCCGGAAAGCGATTGTAAGGGGGTGTGGAGATGACGACTACAACCGTCGAAGCATCACTGCAGGAGATCAAGGAACAGCTCACACAGTTGACCGAACAGGTCGACTACCTGAGCCAACGGGCACAGATCGATCAGAATCGGTGGGAAACTGTCGAGGATCTTGCCTCCGACCTGAAGCTGGTGGGACAGAGTGCCTTCGAGGGCGCTGTCGAGGAACTGAGCGACCTTGATCCCGCTGTCTCTCTGGAGGACTCACTCCGGCTGCTGCGTCGTCTGGCTGAGAACACCGGGAATCTCGAATGGACCCTGCAGCAGCTCGAAAGTGTCCGCGACTTCGTACGAGACGCCGCGCCGATCGCGTCGGATGCGTTCGAGGCGCTCACTGACCAGTTCGAGGAACTCGATCGGCTCGGAGTGCTTGCTTTCATTCAGGAGACCTGGCGAATAGGCCAGATCATCCTGACGAGCTTCTCCCCTGAGGACGTCCGGGCACTGGGTGACAACGTGGTGCTCATCCTGAACACCGTGAAGGGGATGACGCAGCCGGAAATCATGCACATGCTGGGCAACCTCACCGGCGCTTACCGGCATGCGGAAGCTACAACTGATGAATTGAAGACAGGAACCTTCGCCCTGCTGAAGCAGATGAGGGATCCCGAGGTCCGGCGCGGTCTGGCCGTGACCATGCAGATACTGAAAGGCGTCGCGGGTACTCCGACATCAGACGCCGTTGACAATGAAAAAACTGAACAGGCCCCTGTGGCAGAGTAAGACGAGGAGGAATCTGAACCATGGCAACACTGGAAATGGCAGGAACGTCCCTGGAACTGGATGACGACGGGTTCCTGGTGAACCGGGACGAGTGGTCGCGTGAAGTGGCCGAGGAACTCGCGAAAGCCGACGATATCTCTCTGACCGACCGGCACTGGGAGGTCATCGAATTCGTACGCGGCTGGTACGCCGAGAAGGATGAGTCCCCCACCCTTCGCAGGATCACCAAGGTGGGCGGTATCCCGACCAAAGAACTCTATCAGCTCTTTCCCGAGGGACCAGGCAAGAAGGTTGCCCGCATTGCAGGAACACCGAAGCCCGAAGGATGTGTCTGAGATCCCGGGATACGATCATCAAGAGAGGAATAATGAACGATGAGTGAAACAACAGGTAACCGCAAGATCGCCATCATCTGCTCGAAGGGGACGCTCGACATGGCCTACCCCGGTCTGGTACTGGCCAACGCCGCCCGGCAGGCCGGTATCGATGCAATGCTCTTCTTCACCTTCTGGGGACTCGACATGATCACTAAGAAGAAGTTGAGCAAGATGAAAGTGACCCCGGTCGGCAATCCCGCCATGGGCATGCCGAACATCGTCGGTGTGATCCCCGGTATGACAATGATGGCCACGTCGATGATGAAGAAGAAGATCGAGGCTATCGATATCCCGCCGATCGATGAATTCATCGAAATGGTCCATGATGCCGGTGTGAAGCTCTACGGCTGCCGGATGTCGGTCGACATGATGGGCCTGACTGAGGATGACCTGATCCCCCAGCTCGAAGGGGTCATCACCGCCATGGATTTCATGGATCTCTCAGAAGGCGCCCAGACGATCTTCGTATAGTCTCAGTTTGCCGGTCCACCCGAGCGAAAAGCCCCTGTCGCCATATGATGGGGGCTATTCTTTTCTCTCCACCCGACTTCGACTACACTTCCAGCGAATGATCCAGACTTGGTCCGGACCACAATCGGAGATTTCGGCATGACACGACGTCCCGGTATTCCACTCCTCCTCCTCTCCTTCTCCCTCGCAACCATGCCGGCCTGCGACAGTCGGCCGGCGATCGAGCTCACCCGGAACGGTATCACCGACTACCGGATCGTGCTCTCTCCGATGGCAACAGAGGTGGATCGACAGGCAGCATCGGTACTGCAGGAGTACATCGAGCGGATCTCGGGTGCGCGGATACCGATCGATGAGCGTGGGGAGATATCAGAGACCGGTAACCTCCCGGGCATCCATATCGGGAGCGCCCCGGCACCACCGGACCTCCCGCTTGAGATCGACTGGGCATCACTTGAAGAAGATGGCTTCAGGATCGTCACCGCGGGTGAAGACCTTATCATCGCCGGCGGCACGGCGAAGGGAAGCCTTTACGGCATTCACACCCTGCTGGAATCGTACCTCGGCTGCCGGATGTACGGCCCCGATATGACGATCGTGCCTGAAGAGGCTTCGATCCGGCTGCCCCCGATCGATGACACGCAGGTCCCGGTGATCCGATTCCGATCGACCCACTACGATCACGCATACGAACAACCGTATACAGGCTGGCATAAACTGGATGACGGCAATGTTGACCGCTTCCTCGAATGGAGCACCCGCGTCCACACCTTCAATCGACTGGTGCCGCCTGAGGAATACTTCGCGGATCACCCCGACTACTTCTCGGAGATCAACGGAATCAGGGTCCCCGACACCCAGCTCTGCCTCACCAACGAGGATGTCTACCGGATCGTGGTTGAGCGACTGCGCGAGATGATGGCGGAACACCCCGGCGTGAAATACTGGTCGGTGAGCCAGAACGACACGTACGGCAACTGCCAGTGCGATGAGTGCCGGGCTCTCGATGAGCGAGAGGGCGGGCCGATCGGATCCCTGCTGACCTTCGTAAACCGGGTCGCGGCCGAGTTTCCTGATCGGATCATCACCACTCTGGCCTACCAGTACTCACGATCGGCTCCAAAGACTCTCAAACCAGCAGACAACGTCTGTATCACCCTCTGCAGCATCGAGTGCAACCGGAGCGCGCCGCTCGACGGCGACCCCGGGAATGCTGCCTTTGTCTCTGACGTACAGGAGTGGTCCGAGATCGCGTCACACCTCTACATCTGGGACTACGTGGTCCAGTTCCGCAACCTGGTCAGCCCCTTCCCCAACTTCCATGTTCTTCAGCCGAATATCCAATTCTTCGTGGAGAACGGGATCGACGCGATCTTCGAGCAGGGAAGCGGTGGCATCAGGGGGGAGTTCACCGACCTCCGTTCCTACCTCATCGCTAAACTGCTCTGGAATCCTGATGCTGACGTCGACGCGATCATCGATGATTTCCTCGCCGCCTACTACGGCGAGGCCGCTCCCTGGCTGCGGCGTTACATCGATACCATGACCCGGGAACTCAAGCGTTCCGGTGAACGGCTCGATATCTACGGCAACCCCTATACCCCGGTCGAGGGGTACCTCTCCCCCCGCCTGATGGACCGGTATGAACGCCTCCTCGACCGGGCCGAGACAGCTGTGACCGGCTCACCCGATGCACTTCTGCGGGTCAGGCACGCCCGGCTTCCCCTCGAGTACGCGCGGCTTGAGCAGGCAAGGCGGTACGGTACCGGTGATCTCGGGTTTTTCGTTCTGGAGAACGGAGCCTGGTCGGTGCGGCCTGAGATGCGCAGGCGGCTGGATGCATTCATCGCGATGTGCGAGGAGGCCGGATATGACCGGCTCCACGAACATGGCGGGCCGCCTCAGGAGTACCGGCAGGTCCTGCTCGATCTCTTCGACAAGAGCATGGAGAGCCATCTGGCCCTCTTCAAACCGGTCACCGTGCGCTCTGAATGGAGTCCCACCTATCCGGCGAACGGGGTCGATACCTTCACGGACGGTCTGAAGGGGATCCCCGATTACACCTGCAACTGGATCGGCTTCGAAGGCCACGACATGGATGTCGTGATCGATCTGGAGGAGATAACCATGGTCAGCGAGATCTCGACCGACTTCCTCCAGCTCTTCTACTCATGGGTCTGGCTGCCGACGGAGGTGGTCTACTCGGTCTCCGGGGATGGTGAGAATTTCACTGAGGTCGCCCGGATCACCAACACGGTATCTGATCAGCAGGATGGAGCGTTCATCCACACCTTCAGCGCCCGGTTCACCCCGGTCGAGGCGCGCCATGTGAGAGTGGAGGCCGTGAACATGAAGGTCTGCCCCGAATGGCACCAGGGCCACCCGGGCAGGTCGTGGATCTTCGCCGACGAGATAATCGTGCGGTAGTCCCTGACGGCAGTTTCGAAATGAAAAACCACAGATCTGCTGTCACAGATCGATTCCGAACTGCGTCACACCTCTGAGGCTGGAAGCACCCGACCTTCTCACCTCCGAATTCTGTAACACCTGCAAAGACGTAACCGTACGTCCTCCCTCGTTCTGCGGCCATACGGGAGGCCCAGAAAAAGGGTACGACTCATGCGTAAGCCATCACTACTTCAGAACGGAACCGCCGCCTGTCTTCTGGCCTTTCTTCTGGCAGGCACCGCAACCGGGCAATCTATCCCGGTCAAAACCGTTCCCATCGCCTCAGGCGACCAGTTTCTTCTCATCCCCTCCCGGAGCATCGGCATGGGAGGAGTCTCGATCGCACTCGACCATCCCTTTTCAGATCCTTTTTCCAACCCGGGGAAAGGGCGAACGATAAGAAGCGGAAGCATCTTCGGGGCTTCTTCATTCTATTCATTATCCGGAGACAACGGATCCGGTCGCACGTTGCCCATCGGGGGGCTTTTCAGGGTCGGCCGTTGGTTCGCCGGCGGCGCAGCCGCCATTCAGCAGCTTATTCCAGCCTCCCCGGAGTTCCAGAGCCAGGGCTGGGGATCGGCCGGATTCGTGACAACCCCCTACCGGGGAGAGTTGCCGGATAATCGGTACGGAACCCGGTACGGAACCGCATTCCTGGGCAGGAGATCACTCGATGGCCGAATCGGCTTTGGGGTGGGCATCAGTGGTGCTCATCTGGAAGCATTGGAAGGGGTGGAGTTCCTCTACGCCAACAGCCAGGAGATACAGCAGTCGGGTGGGTACATCGATCTGAGGGCGGGGATCACAGGCGACCTGGAAGGCGATCGCACCTTCGAAGTCCTCGTCTCACATTCCCGACTCAGAATGACCCATGATGTGACCTATCTGACGTGGGTCGAATCAGTCGATCTGATCATGCCTCCAATCCCCGGTTCCCGGGTGCAGAGGAATCTGGATCATACCAACACAACTACTCTCCATCTGGGATATGTTCAGCCTATGACTGATGCCCGCTGGCGGATCGGGGGGATCATCACCGGCAACTGGAAAACGCATCCGAAGATCCCTGAATATGTGCTCCCCGACATGCCCCCGGTCCCGCGCGACCCCGGCATGACCTGGGCGTACAACATCGGTGTGGGCATCTCGAAGGTTGAAGGATTCTCCACATTCGGGCTCGATATTATCTATGAGCCTGTCTGGACCGAAACGTGGGGAGTGGCTGCTGAATCGATTCCGACGGGTGGCGGCTTCTCGATACCGATCGGTGGCAAGACGATCGAGAACGATTACCACTTCAACAATCTGGTTGTCAGGATCGGAGTGTCCAGGGAGCATGAGACCGCGGGTTTCCAGTTGGGGATGGAGGTCCGCTCGGTGAATTATCATCTCGATCAGATAAACAATATCGAAAGATTCAGCCGCAACCAGGACGAGCAGTGGATCGAGTGGACGCCGAGTTGGGGTGGTCTGTTGAAGTTCCCCGAATTCGAGCTGCGGTACGTCGGACGCCTGAAGACTGGTACAGGCAGGCCTGCACAGGCACGGACATTCCAGAGGTGGTCCCAACAGGGTGATCTGGTTATTGAACCATCATCCCCGGATTATCTCCCGACACCAACGGGCGATCTGATGATAGAGGACATGCTGGTGATGACACATCAGATCGCGATTGTGATCCCGATCGGACGGTGAAATAAATAGCTACTCGTGCCCCTGGACAGAGTGAGGAATGTAGAGTTCCTCGAGCCTGTCGAGCTCTTCGGCCGAGAGAGCGAGTTCCGGGGCACGGATGGCCGCGTCGAGCTGCTCTGCCTTCGTGACCCCGATGATCGGCGCGACCACTCCTGGCTGGTGAAGGAGCCAGGCGACCGCGGTCGGGTCTTCCCCCCGCTTCCTTGAGACCGCAACGAGCCGGACGATGATGTCGAAGTCATTGAGGGGCTCGTAGATCTTCTTCCCATACTCATCGAGCCTCGCCCGCAAGGTCGGTTCCAGCTCCTCGCGGGTGCGGGTACCGGTCAGGAGTCCCCGCGCCAGCGGGCTCCACGGAATGATTCCCACCCCTTCGCGTACACAGAGGGGGTTCATCTCCCGCTCCTCTTCCCGATAAATCAGGTTGTAGTGGTTCTGCATCGTCTCGAACCGTTCGAGGCCGAGCATGTCGGAGAGATGGAGCGATTCGGCGAATTGATGGGCCCACATGCTGGAGGCGCCGATATGGTGTACCTTTCCCTGCTGGACCAGATCATCGAGAGCCCTGAGGGTCTCCTCGATCGGCGTGGTGTAGTCCCACCGGTGGATCTGATAGAGGTCGATATAGTCGGTCCCGAGCCGCTTCAGCGATTTCTCCACCTGCGACACGATGTGCTTGCGGGAGAGTCCCCCCTCATTCGGTCCCTCCCCCATCGGGAAATAGACCTTGGTGGCGATCACGATCCGATCGCGATCAGCAAAGTCGGCCAGCGCCCGGCCGGTGACCTCCTCACTCACTCCCATTGAGTACATGTTGGCGGTATCGAAGAAGTTGATCCCCCCTTCAACCGCCTTCTTCAGGATCGTCCGAGACTCATCCTCTTCCAGTACCCACTCACGCCACTTCTTCGACCCGAACGACATGCAGCCCAGGCAGACGGGGCTCACCTTGAGGCCGGTCGAACCGAGGTTGACGTATTCCATGAACTATCATCCTTCCTGTTTACGTCGGTCAGTGACCGGGAGGATCAGTATTCCCTCTGCCTGTTGGTACCGGAGTACTTCAGCGAATCGTGCAACAGCAACCATGCGGGAGCGTACTCCTCGGAATCAGACCACCAGTACGCACCGGCATCTATATCGCGCGCTTCAATAAAAGCCGTCAGCTCTTCGACCGGCCTGATCCTCGAAAGGAGCGGATCGAGCCCGAACATGAAGAGGAGGATCGCGATGACCCCGAGACCCAGGCGGAACCAGTCACCGGGTGAGGCTGCATTACGCCTCGTCGTCACGTCTTTGAGGTCAAGCACGACGTCGCTCTCAGTGCCGACATCTGTTACGTGAAATGACACTAGATCATCGCCGTGATCTTCGTGAAAACGACGTAGAACATCAGGTACGCCATCGACAGTGTCAGGATGAGGTTGAAACTCTGCCCGCACACGTAGAGCAGGAGCGGTTTGCCGCCCTTGAAGTACTCACCCAGTTCACGGAAGTTGGTCGCCAGACCGATGCTCACGAAGGCGAGACAGAAGAACCATCCGCGCAATGTCTTCGAGAGCCCCCCGATGACACCCTGATCGATCAGTGTATACCCGACGTCAGCCCCGAGAGCGGCATAGATCACCGAGAAGATGATCGATGCACCGATGAATCCGATAACGAATTTCGGGAACCGGTGCCAGATCTCCCAGGTGCTGACCCGCTGACCCTCCACGCATTCGACCCGGGCGCACCAGTAGAAAGCCACGCAGAAGGCGATCACACCGATCAGGACGTTCTGGATCATCTTGATCGTGGCGGCAACATAGAGGGCTCGCTCGCCCAGGAAGGCTCCCGCCGCGGCGACCGCCCCGGTGGCGTCGATCGTTCCACCCATCCAGGCCCCACCAAGGATCTCGGGGATACCAACCGCTTTGATGAAAGCCGGCATGACGATCATCATGATCGAGGTGAATACCAGCGACATGCCGACCGCCAGGGTCAGTTCCTCCTTCTTCGCCCGACAGGCCGCTGCGACGGCGATGGCCGCTGACACGCCGCAGACCGACATATCGGCCGAGATGGTGATGTTCAGGGTCTTCGATGGAATCTTGATGACCTTCTGACCGAAGATGTAGGTAGAAACAAGAACGATCGGCGTCACGATCCAGGAGACGAAGATACCAGGCAGGCCGATCGCCAGGATCTTGCCGAAGAGTATCTCCGCGCCCAGCAGGACCAGACCGGTCTTGATGAAGAACTCGGTCTGGACCGCCGGTTTCACCCACTCGGGAGTGCCTATGGTGTTACTGATCAGAAGGCCGAAGAGGATCGCCCAGGCGGCATAGCCGATCCCGTACGCCTTCATTGTCGCCTGTTCCGACGCCACATAAGCAAGGATCGCGATCCCGAAGACGAAGAGAAATCCGATCACGAATTTTCGGAATGATCCTCCCATGGCGATGGTACCGATCCCGAAGAAGATGCCGAGCGCGATTGCCAGTCCGATCAGGTTCACGATCTGGCTGTGCGATGAGACCGTGGCTTTTCTCTTCGCGCTCGAAGCCTCAGTGACCAGGACACGCCATTCATCGATGGCACTCACCGCCGCACTGTTCAGGTCGTCGTCTCCGAAACGGGCCATCTGAGCTGCCATCTCCGCTGTGCCCGCCCACAGATGGGCAGCTGCGACCTCAGCCTGGATCTCTTCGTATCGGGGTTGGGCTGCCGCATTGATCCTGTCCGCGCCCTGTTCGGAAAGGATGAGCGATTCGACAGGGTTCCCCTTCCACCCATGCGGCTTTCTGATGAAGGAGGCCAGACGTTTTGCCCGGGAAGAGGAGGAAGCCTTGATCGCCGACTTGGTATTCCCGGCCTCGTACCAGGCCACAGTGCGGAAGGGCGCCCGGTCCGCTTCAGACTCCATGATCAGATTAGCCGCCGCTATCTGTTCCCGCATCTCCGCCGGAGGTCGGGAGAGAAAAGAGACCATACCGATCAACAGGATCAGAAAAGCGAGCCATATGGCCCAGTAATCCTCAAGCCTGATAAGTTCGGCCCACCCCTTGACCTGGTCCGGTTGCGGCATCTCTGACATGTCTTTATTCCTTGTCGGGGGCCGTATCACCAGAACGCCGTCAGGATCTGGGATCCGCAGGTACCAGCCCCACCCCCCATAGTCATCACCGACCTTGATGAGCAGAGTGTTCGCTCCCTGCCTGAGGGAGAGACGAATATGATCCTGATCGGGTTCGGCCGGTCTGTGGAGTACATGGTCATGTACCCGCTCGCCGTTCAGCCAGAGGCCGACCCAGTCATCGGAACCAAGCAGGCAGTCGACCTCCCGGTCGTCTGGGCTCTCGATCCAGACCGCTCCGTAGGCGCAGCTCAATTCGTTCGGTATGAAGAGAGCGTCGAGGTTGACGTAACCGTTCTCATCGGTCTCGATCAGGCGCCAGCCGACCTGCTGTCCGTTCATCCCCTCATGGGTAGCAGAGAGATCGATCTCCTGTTCCGGCGGATAGGGAATCTCCAGGCCGGTGGTGAGTTCACTCCCCTCCTGCCCCGGATTGTCGAACGGCCCGATCACCTGCCAGCTGGTGATAAAATTCATGACTGGCTCAAGGCTCACGACATCGATGCCGAACAGGTGCCCGCCGGTCCCGGGATCAGGCCCGACCGGTTCGATCTCGAGCGTCGCCGTACCCGGTTCGAGTCTCACCTCCCCCAGCTCGACCCGCCCGGATGGTGAGACCTCGACGTCACTGAGATCGACTACAGATACCAGGGACTCGCCGTTCACACGGAAGCGTACCGAGCCGTAACCGGGACCCTTCGTGAGGTAGAGCGCGATCACGTAGCGATCGCGGGCCTCGACCGGCAGTTCCCATCGCACCGGACCGGTTTCGGCCAGATCCATCCGAACCTGTGTACCCCTGCTCCAGTCTGCGCCAAAGGGACGCATGTCCTCGATCGTCATCGACATCGACCGGGCAGGCTGCAGCAGTTCGAGTGATTCCGCTTCAATCGCCCTTTCAGGCAACAGCACCCGCAACGGGAGCCGGGCGTTACCCGGCGGCATCTCCGGGAAGGGAGCATGCGGTTCCATCTGGTACCAGTAGGCAGTGCTGGAATAGTCCCCCACCTCGGTGTTGGCGTGGCCGTGCTCGATGGTGAACTTCAGAGAGCGGGTAAAGGGGATGGCGTCGCCGAGATGGTAGCGGTAAGCAGCGATACGGGCGCGTTCCTCATCCTTGATGATCAGGCCGTGGAAGGGGCCCGCATAGATCCCCTCGTTGAAATACCAGCCGCTGGTGAAGTAGTCCTCGGTGCCTGTGCCATACATGCACGGTTCCTCGGCGCCGTCCACCCAGACCATCTCATCCCCCTCGAGGAACCAGAGCTCTCCGTTGTATCCCTGCATACTCATGTTCACTCCCACCAGGTGCCCCTCCCCTTCGGCTTCGAGGATGGTGTAGTTGCGCTCGGGATCGGTCCTCGGCTCCCGGCGCCACTGAGCGTGGAAATTAGCCACGTCGTCCTCGAGCGGCTGGTGCATCTCCTGGTAGTCGATCTGGTAGTAGAAGGCATCCACCTGCCGGCCGGTCTCGTTGACCACTTCGATCCGGGCACGGTTCCTGAAGGGCATCGGCCAGTAGGAGTAGAATCCTCCGCTGGAGATTCCCAGGTAGTATGAGACGTAGTGGACCTTGTCGAACCCGGTGCCGAAGAAATCTCCCACCGGCACCTCCACGCTCGGAGTCTTCTCATCATCCCAGTACATCCGCAGGAGTATCCGCCGCAGGTAATGGGGATCGCTGCTCGAGATCGTGACCCAGATGCGGGTGATCACACCCGGCCC
>JALGVQ010000069.1 GCA_025774615.1 bacterium
ATCCGTTCTGCCCTGTCCGTAGACCGTAACCGCGGTTCGCAGTACGGTAGCCAGGGCCTGTTCCAGATCACCCTGAACGGTGCGGACTTCCGGTTGGCGCTGCCAGCCGCAATACGCCGCACCGTCGTACTCAAGAGTGATTTTCACCGGCTGTTCGTCCAAAGGGAGTCCCCTGATCGAGCGGTCCGTATCGTGTACCAGAAGCATGTCGGAGAAACCGGCAATAACCGGGGTTACGCTGGCGGAGTGTTTCTCCGACAGGCTCCCCGGGATGATACCATGATCACTGTGTTATCCGATATCCTTTTGGTTGACTCTCTCTGGCGTCACACGTATTGTGCCCGAGCCTGTCTGACTGTGCACGGGCGTACACTGGTCACTGATGTAATCCATGGAGGTTTCGCGGCGTGAAGGTACTGAAGCGGTTCGGCGGATACACCCTGCTGTTTATTCTCTCTCTCGTTCCCTCTGTAATCGCGTATGTCTATGATGCTTCGGCCAATCAGGTCGGCATGATCTACGTCGCCTCAATTATCTGGTGCGCGCTCCTCTGGAGGGGTTTGCACGTCAAGGGAACCCTCAGTTACGTCCTGCTCGGCATTCTCGCGCTCATACCCGCAGGTATCGGTTTCGCCTACAGCATAGCGACCGGCCTGATCATCCAGATACTTCTCGTGTCGCTGGCCTGGGTGGGAGCCTTCTGGGGCATTATTACCCTGATCGAGAAGAACGAAGAACTGATATAAAACAGGAAGGGGACCCGAAGGTCCCCTTCGCCCGATCCCACCAGCACCTGCAGCCCCCCAGTTGAAGGCACCAGCAGGATCGGAAACCGATACCTCAGCGGACTCCCGTCACATCACATCTACCCGGTGCAGTACCGCTCATGAACCGATATGTTTCTGAGCAGCGTCACTCCGTGGCAAGCGTCTTCCCCAGCATGTTCTCCTCAACAGGTCCGGAGCAATGTCGGGCGCTACGATGAGTCGTACTTCCTCGACCGGTGTGCCTTCATTTCCGGCCGTCACTTCGAGCCGCACTCCCGGCCCCATGCCCACACACAGCACCCAGCCGTTCGACCGGGTTCCCCCCTCTGCATCGAACCGGGGCCGGAGCACGACATTCTGGATCCGCAGATCCCATTCCATGAGCCCCACCCAGAGGCAGTCCTGAACTCTCAGGTCGCTCAGCAGTTCACCAAGCAGCTTCGGAACAGCTGAGCCATCCGTCTGAGCAGACCCGGACACCATCACTCCTTCACCGTTTCCAGGTTTTCTTCCTGTTCCACCGGTTCATCTGATGAGCCCGGCAGATCGGAGACCGTCCGATCGAGAAAGCTGACGCGATCTGCGCGTATTTCGAGCTGGTATCGCTTTTCACCCTCCGACGTTTCCCATTCGTCCGAATTGAGTCGGCCGTGCACGAGTACAGCGCTTCCCTTCTTCAGATTCTCATAACACCGCTCAGCCAGTGCCTGCCATGCAACGAACCCGGTGTAGGTCGTGTCCTTCTTCCACTCGCCATCAGCAGCCCGATAGAACGAATTGCTTGCCAACCGGCCATTGAACACCGCGACACCGTTCTGTGTGTATCGCAGCTCCGGATCCCTGGTGAGACGTCCCGTTATGTACACCACATTCAGATTCGGCATTCTGATTCCATTCATGCGTTCATTCCTCTGCTTTTCTGCATCCGCTACGTGAGTTCTGCACGCTCTATAACTACAAGAATCGTGCCAGCTTTCCCTGCCGGCTCGTTTAGTCACTAACATGCTGTCACTCATGGAATTACCGGAATTGTGAGGAAGTGGTCCTTACCAGGTGCCGGGGAGTTGCAGTGTAAGGCCAGCTTGACATGAATGCAGGGGGATGGGAACAGACGCGTGAAGCCACGTCACAACACTGTCAACGTTTCTTGACGTCACCTCCCCCGTTCGTCAGGGGTGTGAGTGGTATACCATGATGTTTCATCCGCTGGTAGAGATTCTGTCGTGACATTCCGAGGATCCGGGCCGTCTCGGTCTTGTTCCACTCAGTCCGCTGGAGAGATGCCACTATGATCTGCCGTTCCTTGTTCTCCAGGGCGACTTTCAGGCTTCCTGCCCCACGCAACTGGGATGTGGTACGCATCTCCTCGGAGAGATCACTGAATTCGATCCTCTCCCCTTCAGTGAGTGTGGCGGCACGCGCAACTTCGTTCTCCAGCTCACGGACATTGCCCGGCCACGGATAGGCCGAGAGCGCCTTGAGCGCCCGCTTCGAGAGAACCACCCCTTCCCGTCGCGAGTAGGTTGTCATGAAACGACTGATCAGATGCGGGATATCCTCCCTCCGCTCCCGGAGTGTGGGTACCCTCAGGCGCAGTACGCTCAGTCGATAGAAGAGGTCTTTTCGGAATGCTCCAGCCGCGACTTCTGATTCGAGATCCAGATTCGTGGCCGCGATGATCCGCACATCCACCTTCTGATCAGACCGCCCACCCAGCCGTCTGATCATTCCCTCCTGCAGCACTCTGAGGAGTTTCACCTGACTGGCAAGCGGGAGGTCGCCGATCTCATCAAGGAAGAGGGTTGAACCATCCGCCTCTTCAAAGAGGCCCGGGCGATCGCTGACGGCACCGGTGAAGGTCCCCCGTACATGGCCGAAGAGTTCCGACTCTATGAGCGGCTCCGGGATCGCTCCACAGTTCAGGTTGATCATCGCGTGCTTGCTCCGGGAACTTGAATCATGGATCGCCCGGGCAACGATTTCCTTGCCGGTGCCCGTTTCTCCGGTAATGAGGACAGGCACATCCACCCGACCGGCTTTGAGCACGAACGTTTCGATATCCTTCACCGCTTCACTGGCACCCATGACCCGCTGGAGATCGGTTGTTCCCACCTCAAATTCAGCAACAGCCTCTGAGACGCGATCACCTGAACGTCGCTTCCAGAGCGACTGCTCCACAGCATCCGCCACTTCACCTGCTGTTACCGGCTTGAGAAGGAATTCAACCGCACCCTGACGCAGGGAATCGAGCATTGTATCCATGGAACTGAAGGCGGTCATCATCACAACCCGGCACGCAGGTATATCCTCACGCAGCCGTTTCAGGAGCGTGACACCGTCCGCGCCGGGAAGAACGATATCGAGGACAGCTACGTCGGGTGTTTCGCCTGCATCGATCGCGTTCAGGAACGATTCTCCATCCCTGAATATCGCGACATCGAAACCGCGATCGGTCAATGTTCCTGAGAGGATATCAAGAAGTATCGGGTCGTCTTCGACCACTGCGATTCGTGGGATGCGCATCAAGGTGATTCCTTCCAGAGGGGCTGAGGCGCGCAGACTCTAGCGCCTCATTTCCGATCCGTCAACCCGGGTATCACTCCTGCTTCCCCGGTCGCTGACGATTGTTGACGATCGCGGACGGTTGCTGATCGGAACCGGTGTGTCTATCATTGCCCACTTCACGATCATGAATGACATGAATAGAGAAGAAGGCGCCGGAAGGCGCGCCCGGATCTGGATCGCCTACGCGACTGTCTCGATCGTCTGGGGTTCGACCTATCTGGCCATCCGGATCGGTGTTGAAGAAGTTCCCCCGTTCTGGATGGCAGGCGTGAGGCTCGTCACTGCCGGCGTCATTCTCTGGGGCATCGCGCTCTGGCGCGGCCATAAGTTCCCCAGAACACTCCGGGAGTGGGGTTGGCTCACCCTGACGGGAACGCTCATTCTTGGTATAGCCATCGGCGGAATGTTCTGGGCCATTCAGCATCTTGATTCGGGACTGGCCGCTCTACTGGCATGCTTCAGTCCCCTCCTGATGGCGCTGTATGGGAGTGTGGGATCTGAGGGAGATCGTCTCGATCCCTCGATCCTTGTCGGACTCCTGTTCGGTCTGGTGGGGATCGCTGTCCTGCTCGACCCGGGGTGGTCATTCAAGACGGGGGGCATGCCCTTCATCGCGGTCGCGGTCATCCTTGTCGGGGCAAACGCCTGGGCGGGAGGCAGTGTTCTCTCCAAGCGTCGTCTCAAAGATATGCCGCCGCTGGTGAGCGCCTCTATCCACTCCCTCTCCGGAGGTCTCTTCCTGCTCGGTATCGACCTCCTGGTTCGCCACGATCCCCTTCCGCGGATATCAGGAGTGGCCTGGGCCAGTATCCTCTACCTCGTCATCTTCGGCAGTGTGATCGCCTATTCGGCATACATCTATCTGGTGACCCATCTGCCGCCGGCGAAGGCAGGCACCTTCACCTTCATCAATCCGGTCGTTGCCGTCTTCCTCGGATGGCTCATTCTCGGTGAACCGGTCACCTCGCGGCTGCTGCTCGGTGGTCTGATCATCTTCGTCGGACTCCTGCTCGTCCGCCGCTCCCGGACCGGTCAGAGGGCCCCGGTGCCGATGAGTGGTTCGGGACGGGTGGAGAAGCCGATCCTCTGACCCGGCACCCGGTTGCCCACAGCCGACTCCCGGAGTATGTTCTGCCAGAGACGCCCTTTCGGCATCGGACAGGAAATCCCGGAATGCTCCAGAAGTTCCCTTCATCCACCTTTCTCTTCATCTTCCTGATGCCGCTCCTTCTTCTGTCGGGATGTATCGAGGTGAAGCAGGAGATCTGGATCGAACCTGACGGCAGTGGAAAAATCAGGTTCGATATTGGCGCTCCCTCACCCGAGGACACCTCGATAGAGGCCAGCAGTGTTCCTGCAGAGGAAATAATCGCGATCGCGAGGGAGATTCGCCGGGACCCCCGCCTGAGATCCACGCCTCGGATCGGACAGTATGTCCTCGATGGACATGACCACGTTGAACTGGTGTTGCTGCTTTACCGCTGGAGTGATCTTCCCGCGATCAACCACCTGATCCTGGATATGGCCCGGGGCGACGATGAGGTCCGTACCGCGCTCTCCCGTGTGTTCGAATTCTCGCTCGAGCAGGACAACGAGGGGAATATCCAGTACCGGCAGACGCTGTCACGTGAAGATGTGCGTGCCAGTCGTGATTACCTGTCGAAACTGCCGTCGTTCACAGAGGTGTCCCGGGCGGAAGGCTCACTGAGGGTGATCGTGCACAGCCCGACCATCAGCCGGAGCAATGGCTCGTGGCAGTTCGACAAGACGAGCGTCCGGTGGACTCTCGCTCTGAAAGAGCTGGCAGGCGGCAGGGGATCTGTCAGGGCGTTCGAGGCTGAGATCGGGGCCTCTGCCCGCAGTCCCTATTTCTGGCGTGTGATCGTTATCGTGCTGATCGTCTCGATACTGGTCGGAATCCTCACCTGGTTCCCGCATGTTCGCAGAAGAGCAAGAAGACCGAACGAGAAGATCCGGTAGCCTGCGTTCCCGTACTGTATCGCACCGACCTTGCTGAGCTGGTCACGGACAGGATTTCAGCCGTTCAATCCGTTCAGAAGCTCTTCCAGCTTCGCGTACCGTTCGCCCATGTCCGCCAGCTTCTCCCGCTCCCGTTCCACCACCTCGGCAGGTGCTTTTCCCAGAAAGGTCTCATTCTCGAGTTTCGAGGTTGACG
This sequence comes from bacterium, assembly GCA_025774615.1. Taxonomy (GTDB): domain Bacteria; phylum Blakebacterota; class Blakebacteria; order Blakebacterales; family Blakebacteraceae; genus Blakebacterum. The sequence continues at coordinate 5,509 of JALGVQ010000069.1, forward strand.
CCGCCCGCCAGGAGGCGAGACGATCACGTTCAGCGGTGAGACGCTTTCGCTCCACATCGAGATCGATGAGGTCTTCGAGCGGCAGGAAGAGTTCGACATCTCCGACGACTGCCGCCGCCGAACCGGCCGGCTTCGTGAGTTCCGGCCCGACCTCCACCCCCTCCAGGCGAGCGAGTGAGAGGAGCATGCCCTTCTCGCGCTCGAGGACACTGCCTGCTTCCCCGCTGCCGGTACGGATGATCAGGTTGCCTCGAACACCGGGGGGAACATGCATCTCGCCCCTGATCGCCCGAACCGAAGAGATCACCGCTTTCAGGAGGTCTATCTCCGCTTCGGCGCTCTCGTCGATCAGTTCGGCCCGATACTCGGGCCAGGTTGAAGTCATCAGGAACTCACCATTGACGTCTCTGCCGAGCACCTCCTGAAGGCGTTCCCATATCTCACTGGTAACGAACGGTATGCAGGGATGGAGGAGCCTGAGGATTCCGTCGAGCAGGTAGACCAGGTGTGATCTGGCAGCAGCGGCTTCCGGAGATTCCGCTTCGAAGAGCCTCTCCTTGACGATCTCCAGGTACCAGTCGCAGAACTCGTTCCAGACAAAGGCATACAACTCCTTCGCCACGTCAGCGTATTTCAGGTCCTCGAGGAGCTGTGTGACCCGATCGACGCACCGGTTGTACCGGCTCATGATCCAGCGGTCGGCCGTCTCCGGTTCGACACCGTCGGCCGTTATCTCTCCCCCCTCGAGGTGCATCAGAACGAATCGTGAGGCGTTCCACAGTTTGTTGGCGAAATTCCTGCCCATCTCGAACCGGGACTCGGACAGCTTCATGTCCTGTCCCTCGGTCGTGAGCAGGCAGAGGCTGTAGCGGACAGCGTCCGCGCCGTACAAATCGACCATCTCGATCGGATCGATGCCGTTGCCGAGGCTCTTGCTCATCGGCCGGCCCTGCTCGTCCTGGATCATCCCGTGGATATAGAGGGTCTCGAAGGGGACCTCTCCGGTGAATTCGAGTCCCGCCATCACCATCCGCGTATCCCAGAAGAACAGGATATCGTAGCCGCTGATCAGGAGTGAGGTGGGATAGAACTCGGCCATGTCCTCTGTTTCACGCGGCCATCCCATCGTGGTGAATGGCCACAGCCACGATGAGAACCAGGTGTCGAGGACATCGGGGTCCTGCTCCCATCGGTCACCCCCACACTCAGCGCATGGCTCCTCAGGCGCTGATCGGGTGACCAGCATGTTCTCGCACGACTCACCCTGACAGTACCAGACCGGTATCCGATGACCCCACCAGAGCTGTCTGCTGATGCACCAGTCATGGATATTCTCGAGCCACTGCCGGTAGATCTTCTCCCAGCGCGGCGGCTGGATACGGGGGCGTCCCCTCTCCAGCTCGGCGAGAGCTTTCTCTGCCAGCGGCTGCATCCGCACGAACCACTGGTCGGAGAGCGCCGGCTCAACGGCGGTATTGCAGCGGTAGCAGTGTCCCACCGAGTGCTGGTGATCTTCGATTCCGACCAGCAGCCCTGCGGCTTCAAGATCCCGAACCACCGCCTTACGGGCTTCGAACCGGTCGAGCCCCTGGTAGGGACCGCCCACCTCGGTGATCCTGGCGGTGTCGTCGATAGCCACGAGCGATGGCAGGTCGTGCCTGCCGGCGATGGCGAAGTCGTTCGGGTCGTGGGCCGGAGTGACCTTGACCGCCCCGGTTCCGAATGCGGGGTCTATCGATTCATCGGCTATGACCGGGATCTCCCTGCCGAGCAGAGGCACTATGACGGTCGATCCGATACTATCTTGATAACGCGCGTCTCCGGGATGGACCGCGATCGCGGTGTCACCGAGCATGGTCTCAGGCCGGGTGGTGGCCACCACCACACCCGGTCCATCATCACTGCCCGGATAACGGATATGCCAGAGATGGCTGTCACGATCGAGGTGCTTCACCTCCTCGTTCGAGAGCGCAGTGTGACAGTGCGGACACCAGTTGATGATGTAGTGTCCACGGTAGATCAATCCCCGTTCATGGAGCGTGATGAAGACCTGGGTGACCGCTTCACTGAGCCCCTCATCCATGGTGAACCGTTCGCGTTCCCAGTCGACACTCTGCCCGGTCCTGCGGATCTGGTTCTTGATGATCCCCCCGTAGGTGTCGACCCACTCCCACACGCGCGTGACGAACGCCTCCCGGCCGATCCCCTCACGGCTCTTCCCTTCTTCAACCAGCGCCCGACCCACAACATTCTGAGTCGCGATCCCCGCGTGATCGGTCCCGGGCACCCAGAGGGCTCGACGACCGCGCATCCTCTGGAAACGGATCGGTATATCCTCGAGAGTCTGGTCGAGGGCGTGTCCCATATGGAGGATCCCGGTGACGTTCGGAGGCGGGAGTGTTATCGAAAAGGGCTCACCATCACCCGCAGGTGCGAACGCTCCCTCAGATTCCCACCGTTCATACCATCGCTGTTCGATGGCTGCCGGATCATATGCCTTGTCCATCTGCGCCATGTATGCTGCTTTCAGAAAAAGAGTCTGGAACCCAAGAAAAGACCATCACCGACGGGTGTCAACGGATCGGCTCTCTCTTTTCACGCTTCAGTTTCTCTTTCGCCCGGTGGGAGAGCGGTATCACCAGCAGCTTTCCGGTAAGATCGTTGGTGTCTACATAGACATCCGACTCAAAAACGGTGGTGAGATTCACATAGGTGAGCACATCATCGGTCGCTCCCTCAGCGAAGACCCGCCCCTCTTTCAAGAGATAGATACGGTCACAGTATTCCGCCGCCAGATTCAGGTCGTGCAGGGCGGTAAGCGCGGAGATGCCCTGTTCCGAAGCGAGCTGCCGGACCAGGTCATAGATCTCCACCTGATACCTGATATCGAGGAAACTCGTGGGTTCATCCAGGAGGATCGCTCCCGGCTCCTGCGCAAGCGCACGGGCAAAGATCACCCGTTGCCGCTCGCCGGAGGAGAGTCGCTGGATGTTCCTCGACGCCAGGTGTGAAGCGCCGGTCCGCTCAAGAGCCGTCTTTGCGATCTCGACATCCCGCTCTGATTCGAATGCCAGGCCCTTCATGTGCGCGTGTCGCCCCATGAGCACCACTTCGGTGGCGGTGAAGGGAAGTCCGGTCTCCGTTTCCTGTGGTACGACGGCAACGCTGCGCGCAAGCTCTCGTGGACCGATATCCCGCACCTCACGTCCATCGACGGTCACCGATCCCTCATATCCCTTAACTACTCCCGAGATGATCTTCAGCAGGGTCGTCTTGCCCGAACCGTTCGGTCCTAGAATGCCGACGATCTCACCCGGTTCGACAGTGATAGAGACCGATCGCAGCACCGGCTCGGTTCCGTAGGTGAATGAGGTATCTCCGGTGAGTATCCGGACACCCCCGGTGGTATCAGGAGAAGGCATAATCCCTTCCCTTGCTCCGCAGCAGGTAGAGGAAGAAGGGTCCCCCCACCAGCGCGGTGACAACGCCTACCGGGATCTCGTTCGGTGCCGCCAGAGTTCGCGCCAGCAGGTCGGCCAGCACGAGGAAGACGGCTCCTCCGATGAATCCGGTCGGTATCAGGAGACGGTGATCGGGGCCGAGGATGATCCTCAGAAGGTGGGGTACCACGAGGCCGACGAACCCGATCAGCCCCGCAACCGATACGGCCATACCGGTGAGGAGCGAGCCGAGGAAAAAGGTTCGCCGTTTGATACGCTCAATATCCACACCGACCTGGATCGCGCCCTCCTCTCCCATCGCCATGGCGTTGTAATCCCGCGCCATCGCGAAGAGGGATATCGCGACCGCCGTTGAGACCAGGGCAAATCCGCCGATGGAGAGATACCCCAGATCGTCAGGCACCTGTCCCATCAGATAGAACACGATCGCGTGCAGCTGTTCGAGTGAGGCGATGCTCTGGATGAAGAAGATCAGGGCGGCACAGAAGGCGTTGAAGATGACTCCGGTGAGGAGGATCGTATGGACAGTGAACCGCCCATCATGTGAGGCGATGCGCTCGATCAGTATCAGGGAGAGCAGCGCGCCGAGGAACGCGAAGCCGGGAACCCCGAACTGGCTCACCAGTCCCGTGCCTGCTCCAAGTCCCAGCAACAGGGCAGTGACGCCACCCAGACTCGCCCCTCCTGAAACACCGAGGATGTAGGGATCGGCCAGCGGGTTGCGCAGCAGTGCCTGAAAGACGATACCCGCAACAGTAAGCGCGCCGCCCAGTATCGCGGCAAGCAGCACGCGCGGCAGGCGCACCTCGAAGAGGATCCTCAGAAAGAGGAGCCGGTCCTCCCCATCGAGACTCTCCCCCAGTCCGAGCAGATTCAGCACGGGCACGCGCACTGCTCCTACGCTCCCGGCCAGAATGAGGCATGCCAGAAGAACCACCGCCAGGATAGTGGTCCTGGTGAGAACCCGGCCTGATGTCAGGTGTTCATGGGACATGGCGCTCCAGGGGACCAAGTTCGCCTATCGAGACTGTTCCGAATATCTCGGGGTGGATCATCTTCGCCATCAGCTCGGTCATCTCGGGAAGGCGGGGCCCGGGAATGGTGAGCCGCACCGGATCGACATGATACACCCTCCCCTGCCTGACAGCGGGAAGGAACGCCCAGCGGGCCCAGTCGCCACCCTTCACCCCCCGAACGGCTCCCAGACGGTTGTCAGAGACATCGATGATCACCTCCGGACGACGCTCTATCGCTGATTCCAGCGAAACCATCTGGTATGAACCGAGAGCATCAGAAAAGATATTCACTCCTCCCGCCGCCACCACTATCGCCTCAAGATGTGATCCCGGACCGGCTACATAGAGCGGGTCGGTTCCTACCACTACCATCACCCGCCGGGATCGCAGGCCTTCGACCCTCGAATGGACCCTCTCCATCCTCTCCCGGATCCCCGCCACAAGATCCCTGGCCTCTGCCTCCCTGCCCGTAACCTCACCGAGGCTCACTATCGACTCGAGCGTGCCGTCGAATGTGTCAAGGCGCAGAGCGAGCACCTCCACCCCGAGTTCCCGGAGTCTGTCATGGACAGCCGATCCCGCTTCACTCCAGGCGGTGGCAAACAGATCCACCTTCAGACTCAGGATCTGTTCGATGTTCGGTGTGTTGTAGTCGCCGATCGCCGGCAGCTCTGTCAGTCTCGGAGGCCATTGCACGAAATCGCCGACCGCCACGACCATGTCGAGAGTGTCGAGGTAATGCAGTATCTCTGCGGCAGCAGGCGCCATGGCCGCGATCCGTGGATGAGTCGAAGTCTCAGCCCCGTAGCTCTCCCCGTCGCCGGAGCCTCTCTGACAGGCGCCGACGAGCAGGGTCAGAAGCAGAAGGGCCGTGATGGTCCGGAGCGCGGATATTCCATGGCGGAGAAGAGGCATCATCGAGAGATGCACACTACCCGTCGCCCGTCGCTTCCGTCAAGGGAACGGGTGTGTCGTTCCGGTAACGCGGTGAGTCAGCAGGGAGGACGTTCCGGGGGTGGGCGATCGGGCAGCGAGGCCTGTTTCAGCTCACTCAATTGACGCTCGATCATCAATATCCGACTGCGTACATCCGATCGTTCCGGGTCGAATCCGGGCGTGGCGAAGAGCCTGTTCAATTCCTCGAAGATTGTATGGAAGCGGGCGACAACGACCATGTCGAATGTCGGCACCGGCTGTATGAGCGTATCAGTCAGCTGCTGTGACATGGCCGGTCTGCTCCCCACGATCACCTCCACTTCTACCTCACTGGAATCCCGAACGGCCCTCATGGGCACCACAGTCCCGGGAACAGTGGCCAGAACCAGATTGCGCAGATGGACCGGGCCACCGAGTACCTGCCCACCATAATGCGTCACCCTGTCACCAGCTCTGAGACCAGCCAGAGCGGCCGGGCTTCCTTCATCTACGGTCTGCAGGACGATCCTGTCCTGAACATTCTCATCGGAAGATCCACCGATCCAGCCCCACCTCACTCGTCCGAATTCTTCGATCTCTGCGGCTACCTGAGCGGCGACATCCACCGGGATCGCCACAGCATCACCCCGTCCGCTCGCAGTCATATCAGATATCAGTGAAAGCACCACAATCCCGACGAGGTCACCGTTCCCGTTCAGTAGTGGAGCCCCGCTGAGTCCCGGATAGATCGGTAATGTCGTCAGAATCAGGTCGGTCGGCAGTACCATCATTATCTCGCCCTGATGCAGGATGGTCCTGTCCTGAAGAGGGTCGACGAGCAGAACTATGTCTCCTGTCCGGGCAGGAATCTCAGAGGGAGCGGGTGGCTCATTGCTGGTGATGAGGTTATTTACCGACAGAAGAGCGAGTTGTGTGAATTCATCCGAACCGAGCAGAGACGCCGGCATCCTTCTCCGGCCGATCTCGACCACTATTGAATCTGCATCCAGCACGACACTTCGGGCTGTCAGGACACGATTGGAAACGGCGAACCGTACTCCTGATCCAATGTTGAGGACCTCGAGGGTTGCCGTTGTGCCCCCGCGCCTGCTGTCTGGTTCTCCGAGCGGAACATTCGAGTAGGCGAGGATCCTTACCGCGCTCTGCTGTCCCTTCGAATGGAGTGCCTCGAGCGGGAGTGGAACTCTCACAGGATCACTCTGGGCGCTGAGCGATAACGGAGCCGCTGTCATGCTGAGCAGGAGAAGAAACGCGACCGCGACAGGAACCTCAGCTCTGGGATGGCAGGACATGACGGGAGCGATAGGCCGCTAGAAACTCACGGCCCTCGCGCCGGGCAGGCGGATGGGTGCATTACTCCTGGTGGAATCGAGCATGGCTACCTGATCGTCGTATAGACCGGCACCCTGGAATCCTCCTATCTGCGGAGGCAGGATATAGCGCTGAAGCTGGCCCTGATCGACAGCAGAGAGTGTCTCGAGAGGCGCAGTTGTTTCACCGACGGATGGTGAGACGGCTGCTCCCTGGAATCCGACCATGACCAGGATGATCGCCGCGGCAGCCGCTGAGGCCAGGAACGGGAACGGCTTCAGCAGCGAGATCGCCTGCTCCTTTCGAGCTTCACGATGAACCGCCCGCTTGATCGACCAGCTCAGTTCCTGGGGCGCATCGATCACGTTCAGTTTCTTCAGATCGGTCAGAAGAAATGATATGCCCTCCAGACGGTGTCTGCAGGAAACACATTCCTCCAGATGCGTCGCCACATCCCTCTCCAGCGAGGCGGAGAGTGAATGGTCGAGGTAGGAGGAGAGGACCTCGCTTACCAGACCGCAATACCCCTGTTCATCTCTCGTTCTCATACCACTTCCCAAGCTTCTCCTGGAGGATCAGACGTCCCCGGTTCAACCGTGATTTTACTGTACCGACCGGTATCTGAACAATACCAGCAATCTCTTCATAGCTCATTTCCTGGATGTCCCGCAAGATCACAACCTGTCGGTACCGTTCAGGGAGCTTTGCCACCTCATCGATGAGTTCGGCGGCGGCCAGACGGTTCTCCACCACCTGGTCGGGGATGGCGCTCTCGTCAGGCAGGTCGTAATCGGGCTCATCATCGTTGTTGGAAGGCCCGATCCTGAGCATGCGCCACCGTTTGCGGCGGCGCCACTCACTACGTGCCAGATTTCCGGCTATCGTATAGATCCAGGTGGAGAAGGAGGCGATGTTCCTGAATTCACCGCGCTTCTTCCAGACTCGCAGGAAGGTCTCCTGAAGCAGGTCCTCCGCCATGTCCGAGTCCTTCAGGAACCGGTAGAGGTACCCGTAGATCCGGTCGTAGTAGCGATCCACGAGCAGATCGAAGGCGACCAGGTTCCCATCCAGACTGCTGGAAAGGAGCGCCTCATCTGACATCAGCGGGAGTTCCGCCTGTTCCAGATCCTGTTTCGTCAATACGGGCATGTGTCTCGTAACCTTATGAACAGGCCTGACAGACCGACGATGAGTGCCAGCAGGGGCACCCAGTCCCCGGTGCTCGCGTACGGTGTCATTCCCGTCTCAGGCCATACTCGCGCCAGTATCGCATCCTTCCGGTAAAGCGGGGTAGCGTGATGGATCCTGCCCCATCGGTCAATGACGGCCGAGATGCCGCTATTCGCCGCCCGGATCACCGGTCTGCGGAACTCTACTGCCCGTAGAGCTGCGATCCTCAGATGCTGATATGGTCCGGCTGTCTTCCCGAACCAGGCGTCATTGGTGATGACGCTCAGGACCCGGGCGCCGTTGACGACCTCCGGTCTGACAAGTCGGGTGAACGCGCTTTCATAACAGATCAGCATGCCGATCGGAGGCACGCCTGGAGTGTTTTCCTTCCCGCCGAGAAGCGGCGCTCCCTCCCCCATCGAGAAATCGGACCAGCCCATGCTCCAGTCGCGCATGAAGCTGAATATCTGCTGATAGGGGACCCGCTCTCCGAATGGTACGAGCAGTCGCTTGTTGTAGATCTCTTCACCCTGCGAAACACCATCACCAGTGACCATCATCGCCGAGTTGAAGTACCTGGAGGGCTGCTCCCCCCGAGTGGCGGAGAAGGCTCCCGTCAAGATCGGCAGACCCAGGTCCTTCTGCAGGCCGGTTGCAAACCGGTGTGCCCGAAGAGAGAAGTTCAGGTACTGCGGTATCGCCGTTTCAGGCCACACAACGAGTTCCAGCCCCTCGCCGGCCCGGGCAACAGCC
>JALGVQ010000265.1 GCA_025774615.1 bacterium
GCCCGTGTGGGAACTTCGATCCCCATCATCGCTTCCACAGCCACCAGCCAGCCGATGTTGTTCATGGGGGATGAGACATAGTTCATGCGGTCGGTGCAGTTGAGGAACTGATGGTAGGAGTAATGTTCACCCAGTTTCTCGAATGCCCGATGAAGGTATCCGATGTGCGGATCCACCGCGGTTATCTTTTCCCCCTCGAGGGTCACGATGTTATGCAGCACCCCGTGCATGGCGGGGTGGTAGGGGCCCAGATTCAGGATGACCTGGTCATCCTGGGCCGCCTCATCGTAGATACCCATATCCGGCGGAGTCGATTCCCAGCGGTACTTCGCTGCCTCCTGCTCGCGCAGGAGCTCTCTGTCACTCCGCCTGGTCATGACATGCTCCTAAAGATCATGGAGTTCCTTCCACGAGGTCAGGTGCTTGTTGCCCTGCAGTTCACCTCGCACCTGCTTGGCGCGTTCAGGCCCCTCTATCGGGAAGTCTTTGCGCTGGGGGTGTCCCTCATAATCGAGCGGCATCAGGATCCGGGTCAGGCTCGGGTGCCCCGAGAACGGGATCCCCATCATGTCCCAGACTTCCCGCTCAGCCCAGTTCGCGGCGGGATGGATGGAAGCTATGCTCGGCACCGAATCTCCGTCAGCCACATATCCCTTCACTCGCACGCGCCGTCCATGTGGCCTGTCAAGGAAGTGCCAGACGACTGCGAACCGCTCGGGGTGTTCATCAGTATGTTCTGAGTAATCGACAGCGGTGACGTCGAGCAGGAATGAGAATCCCACCTCGCGGAGTGCCTCGGTGACTTCATCGATCCGGGCAGGATCGATCACCAGGTGCGGCATGTTGGGGTCGAGAAGGGCGTCGTGCAGATCGCCGCCGAGCAGTGACACAACGGTATCGATCACTGAACGTTCCCATTCGGTCGCCTCACGCTCGTCGTGGTTGGTCACCGTGCTCCGAAATGTCTCACTCATGTCGCCTGTCCCTGCTTGCGGACCACGTCTTCAGCCTGTCGGGCCTGGAACTCACTGTTCACGCTCTGTTGTACTTCACGCCGGATGAACATCCGTCGCTCATGGGCCACACCCGGCTTACCCTGGATCTGCTCCTGCAGCAGTACCAGCGCGTGGATGAGCATCTCCGGACGTGGGGGACATCCGGGTACGAAGACATCGACCGGGATGAATTCGTCGACACCCTGGCAGACGCTATAGACGTCGAACATCCCTCCAGAGGAGGCGCAGGCGCCCATCGAGATGCACCATTTCGGTTCAGGCATCTGTTCCCAGACCTTGAGCAGTACCGGACGGGCCTTCAGGCCGATGGTACCAATGACGATCATGAGGTCGGCCTGCCGGGGGCTGAACGACTGCCGCTCGGCACCGAACCGGCCGAGGTCGGTCCTTGCGGTCATCACCGACATGTATTCGATGCCGCAGCAGGCGGTGGCGAACGGTGTCGGCCAGAGACTGTATTTCCTGCCCCAGGCGACAAGGTCGTTGATTTTACCCAGGATCACGTTATCCGTGGGCTGTCCTATCAATCCCATTCCAGTCCACCCTTCCGCCATACATAGACCAGGCCCAACGCCAGAACCGCGATGAAGAAGAGCATCTCAATGAATCCGAACATCCCGAGGCGCCTGAAGAGCACGGCCCAGGGGAAGAGGAACACAGCCTCCACGTCGAATACGATGAAGATGATGGCGATGAGGTAGAACCTGACCTGCATCCGACGCTGTGTTCCGTCCCGCAACGGGACACCGCACTCGAAAATATCGAGCAGTCCCTTCTGGGAGGAGCGGGCACCGAGAAGTCTGGGGATAGCGAGAAGGAGGGCACCGAGAGCCAGGCTGAAGAGGACAAGCAGGCCCAGGACGATCAGATCATGACTCATTTGCTGTTCCTGTTTTCCCGGGGCGAAAAGTGTCGCCTCAGGCTCGCACATTGATGTCAGTTGAGAGGGGTCATGTGGAGCCCCGGTGTCCATTTAATACCGGGCGGTCTGATATTCAAGCCTTATCTTTGAGCCTTCACCTGTCCGAATGCAGGAATCGTTGGGTAGATGACATTTTGCGGGTACCCGAAATAGTCACTTTTCCTAAACCGGAGTCATGTCGAGTTCGTTCTCTATTGATAATGAAGCTCCGGAGGCGGGTCGGATGTATCTGCTCTCTGATGGAACACTTTTTCATCTATCTGAGTATTAGAAATGAGAAATGTTTCCAAAGGTTCGGGCTTATGCAGGTGTCTAACAGGGTGAGACACTCGATCTGACCATAGAACAACTCCAGTCGAAAGGAACTACAAGCGATGTATTTCTCCACGAATAACAGGCGGAGGGCCTCCGGAGCCCTGTCTGCCATTCTGTTGCTCGCTTTGCCCATCTTCACGGCGATGGCCCAGACCGAGACGCAGGAGCAGGAAGAGATCGTGGCAACCGAGCTCGACCTGTTCACGCAGGCAGACGCCGAACTGGTGCTGTCGCTTTCCGAAGCTGTCGATATCGCCCTGGTAGAGTCCTTCTCTGTGTACCAGCTGATGCAGAATTACCTGTCGAGCGCCTACAGCCTGGAATCGGCCCGGAGGAGTCTGAAAACACGTATTGACTTCAACAGTACGCTTCCGAGCATCAGTGAAGGGATCAGCCCGACCTTCTACTACAATCCCGATACCGGTCAGCAGGAACTCGATTACCTGCGTTCGGGGCGGACAAACTTCAATGGCACCATCAGTGTGTCGCAGCCGTTGATCACCAACGGAACAGTTTCCCTCAGCTACCGGCTGAGCGGCTTCCAGTCGTTCAACGAACTCTCCGGAGATCGCGATGATGTGAGGAACCGTTCCATTCAACCCTCTCTCGGCATCAACTTCTCACAGCCGCTCTTCCAGTACAATGACATCAAGAACGCATTGAGGAATGCCGAACTGAATTTCGAGTCACTCGAACGGACATATACAGAGAACGAATTGTCGCAGATCAATATGATCACAAACCAGTTCTGGGCGCTCTTCCAGTCACAGAAACGAATGGAGAACCTGGCCGAGTCCTTCGCGTTGAGTCAAACCAACTTCACCACCGGGGTGAGAAAATTCCAGGCCGGACTGATCGCTGAGGTGGAGAAGATGAGCCTTGAGGTGCAGTGGGCGAACGACCTCGATCAGCTCGAGCAGCAGAAGAGTTCCCACGAACAGCAGCAGTTCACCTTCAATCGCGCGATAGGGCTGCCGCTGGAGACGAAGATCTGGGTGGTAGCCAGCGAAGAATACCGTCCGATACAGGTCGATGTCGACCGGGCCCTGGAACTCGCCTTTGCGAACCGGGCCGACATCAGACTCCAGGAGATCAGCATCGAACAGTCGGAGATGAACCTGGCCCGGACTGTCAGCCAGGGCCGTCCCAACCTGCAGATCAATGCGGGATATGATCTGACCGGAACGTCGACCCTGAGCGGACTC
>JALGVQ010000070.1 GCA_025774615.1 bacterium
CGATCGGATGTCCTGCGGTCCGCTCCTGTTCGAGCATCTCCTTGATCCGCACGTATTCCCGACCGACCACCTTGCCCCGTTCGATCCGGCGCTTCGAGAAGCGCAACCGGAGCTCACCGAAGATGGTGTAGACGATCGGGATGATGAGCAGGGTCAGGAAGGTCGCGGCCGTCAGGCCACCGATCACCGAACGGGCCATCGGTGCCCACAGTTCCGCTCCGGTCCCCATCTCCAGCGCCAGCGGCAACATGGCCAGGATGGTGGTCAGCGCAGTCATGAGGATCGGTCGCATCCGCCGCCGGGCGGCGATCCGCACCGCTTCGAACATCTCGATGCCCCGCTCACGCAGCTGCTCGATGTAGTCGATCATCACGATTGCGTTGTTCACCACGATCCCGACCAGGATGATGATCCCGATCATCGCCACCACACTGAGAGCCGTTCCGGTGAGGAAAAGGGACCAGGTGACGCCGATGAAGGAGAGCGGGATAGTGAGGATGATGATGAATGGGTTGAGCAGGCTCTCGAACTGGCTCGCCATGACCATGTAGACGAGCAGGGAACCGGCTATCAGAGCGACGAAGAGCCAGATGAATGATTCCATCATGTCATCGGCCGCTCCACCGACTGCCCATTGGAAACCCTCCGGCATCTCGTACTGCTCAAGCAGATCCTGGACGTTCCGGGTCACCGCTCCCAGCTTTGCCCCAAGGACATCGATGTTCACGTAAACCACCCTCTGCTGGTTCTTGCGGCTGATCGTCACCGGTGCCCGCGAAGGCTCCAGGGTGATGAGATCGGCCATCGGGATCTGGCTTCCCATCGGAGTGGCGACCAGCAGGTCCTGGATCGCGGAAGCGCTGTTACGGTACTGTTCATCTGCCTGGACCAGCACCTCGTGTTCGCGGCTGCCCTCGGTGTACCAGGTCGCGATCGTTCCACGCATGTAGGTGCTCAGAGTGCTTGTTACCGCGCTCCCCGAGAGACCCATGGCCGAGATCTGTTCGCGGTTCAGTTTCACCTCCAGTTCAGGGCGCCCTTTCTCGTACGAGCTGCTCACGTGCACGATCCACTTCAGTTCCCTGATCTGGTCGATCAGGTCGAGGGCGATCTGCTGTCCCGTTTCCAGATCGTGCCCGAAGATCTCGACGATGATGTCTCCCTCGGTCATCATGTTCATCCCGCCGCCCAGCTGGGCGGTCATCACCACTCCCGGCTCCTGTTCGAGGAGCGGCATCAGGGCATCCCTGATCTCCACCGTATCGCGTTCCCGCTCCCCGATATTGACTAGGTTGATCTCGATGGAACCCTGGTTGCTGGCGGTGGATGAGAACGATGCGAAACCCTCACCCGGTCCATAGGAGCTGGTCACGGCGTACGCCTCGGGAATCGTCCGCATAGCGATCTGCTCGAGGCGTGACATGGTCGCCTCCATCTCTTTGATAGAGATGCCAGGCTCCCGCTCCACATTGATGATGATCTGCTCTTCCTGTGACTCGGGGAGCCACTCCTGGTCGATCACGGCCATCAGGGACATCGAACCGAAGAAGAGGATTATCGCGGCCCCGATCGTGAGCTTCCGATGTTCGAGGGCGCGGTCGAGATTGCGACCGTAGTTGCCTTCCGCCTTCTCAAGGAACCGGCCGATGAATCCGCTGAGCCGCTGGAAGAGAGGCTTGAAGGGTTCGATCAGCCGCCGTATAAGGCCTCGATATTCAGATTTTCCCGCGGAAGCAGGTCTCAGCAACCGGCTCCCCATCAGGGGTACAAGGGTGGTGGCCACAAAGAGGCTGGCCGCGAGGCTCACACAGATGGTGATGGCCATGTCCTTGAACATCACCCCCGCGATCCCCGGTACGAAGAGAATCGGCACGAACACGCTGACCGTGGTGAGGGTCGAGGCCGTGATGGCGGTCAGTATCTCGGAGGGACCCTTGACCGCTGCCTCCATCGGAGTATCGCCGTCCTCAATGAAACGGACAGTGTTCTCCAGCGCCACGATAGCGTTATCTACGAGCATCCCGAGCGCCAGCGCCAGTCCCGCCAGACTGATGATATTGAGATTCAGGTCGAGCAGGTACATCACGAAGAAAGCGAAGAGCATGCTCAGCGGCATGCTCATGGCCACGATCACACTGGCCCGGAAATTCCGCAGGAAGAAGAGCAGAACGATCCCGGCCATGATGAACCCGAGGACGGCGGTGTTGGCCAGGTTGCCGAGAGAGCGCTGGATGAATCCCGACTGTTCAAAGATGGTGGAGAGTTCCACTCCAGGGGGCAGGAGGGTATTGATATTCGGAATCTCCTTCAGGACCTCCTGTCCCACCTTCACGGTATTGGCGTCTGACTGCTTCATCACCACCATCATCACACCCGGGGCGCCATTGATGTGGGTACCGGCGAGTTCCTCGGCAAAGGTATCCACCACGTTGGCGACATCCTGGACCCGGACGGGAGAGGTTCCCACGTACCCGACGATCGTCCGTGCTATCTGATTCACATCGGTGTACTTGCCCTGGGTGTGTACCGCGTAAGTGATCTGTCCCTGGTCGAAGGTGCCGGCCGGCATCTGCATGTTCTCCATGCGGATGGCGTTGATCACCTGTGCCGCAGCGATGCGCCGGGCACGCATCCGGGTGGGATCGAGCCGGACCTGGATCTGCCGGTCCTGACCTCCAGTCACGGTGGCCAATGCCACTCCCGGAACTCGCTCCAGCATCGGTTCGATCCGCTCTTTTGCGATGGCTCTCAGTTCGTGGGTGGGCAGGTCACCGGATACACCCAGAAAGGAGATCGGCATCATGCTGGGATCGAAGGCCACAACGAGTGGAGATCTCATCTCCTGGGGGAAGAAATCCTCAAACATCTTGAGGTTCTCCCGGATGTCCTCCTTGGCGATCTCCATGTTGGTGCCCCAGGCGAATTCCAGCAGAAGGAAAGCCACCCCCTGCCGGGAATCGCTGGTGATGTTCTTGATACCACTGACGGAAGAGACCGCTTCCTCGATGGGGCGGGTGACCAGTGATTCGATGTCCTCGGGACTCGACCCCTCGTAATCGACGAAAACCACAGCCATCGGGAAGGTGATATCGGGGAAGAGTTCCACGGGCAGCAGTTTCAGGCCCATGATCCCGAACCCCGTCAGGGCGGCAAAGACCATACTGAAGGTGACCGCCCTCTTGACGGCCAGACGGGGGAGGTTCATCGATCTCCTCCTTCCTCCGTCTCGCTGTCACTGTTCCGGATCCGGATCGGGACGCCATCGGAGATCTGGTACTTGCCCGTGGTGATGACCTGTTCTCCGACTGAGATCCCCTGTGTGATCTGAACCGACGCCACTCCGATCACACCGATCTGGACTTCCCGCAGACGGGCTGTGTTTCCATCAGCCATGTAGACCTGGGCCTGGGTCAGATCACTCATCCCGGCCTGGTCTCCAGCAGAGATCAGGGGAGCGTTGGTCACGTAGCGGAACTCATCAATGAGGGCATCGATCGGAACCAACACAGCGTCTTCCACTGTGGTGGCCACCAGATCGAGTTCGACGAACATACCCGCCTTCAGCCGCCCATCCTCGTTGTCCAGCCCCACCTCGATTCTGGTCATTCTGGTCAGGGGATCGAGTACCGGCGCGATATTGATGATCGCACCCTCGAAGATAGCTCCCGGCCAGGAGGAGACAGTCACCCTGGCAAGCATCCCGAGCTGGATCTGGCCGAGTCGTTCCTGGCTGATTTCGGCCACCACGCGGACCGTGCTCATATTCACGATCCGGAATACGGGGAATCCGGGTCCGGCAAGGTCACCTGCCTCGAGGTTCCGCTCACCGATCACCCCGTCGAAGGGTGCGATTATGGTCGCGTTCTGTGAACTGGCAAGTGCCCCGGTGAGAGCGGCCTGGAGCTGTTCCTCCTGGGCTATGGTTGCCTCCAGCTGGGTCTCAAGGCCTTCCAGGGTCTGGTTGGCGACCGCGCCCGCTTCATGGAGACGCTGCGTGCGTGCATATTCGACGCGCAGGTTCGCGAGTGTCGCCTGAACAGACCGGAGATTCGCCTCCATCTGGTCCACCCCGGCCTGGACGCCCTCATCCCGGATCCGGGCCAGGACCTGACCCCGCCGGACTTCGTCTCCCACGTCCACCAGAACGCTTGTCAGCCGGTCGGGGATCTGTCCGAACAGCCGGACCGATCTGCCGGCAACCACGTCTCCGGAAAGGTGGATGGTCCGCTCGATGAATCCCCGGGTGACATCCACGGTCTCCACGACGACTCCTCTGACTTCAGTATCTTCATCGCCCGCGGGGGCACACCCCTGCAGACCGGTCATGAGGAACACCACCATGGCCGTTGTCAGGATCGTGGCCGTTGATTTCAACGTCTTTATCTGTATCTGCATGTCTATACCCTCAGAAGCTGATCGGCTGGCCGACGGCTTTTTCGATCCGGGCCAGGGCGATGAGGTAGTCGTAGAGAGACTGGTAATGGTTCTGTCGTGCCATCGTCAGCGCGAGCTGACTGTCCATCAGTTCCACACTGGTCATCATTTCGTTCTCGTAGGATATCTGTGCGATCTGAAGCGCCCGCTCAGCGATGGCGACATTGTCGAGCTGTGCCAGATAGGTCTGTTCGGCTGCCTGCAGATCATTCAGCGCCTGCTCGATCTCGGCATCTATCACCCGTTCGAACTGATCGACCATGATCCGGGCCTGTTCCCGTCCTGCGCTCGCCATCTGTTTTCTGCTTTTTGAGGCGAATCCGTCGAAGATGGGAACGGCGACCACGATGTTGGTCATGTAGCTGTCGTTGTAGCGCTCACTGAGCAGGGCATCGTCAGCGCGGAATGACCATGAGCCGCTCAACATCACCGCCGGGAGGCGGCTTGCCCGGGCCATGCTCACACCGAGTTCAGCCCGCTGGACCCCGAGTCTGGCGCTCTGTAGATCGGAACGATTCGCGACCGCGTGCTGCTTCAGCTCTTCGAGCGAGAGATCGACAGGCCGGTAGCGCAACTCACCTTTGATCTGGAATTCTTCCTCCGGCGGCATACCGAGCAGGAGATTGAGGCCGATCCGTACCTGCCGGATCATCGATTCGGCCCGCGTTACCCCCGGCCGGAGATTGGCGACCTGTACCTGGGCACGGAGGACGTCGAACTCACTCGCGGCACCCTGGGCCAGGCGTTCGGCCGCCATCGACTCCTGCCGCTCGGCCTGTGCGAGGGCATCAAGGGCGACCTGCAGGCCCTTCTCGGCCAGGAGCACACCGTAGAAGGTCTGAGTCACCTGCAGGACCACGTCGCGATGGCTGCTCTCAAGGGTGTTCCGCGTGATATCGAGTGCGGTACGGGCATCGGCATAGCCGTTACGCGTCAGGCCCCACATGGCGATCGGCATCCCGATGTTCACCGATCCCTGGTAGTCCTGTGTGAAATCCATCTTCAGTATGGGGGGGCCCCCCAGTGAGGCGAACGGATTGGGTATCTCCTGCACTTTCTCGGCGAAGTTCCACAGACCGCTGAAGCTGGCAGTCGGAAGCATCGCCCCCCGCGCGCCCAGTACGGCTCCCTCCGCCGAGTTGATCTGCTGCCTCGCAGCCAACAGCGTGGGATTCTGGTCCGTGGCGAGAACGATCGCTGACTCGAGGGTGAGCGTACGTGACGGACCGCTCCTGGTTCCCTGTGCCAGCAGGGGAGAGGTCCACAGCAGGAGTACCGGTATCAGGTACACATAGGCCATCAGGAATGGACGTCTCGTGCTTTGATTCGACATGTCGGGTCTCACTCTGTTCTGCGTGTGAATGATCAAGCGATCTGTCTGATGGTGGATCATGCGATCCATCTGACGATTGACCAGGTGGTCTCTCTGACGATTCATCGGGTTACCTCCTGAGCGCCAAGAAGCTCAAGGATGCGGCTGGTCGTCTCTTCGGTATTTTCAGTAAGCGGATGAGTGCTTTCGGTCATCACGGAGTAGCGGAATTCCGCGGTGATGATGTCCAGAACTAGGAAGGCTGACTTGTGCGGGTCCATAGTCCTGAAAACCCCTTCTTCCTGGCCCTCGGCGATGAATTCGGAGATGAAGTCGATCAACTGCATGAAATTCTGCCTGAGAGGACCGCCGAACGTATCCTTCATCGATACGGCAGTCCGATCCCCTTCCTGCATGAGGATCTTGTGGATGTCCCGGCCGGTCTCGAAGAACTCGAGGAAAAGCTGGACGAACATGCCGAGCCGTTCCACCCGGGAGGTGTCGGGTGTTGAAAGCGTCTCCTGGCCGATTTCTCGTGCCCTGCCGCTTCCCCATTCGATCAGGGTCCGGAACAGTTCCTGTTTGTTGGAGAAGTAGTTATAGACGGTCCCTTTCGAGACTTCCGCTGCTTCGGCGATCATGTCCATCGTGGTTGCTTCGAATCCGTGCTGGGCAAACAGAGACACCGCCCGTTCCAGGATGAAGCGCCGATGGAATTCCCGCTCTCGTTCTTTGCGACTGGGCATACAGGAGCCTCACTGTACTGAAGGGTCATCTGATTGACTGACCAGTCAAATAATTGACCAATGAGTTCATATGCAACTGAATACGTGTCAGATCGCCCGGAGTTGCCCGGGAACAGAAAATATTTCACGGTGTGGATGGTTGACGACAGACCCGGTTCGCATCTACGGTCTGGTCATGAATACCGGAGATTTGCGCGCACGCGCCCTCGATATTTTCTCGGCGGTTCTCGACGCCGCTCATCCACATCAGCTGATGTCGGAAGCGCTGGACCTCCACGGCACCATTCTGGATATAAAGGGCCTGGGCGGCCGGCAGACCCGGCTCGATCTCAACGACTACGAACGGATCGTTGCCGTCGGAGCCGGAAAAGCAACCGCACCGATGGCGGGAGCGCTTGAGGACCTGCTCCAGGCCAGGCTCGAGAGCGGAGTAATATCGGTCAAGTATGGCCACACGGTTCCCCTTGATCGCATCGATGTGAGGGAATCAGGGCATCCGGTACCCGATGAGAGCGGCATCTCGGCGACTCGGGAGATACTGACCACACTTTTCAGTCTCGGATCCGATGATCTCGCTTTCGTTATGCTCTCAGGCGGCGGGAGCGCGCTCCTTGATGCATACCCCGAACCGATCACCCTCGATAACGCGCAGGACACCTTCACCGTTCTTCTCAACTCAGGCGCTCCGATCCACGAGATCAATGTCGTTCGGAAGCATATATCGAGTGTGAAGGGCGGTCAGCTTGCCCGGCTGGCACTGCCGGCGACCGTGATCACCCTCGTCCTGAGTGATGTCATCGGTGATCCACTCGATATCATCGCCTCCGGCCCTACGGTTCCCGATCCGAGCACGTTCGGAGACGCGCTTGCCATCCTCGACGCATACCATGTTCGTGAGCAGATCCCGCGGCCGGTCATGGAGCACCTGGAGAAGGGTGGAAGGGGAGAGATCCCGGAGACCCCCAAGGAGGGTGATGAAGGATGGCAATGCTGCTCCTCCTTCCTCATAGGCAACAATCAGCTGGCCATGGATACCGCCGCCGAGCGAGCCGCGGACCTCGGATTGACTCCCATGATCCTGACGACGACGATGCAGGGAGAAGCATCAGTCGTGGGGGAGGAGATGGCACGGAATCTGAAACGGGCACTTGAGACAGGGGAACCTCGGTCGCCTCCGTGCTGCCTTATCGCCGGTGGAGAAACGACCTGCACCATCGGGAGTGATTGCGGCCTTGGAGGTCGCAGTCAGGAGCTCGCTCTGGCAGCCGCGCGGGAACTGCGTGACACCGGTAACGCGGTTCTGCTCGCTGCCGGCACCGATGGCACCGACGGCCCCACCGATGCAGCCGGCGGGATCGTGGATGGTGAGACGGTCGGCAGGGGAGTGGAGAAAGGACTCATTCTCGACGAGTACCTGGAGGGACACAACGCCTACCCCTTCCTGCAATCGACCGGATGCCTTATCAAGACAGGACCGACGATGACCAACATCATGGACATCGTCCTCATGCTCGCTGGAACGGAGTGATGCTGAAACTGCCCCCGTATGGATGGGCAGGTGCTCTGATCCTGGTGGTCGGGTTTTCAGCGAACATCTTCACCGAATCCCTTTTCTTTCACACCTTCTTCACGCCCTGGATGTGGACGGGGTATCTGCTCCTGGCCGATGCTCTGGTAGCCCGACTGACCGGCAGGTCGTGGTTGACCCCCGATCCGCGCCGCTTTTTCAGTCTCCTGTTCGTCAGCCTGATGTTATGGCTGCTCTTCGAGGGCTATAACCTCCACCTCAGGAACTGGCAGTATATCGGACTGCCGGCCAGCCCCTTCGTCGAATCCCTCGGGTATCTCTGGTCGTTCGCAACCATCTGGCCGGCGCTCTTCATTACGGCTGACCTGCTTGAGGCATTCGGGCTGAAGGTCCGGGGCAATCCACTCCGGATCACTCCGGGGAGACTGCGGTCGTGGTTCATGTTCGGCCTTGTCGCAGCTATCGGTCCCCTGTTGCTGCCCGGTCACCTGGCAGCATATTTTTTCGCCATCGTGTGGGTGGCGTATGTTTTCCTGCTTGAACCTCTGATCTACCCGAGACCGGAAGTGCGGTCACTGCTGCGTGAAGCAGGGGAGGGAGAATGGACGCGCTGGGTGAGCCTCGGTCTGGCGGGGCTTGTCTGCGGATTCCTCTGGGAGTCGTGGAACGTGTTTTCCACCGCCCGGTGGGTATACACCTTCCCCATGTTCCAGAACTGGAAACTCTTCGAGATGCCGTTTCCGGGATTCATGGGCTTCATCCCGTTCGCCTGGGAGGCATCTGCCATGTACTCCTTCTGGCTTCTGGTCAGGGGAGCGAGGAGACCCGCGAGGTGAATGCCCGCTTATCGGCAGAAACCGATCCCCGTGTGGCCAGGTACTATCGATCGGTGGCCGGGAAGATGCTGCCCTTCCTGGCGGGGAGACCAGCTGCAGTGCGCTGGGGGGAAGGCAGCGCCTTTTCACGCCGTGATGTGGATGGGCCGATCCATGTGAACAACGGGAGAGAACTCTCTGAATGGGTGGAGAAGGGCGCGACGGCCTTCTTTGCCTCCCCGATCGCCGATTCAGGCGAGGTCTGGTTCACACTTGCGCTCAATGGTGGAGACCTTCCCTTCGATGTCGTGAGGCTCACGGCTCTCAAACTGCTCCTGGTGCTTGAAGATTCTGAACTCGATGGACTCCTCGTATACGACGGCAATGGTTCAGTCCGATTGCTCTGGACCTACGGAGTGATCGATCCCGATGAGATCCCCGGTGACCTCTGGCGATTCCAGAGCAACATTGCGTCTGCTCTGCAGGAGAGGGTGGAGGCACGACTCATAGCGACACCGGAGCGCGACCGGATCGGCAGATGGCTCGGCTATGAAGGACCGGTGACCCGGCTCGAAGGTGGCAGGATCACCGCCGGGAGGGGGCGGGGCGCAGGATCGGAGGGTGAGAAGGGGGATGTCGTGGTGATCTCGACCGGCGCGATGACACCGAAAGGACTTCTGCGGATCCCGTATAGTCTCAATGAGGCCACCGGGTTCGCCTCTCGGCCGGTGACACGCTCGGATCTCTACCGGTTTGTCCGTGAGCGCCATGCCTCACCTGACCACGTCCGGCTCCTCCGTCGCAGGTTCGTTGTTCCCTTGAACCTGCCCCGGGCCGTGCTGAGAGGGCTGGGATTGGATTAAAGAGTCTGTCGGAGAGGTCGGCAGGCCTATCTGAGAACAGGGAGACACCGATGCCGAAATTCGTGACCCGCTGGCTGGTAACCGCTCTGGCGATCATCCTGGCGAGTTATTTCATGGCCGGTGTTCAGTTCGACTCAGCCTTCACCCTGGTCATGGCCGCCCTGGTACTGGGGCTCCTCAATGCGATCGTACGCCCGATACTGGTCGTGCTCACTCTCCCGATAACAATGGTCACTCTCGGGATCTTCCTCCTTGTCGTGAACGCGGTCACGCTGTGGCTCACCGCTGCCATCGTGCCGGGATTCGAAATCGAGGGTACTTCCTATATCTGGGCCGCCCTGCTGATAACGATCCTGTCGTGGTTTATAAATCTTTTTATCAGGAAAGAAGAACGACGGGAGTATTGAGAATCAGAGCAGCAGGATACCTTCCCCTCGCAACAGCCCCTGCTTCATTTTGAGCCCTCCACCGAATCCCACGAGTTTGTCCCGTTCACCGACTACCCGGTGACAGGGAACGATCAGCGGTATCGGGTTCGCTCCCACGGCTGCGCCGACTGCCCGGGCGGCATTCGATCGCTTCCTGAGCCGGGTCGAGATGGTTCCGTAGGTGAGGGTATTGCCGAAGGGGATCTTGTGGACGATCTCCCAGACTGCCCTCTGGAAGTCTGTGCCATACAGGTCGACGGGGATGTCCTCTTCAGGCGGGTCTCCACCGAACAGGCTCTTCAGCCATCGGTTCACGTCGCGGAACTGATTCTCGCTCTCCATCATCTGATGGCCGGGCAGGTATCGGTCCCGGAAGTCAGCGAGTATCGAGGGACCCGGATCAGGCCTCTGCCTGCTCAGAGGCGGGAGAGTGAGACGCACGACTCTCTCTCCGTTCCGCATGACCCACAGGCGGCCGTAGGGAGACTCGAATGAAGTGAAATAGAGACGCTCCATGCCGGAATGCTACACGAGACCAGCGTGATGTGCCAGCATCCAATACTGGCTCGATCCATAAACAACCGATATGCTCCGGAAGCCGGGATTCACCCTTCTTCCTTGTTCAGCGACCGCTGATTTGACTACTCTGTTTATTCTGGATGCTCCGTCTACCGGCGGCTCATATCGATACATCATCTTCAGTACCAGTACATGAAAAGGAGTACCATTCCATGTTCGTGCCCATCCACGGTCGGTCCGCCAGGGCCCGCCTTCTTGTTCTTCCCGTTGTGTTCCTGGCCACGCTGATGGTGGTCTCATGCTCTTCTGACTCGTGGCGCTCAGGAGCGCTCGAACTGGTCGAGGGGTATGAACAGGCCGCCACCTACTACATGCCCTCCCGCAGTCCGGTACAGGCTGAGCCGGTCGAGACCCTCGTTGCCGAACCCGACTATCAGGGCACGCCGCTCTATGGTTCCTACACGATCGGTGATGGTGAGGATAACACGTTCAGTTACGTGCTCGATCATCAGGAGGGATCGGCTTCCCTCTTCTACCTCGATCTGAACAACAACGAGGATCTCACCGATGATGGTGACGGCGGCTGGGATGAGGTAAGTGACGCGACGAACAGGATCACCACCACCCTCATGGTACCGTTCGAGCGCGGTGGAGAACTGCCCCTGCAGTTCTTCTTCTACTTTTTCAATACCCGCGACCCGATGGAACTGGGTGTTCTCTACACGCGGTCCAGCAGCCGTGTCGGGGAGATCAGGCTCTCAGGAACCACCTACCGGATCGCGATCGTCGAGAACGATAACAATGGTCTCTTCGACATGAAGGATGCTGAAGCCGATACCATCCTGCCCGGCATCATCGGTTTCACGATCGATCTGAACGGTGACGGGGAAATGAGCTCCTCCAGCGGTTCACCCGAGAACTACCGGTTGGGTGAAGCATTCAACGTCGGCGGAAAGAGCTATGAGATAGCCGATGTCTCTCCAAGAGGAGAGTGGATCGAGTTCCAGCTTGCCGCAGAAGAGGTCGAACCGAGGCTGTACATCGAAGTGGGTCACACAGCACCGTCCTTTGCCCAGGAAGACTGCCGGGGCAACATGATCGAGCTTGAAGAGTACGTCAAAGACTACAAGGTCGTTCTTCTCGATTTCTGGGCAACGTGGTGTGGACCGTGTATTGCGGAACTCCCGAACGTATTGGCCGTATTCGAAGAGTACAGGGACCAGGGATTCGGTGTTCTCGGTGTCAGTCTCGATCTCGCTCCCGATCCTGACAACCCGGCGGAGTTTCAGAAGACCGCCGAACAGGTCCGGGCCTTCATGGATGAGATGGAGATGGACTGGCCTACCACCTATGATGGCCTCTACTGGAACAACGCAGTGTCCAGGTACTATCGTGTGAACTCGATTCCGGCGACCTTCCTGCTCGATTCCGAGGGGAAGATCCATTACGTGAATGTCCGGGGAGAGGCGTTGGGTGAGGCGGTCAAGGCGATGCTCGAAGAGGCTGGTGGTCAGTAGAAACCGGCCGCTCACGGCTTCCTGAAAGGGATTGTTGAGGAACGGATAGCATGCAGACGATCCAGATAAGCCTCGTGATCATCGCGATCTGTACGGTTCTGCTGACCGTCGTACCGCTGCTCATCGCCTGGCAGGTCTACCGGCTGATGCGTGCGGTGACGAAGGTCGTTAAGGAGTTCCAGGAGGAGTTCAAGCCGCTGGCCGAGGAGATCAAGGACCTCGCGTTTCATGCAACAGAGGTCGCGGATAATGCCCTCTACGAGGTAGAAGGTTTCACCGAGGCGGTTGCAGGGGTTCGGGAGCGCGCTGAACGAATGGGGCTCCTGGCTGAGGTACTCGAAGAGGATCTGGAGCGGGTCACAATACGGATATTCTCGTTCTTCAGCGGTTTCGGGAGGTTTGTCAAATCACTGTTCAGGAAGGATTCCTGAGATTTCGACCGGTAGAACGCTCGCGGGCCTCGTCCCGCGGGCATCAGGAGGCGAGTACAATGGGTAAGAAATCAGGAGGCAGGTTCAGTTCCTTCATCTTCGGCAGTCTGGCCGGTTTCATTGCCGGACTTGCCTACGCGCCCCGTCCCGGAGTGGAGACGAGGGAGATGTGGAAAGAGAAGAGGGGGGATCTGAAGGAAAAAGGGGAAGATCTGAAACAGAAGGCTGAGGATCTGCTTGAAAAGGTCGAGGATGCCTGGGAATCGACCGAAGAATGGCGGGAGCAGGCGTTCGAGCGGGCTGTTGAGTTCAAGATGAAGGGTGAGGACATCGGGAAAAAGGCCGTCTCGGAGGCCGAGCAGCTTTCAGAAGAACTGAAGACCCGACTCACCGATCTCTCCTCGAAGGTCAAGGGCATCCAGACCGACCTGGATGACGTTAACGAAGAGGTGGAAACGGGATCCGGATCATCGGCTGGTGCCGCTCTGTCAGCTCTGAAGGAACGGCTGCAGGATGCAAAGGACACCTTCAAGGACGCGATGAAGTCGAAGGAAGCAGAGCTGAAGAAGCGGGTCGACGAAGCAGCCGAGGCCGGGGATGATGACGCCGAAGAGAAGAAACCGGCGGCGAAGAAGACCTCAGCCAAAAAGACGGCTTCGAAGAAGACCGCGGCGAAGAAGGAATCTGACGAGGATTAGGGGAATTTGAGCTCCACGACCGGGGGAGAGGGCCAGAGCGGGTGGGACTACCGTGACGCGGCGGATCTGACTGCCCGTTTCGATGA
>JALGVQ010000266.1 GCA_025774615.1 bacterium
GGCGTGCTGGCCGGTGACCACTGCAAGGAGGCAAGTGACCTGCGCCTTCCCTTCGTCGGAGTCGGACTGCTCTATCAGAAGGGTTACTTCCACCAGCGTCTGCGTTCGAACGGGACACAGGAAGCGGTGCCGGAGGTGTTCGATCCGGAGAACCTGCCGTTGCAGAAACTCCAGCAGAAGAACAATGGCGAGTATCTGGCAGAAGTGCGGATCGAGGACCGTCTCGTGCTGGTCACGGCCTGGAAGGTCGACATCGGATGCACAACCGTTTACCTGCTCGACACTGATCTCCCGGAAAACGCGCCTGAAGACCGGGAACTCACCGCGCAGCTTTACTCCGGTGATGAGAGAATGCGGATCAGGCAGGAAATGATCCTCGGGATCGGCGGGGTACGCGTGCTCCGAGCCCTGGGGATCGATCCATCGTTCTGGCATCTGAATGAAGGGCACACCGCTTTCCTCTCTCTGGAACGGCTCCGGGAGAAGATGGCAGGGGGCATGTCGTTCGATGATGGAGTAATGGAGATCCGCCGCAACTCCCTCTTCACCACGCACACACCGGTCGCGGCGGGGCATGACCGGTTCTCACATGAGCTCTCCACCGGCTCGCTCGGTTACTTCATGGAGCGGGCAGGTCTCTCTCCTGATGATGTATTCAGGCTGGCATCTGAACCTGATGACCCGGCGGACATGCTGAGCATGGCGGCGCTGGCGATGCGGACAACCGGATCGTGTAACGGTGTGAGCAGACGGCACGGAGAGGTCGCGCGCCGCATGTGGCAGAAACTGTGGCCGGAAAGCACTGTCGAAGATGTTCCGATAGGTCACATCACCAACGGTGTCCATGTTCCGACCTGGTTGAACCGGGAGATGAGAAGAGTGCTCGATCTCCATCTCGGTCCGGGATGGCTCGATCGGCATCAGGAACAGACGCTCTGGAACCTGGTCGCAGACATACCCGATGAGGACCTCTGGCGTGCGCACCTTGATCAGAAAACCGCGATGCAGACAATGCTGCGCGAGCGGATACGCCGGACATGGGTCGAGGGAGAACTGAAAACGATCCAGGTGGTCACCTCGGGACTGCTCCTTGACCCTGAGGTGCTGACCATTGGATTTGCCCGCCGCTTCGCCACCTACAAACGGGCGAACCTGATCTTCCGGGATCTCGATCGACTCAAGCGTCTGCTCCTGGACGTCGATCGCCCCGTGCAGATCGTCTTTGCCGGCAAGGCGCACCCGCGTGACACGCATGGTCAGGAACTGATCCGGCAGGTCTATCAACTGGCCCTTGACCCTGACCTCGGAGGCCGCATCGCCTTTGTTGAGGACTACGACCTCCACCTCGCGCATTTTCTGGTCAGCGGCGTTGATGTCTGGATGAACACTCCCCGTCCGCCCATGGAGGCGAGCGGGACCAGTGGTGAGAAGGCATCGGTGAACGGCGTACCCCAGTTCAGTACGCTCGATGGATGGTGGCTCGAAGCGTTCAGCGGGGAGAATGGATGGCCGATAGGATCGGACGACTGGTCCTTCGCCGAAGAGGGCGAGGATCATGTGAGCGAAGAGGATCAGGACTCAAAGGACGCCGAATCGATCTACCAGACGCTCGAATCAGCGATCATTCCCCTCTACTATGACCACAACGAACGTGGTGTACCCGAGGGCTGGATCAAAGTGATGAAGGAAGCCATCCGGACAACCGGGGCAGATTTCAGTTCCCGCCGTATGCTGCTGGAGTATATCGAACGATATTACGGGCCTGCCTCGACGACCTGATAACCGCGGGATTCGACCTGGATGGATGATGCAATGAGCAGGGAACTCCGGATGCTTGCTCGCCTCTACGGCCTGCAGACATCATTCCGCGATGTGTTTGGCGAATCCCGTTCCACCCCCGTTGACGCGGTGCTCGATATCCTCATGCAGTTGGGTGCCCCGATCCAGGGGATCGGGGATGTGCCCGGTGCCCTGCAGGAGCGTCGTGAAGCGCTCACCGGACGATTCTGCGAACCGGTTGTTGTTGGCAGGGAAGGCGAATCGACTGAGGTGCGCCTCCGGGTTCCCGGTCGTCTCGAGGGCGCAATGCTCAGAGCTGAACTTACCCTTGAGAACGGTGAGAGCAGGACGTGGGAGATGCCGTGCTCCAGCTTCCTCCTTCCCGACGATCTCCCGGTCGGGTACCACCAGCTCGATCTTGATATTGATACGATATCGGCCCGGACCATGGTGGTGTCGGCTCCCGCTCCGACACAGGCCCTGAGCGCCCGCGGCGACGATCGTGAATGGGGTGTATTCCTGCCCCTCTACGCGCTCCATTCGCAGGAGAGTCAGGGGGTGGGGGACCTGGGTGATATGGATTCGCTGATGGAATGGGTGTCGGAACTCGGCGGGTCTTTCGTCGGTACCCTCCCGCTTCTGGCAGCGTGTCACACCACCGGTGAGACGCCGAGTCCCTATTCGCCGGTGAGCCGCCTCTTCTGGAACGAACTCTACCTGGATATTGCAGCGATCCCGGAACTCACGACCTGTCCTGAGGCTGTCGACCTGATGGGCAATCGCACCTATACCGAAGCGATCTCCCTGAACCTGTCATCGATCCATATCGACCACCGGAAGGTGATGGGGCTCAAGCGCCGTGTACTCGAACTGCTCTCCGCTCACTTCTTTGCGGGGGTGGAGTCCCGTCGGGCCTCGTTCGAACAGTTTCTTTCAGACAATCCGTTGGCCGAGGAATACGCGCGCTTCATGTCGGTCGGCGAGCAATCAGGAACCGCATGGCCGCGGTGGCCCGATCGGCAGAGAGCGGGTGACCTGCGCGCCGGAGATCACACCGAAGAGGTATTCCGTTACCATCTCTACACGCAGTGGCTGATGGTCGAGCAACTCGATCACCTGGCGACACGGGGCAAAGCCAACGGCGTCGACCTCTACCTCGATTATCCGGTGGGTGTCCCCTCTGATTCGTTCGATGTCTGGCGTTTCCGCGACCTCTTCCTCCCTGGATGCTCTGTTGGTGCTCCGCCTGACACCTTCTTCCGCAAGGGGCAGAGCTGGGGATTCCCCCCCGCCGATCCACGGCAGGAGCGCCTGCTGGGTTACCACTATTTCATCGCCGGGATCCGGAACCACCTGCGTCATGCCGGGATGCTGCGTCTCGACCACATCATGGGCCTGCACCGGATCTATGTGATCCCTGACGGGTTCGAAGCTGACAAGGGTGCCTACCTGCGATCCAATGCGGCTGAACGTTACGCGATCCTGCGGATCGAAGCCCTCCGCTCGGGAGTGTCACTCGTCGGAGAGGATCTCGGCACTGTTCCCCGAAGTGTCCGGACGAGCATGAAGAGGGAGGGTATCGGCCGGATGTACGTGCTTCAGAGCGAACTTCAGAGTGACTCTGAACATGCCGTGACACCCATGACCGGCGAC
>JALGVQ010000071.1 GCA_025774615.1 bacterium
GGATAGCGGGTCAGCTGGACCGCCCCGGCGTCGGCCAGATACTCGCGCTTGCGGCTGATGGAGAACTGGAGGATGCGTGCAGCGATCGGGGCAATGATCGCTGCCACGATCGCCAGTACGAGCAGTATCCCGTTCCCGCCTTCCCTGCTGCCTCTTCTCCCCCCCCGTCCTCCCCAGAACAGACCCCGGAAGAACAGGTCGGCCAGCAGCGCCGTCAGTCCCACAAGCACACCGATAAGGGTCTGAAGCCGGATATCATAGAACCGGATATGAGAAAGCTCGTGCGCCATCACGCCCTGCAGTTCATCACGGCTGAGCTTCTGCCTCAGACCCGTGGTGATGGCTACGACTCCGTGCTCGGGATCACGACCGGTGGCGAAAGCATTCGGCGCCGTGTCATCTATCACGTATACCTGCGGCATCGGAAGGCCGCCAGCCAGGCAGAGTTCCTCCATCACGTTCCACAGCTCCGGGTCGTCCTTCTTGTGGATCTGCTTTGCCTTGCTCACCCCGAGCACCATCTTCGATCCGGCGTAATAGGCTACCAGGCTGTAGACGATCGCGAAAACGCCGAAGATGCCGAGGAAGCCGATCCCCTGCCCCATCCATGCTTCCCCGATGAGCCAGCCGAATGCTGCGACAAAGAGGATGAAGATGAAGATGAGGAACGTCGACCGACGTTTGTTTCCGCTGATGTGGGAATAGAATCCGCCCAGGGTCTTCTCCCCTTCGACACCTTTGCTCATATCTCCGTAATCCAAGGCGTTACCCTACTGCCCTGTCACGCGACAACCGTCGCATTCGAGCGGCGCCGACGTTTGTCACCTGACATGACACTACCGCAGATCGACTTTCGGCACTTCGCGTTCGGTCTCCCCGATCTCGAAAAAGTCCTCCCGCCCGAAATTGAACATCCCGGCGATGACATTTGCGGGGAATTGTTCGGTACGCGTGTTGAAGGTCATGACCATGTCATTGTAATGCTGACGCGAGAAGGAGATCTTGTTCTCCGTGCTGGTCAGTTCCTCCTGCAGTGACAGGACGTTTTGATTCGCCTTGAGATCGGGATAATTTTCGACCAGCGCGAACAGCTGACGGAGGGCACCTGTCAGCATGTTCTCAGCCGCCCCCTGCTCCTGGACGCCGGAGGCGTCAATCGCCTGGTTCCGGGCTTCGATGACCCGTTGAAGGGTCTCCTGCTCGTACTCCATGTAATCCTTGACCACTTCCACCAGGTTGGGGATGAGGTCATACCGGCGTTTCAACTGAACGTCGATCTGTGACCAGGAGTTCCTCACCCTGTTCCGCAACTGGACCAGGCTGTTATAGGTACCGATCACAAAGAACATGACGACAGCGAGCAGGATCAGGATGATCCAGAATACGTCCATGGCGCTTCCTCACAGGTTCGATCGATCATCACGTGGGCCGACAGGACCAACAATACCAGTATGGGGTGCTGTTGGAAAGCCACTCGCGTTGACCACTTTCCGGATGAGGGCATATACTCAACAACGCAGGGATGATCCGGGACATCTGCCCGGCCACATACAAGACAAGGATATCGGGATGGAATCGAACCGGGATACCGCCTGGGATCTGTTGACCACCCATATGGCGAAGGAGAGTCTCCTGAAGCATGCCCTGGCCGTAGAGGCCGCCATGAGGGAGTATGCTCTGCGGAGCGGTGAGGACGAGGAACTGTGGGGTATCACCGGCCTGCTGCACGATATCGACTACGAACAATATCCGAACATGGAACAGCATCCCTTTGAAGGCGCAAAGATCCTTGAGGAGGCGGGCTATCCGCCCGAGATGATCCAGGCGGTACTGGCACATGCGCCACATACCGGTGAAAAGCGGGAGACACCTCTGGCGAAAACACTCTTTGCGGTCGATGAACTCACCGGGTTCATCGTCGCGGTCGCTCTGGTCAGGCCGAGCAGATCGATTCATGACGTGAAGGTGAAATCGGTCACCAAGAAATTCAAGGACCGCTCATTCGCCGCTCTCGTGAACAGGGATGATATCATCGAAGGCGCCGGCGATCTGGGTCTCGAGGTATCTGAACATGTCGGTGTAGTACTCGCGGCGATGCAGGGTATAGCCGCCGATCTCGGCCTGGAAGGAATACCCTCTCCGGAGCAGGAGCAGAATGGCTGAACGCGGGAACACACACCCGGCCGCATCTGCAGTAGACCACCGTGTGCCGGCCTCCGACCCTATACACCTGCTTATGATGAACAGCACACCGGTGGATGTTTTCGGCGGAGTGGAGCAGTGGATGCTCAGCTCCTCCCGGGGACTCATCGAACGCGGTCACATCATTCACGCCATGGGCAGGCCTGACAGTCTCTTCCTGACCCGATTGGAAAAAGCAGGCATACCCGTCCACGAAGGTTGCCGGGGGATGGATCACAGTCCTGTTCAGGCGTCACGGATAGTTCGCATCGCCCGACGCGAGGAACTCAAGATCGCTATCGTGAACTTCAACAAGGAGCTCACCCACGTTGCCAGAGCGAGAAAACACTCCCCTATCAGGAAGATCATCAGCAGAAGTGTTCTCCCGATGCTCGACACAGACCCGAAACATCGCCGACTTTACAAGGAGCATCTCGATGGAATGATCACGCCAAGCCGTGAAGTGAAGCGGATGATCGAATCGTATGACTGGATGGCCGGGATCGCTGTTCAGAACATCCCCAACGGACTCGACCTGGCAAAGGTTGATCAATATCAGGGGGGACGGGGACCGGTCAGACAGAGCATGGGTTACACTGCTGATGACTTCATTATCGGTGCCGTGGGCAGGCTGGAAGCCCACAAGGGGATCAACCATCTGATCGCGGCATTCGGACTGGCGGCCAGAGAACTGGAACACACGGCACTCATCATCGTCGGTTCCGGTTCCCGTGAGGGGGAACTTCGACACCAGGCAGCATCGATGGGAGCTGTCGGGAAACGGATCCGGTTCACCGGTTACATCGAGGACGCCTATCAGCTGATGACCACCTTCGACGCGCTGGCCCTCCCCTCCACAACGGAGTACGAAACATTCGGTCAGGTGCTTATCGAGGCTATGGCATTCCGGATCCCCGTCATCGGATCGAAGGTGGGAGGGATCCCTGAGGTCATCACCGACGGGAGCAACGGGTTCCTGGTGCCTCCTGGTGATCGGACCCAGTTGGCGGACACGATCGTGAAGCTCGCGCGCGACGGCAGTCTGCGCCGGGCAATGGCTCGTGAGGGGCGGCGGCGGGTGGAAGAGTTCTACACCGAATCGATGATGCTCGATCGCCTGGAAAACTATCTGCTTAATTTGGTAAGGACTCCTTGACAAATCCCTTCGTATTTGCAACAATGCTTAAACACCTTACCCGGTATCTGCCTGCCGATTGAAGCGTCCCGCCCTGATGATACATACAGGGGATATTACCATGGCCGTGTTCGATCAAACACATCGGGCCGAGAGCCTGTCGGCACGTATCGCACTTACACTCATCGAAAACGGGATGGCTGCCCAGGCGAACAAGACTTCTGCGGCACGCAGTGAGGGACTGCCCACCCTCCAGGCCTCACTCCTCATCCACATGCATACCTTCAACGGTAATGGGAGCACTGTCGGTGTTCTGGCCGACATGATGCAGCTCACACCCCCCACGATCAGCGACAGCATGAAGGCTCTGGTCCGCAAGGGATTCCTGACCAGGCAGAAGAGCGAGCAGGACGGCAGGGTCGCCTACTTCCATCTGACGAAAAAGGGCAACGTCCTGGCAGATCGCCTCCAGTCGTGGGCAGACCCGATCGAGGAGTCGATCAGAGGGCTGACCAAAAAGCAGCAGCTTGATCTTCTCGGAGCACTCACACGTGTGCTCAGGGACCAGGTAGACGCCGGATTTACTCCGGCTGAAGCGATGTGTGTATCGTGCGGGTACTTCAAGGCCGTCTCAGAGGAGGGCAATCGTTTCTATTGCGAGAGGCTGGACGAGCTGCTTTCCCTTGAAGAGCTGTGCACCGATTGTCCCAATCACATCGAGTGTGGGAATAACTAACGTTCACCTGCAGTCAGGCTCTCCCTGATCCGCAGGTATGATTCATAACGACGGCGGTCGATAACCCCGTTATCGACTGCCGTTTTTACTGCACATTCCGGTTCCTCCCGGTGGCTGCAATCCATGAAGCGGCATGAATCTTCCAGTGCTGCGATCTCCCTGAATCCGGCTGATACGGTCTCGGGTTCGATATCCACGAGCCCGAATTCCCTGATCCCGGGCGTGTCCGTAATCATGCCGTCCCGGAAGGAATGTGCCGTGACAGCGCTCGTGGTGTGGCGCCCCTTGCCGGTCGCGCTGCTCAACTCCCGCGTGGGAAGCTCAACCCCGGGAATGATCAGGTTGAGCAGGGTTGTTTTCCCCACGCCTGAGTGTCCGACGAGTACCGTCAGGCCTGATTCGAGATGTTTCTCGACTGATCCGATCCCCTCACCAGTGAGGGCGCTGACAGGAAGGACCGCGTAATCGAGCGTCCGGTATACCGTCAGACTATCCACAATCTGCCCGGAACCGGGCAGGTCGACTTTGTTCAATATGATTATTGCAGGAATCGATTGTGACTCGGTCGCAACCAGATATCGGTCTACCAGTCCTGTCTTCGGAGGGGGGGCGACGGCCAGAATGATCGCAAGGCGATCGACATTGGCAGCCACCAGTTGACTTCGTCTTCGCCGGGATGATCTCCAGAGGCATCGTTCCCGGGAGTGGAGTCGGGATACCCGCCATGATATTTCTGCCTCATCACCGGGTACTTCCATCACGTCGACGCGATCACCGACGACCACCGCACCGACACTCCTTTTCTGGAAGGCCAGTACCGGATCGGACCCGTCCCACCGTACCTCTACCACCTCCCCGAATACGGCAGAAACCTCTCCCGTCCTGTTCACCTGTTCAGACAATTACCTGTCTCCGATGAGGGTGCTGATATCAGTACCCCGCGGCCATGCCGTCCTTGCGAGGATCGGACCCGGCACTCCAGCCTTGAGGAAGTCTCATGATCGCCTGCGCCCCACCGAAGGCAACAGACGCTTCAGTGCCGATCACGTGCCCCATCGCCTCAAGCGCCTGTCGCACCTCGTCGCCTATCGGTGACTCCAGAACTATCCGCAGTCCACTCAGGTGCCGGAAGCGGGGAGCGTCGATGGCCTCCTGTGGATCCATATCGAAGAGGAGCATATTGAGGAGAACCTGTATATGCCCCTGGGGCTGCATCGATCCTCCCATGACACCGAACGCAAGCCATGGCTCCTCACGATCACTCCCATCCTCCGAGTGCGTCACAAACGCCGGTATCAGTGTATGAAAAGGGCGTTTCCGCGGCGCAACCGTGTTCGGCAGCCCCTCCTCCATCGTGAATCCCTGACCACGATTCTGGAGGGTGAACCCGGTTCCCGGAACCGTGACCCCTGAACCGAAATAGTCGAAGACACTGTTGATGAAGGAGATCATGTTCCCCTCGGCGTCCGCGACAGTGAGATAGACCGTCTCGGTGGACGTGACAGCCGGGCCGGGATCCTGTCTGCGCGCCGCCTGCTTCGGATCGAGCAGCGCGCGCCTCTCCTCGATGAACGAATCGGAAATAAGGTGCTCAAGAGGCACATCCATATGGTCGGGATCCCCGACATACCGCGCCAGGTCGGCAAAGGCCAGCTTCTTCGCTTCGATGAGATGATGGAGGTACTCCGCGCTGTTGTGCCCCATCCCCATCAGTTCATATGGTTCCAGGATGCGCAGCATTTCGAGAGCAGCGATTCCCTGACCGTTTGGTGGAAGTTCCCAGAGTGTGTAGTTGCCCCGGGAGGCTCCTACAGGTTCGACCCACTCGACGCTGTGGTCCTGAAGGTCCTGCAGGGTCAGGAACCCTCCGTTTTCCTCCATGAACGCGACGATCTTCCGGCCCAGTTCTCCCCCATAGAAGACCTCTGGTCCCTGATCGGCTATCAGCCGGAAAGAAGCAGCCAGATCGGGATTACGGAACATCTCCCCTTCGCGGGGCGAGCGTTCTCCATCAATCAGCCAGGTGTTCTTCGAGCCCTCATCACGCAGGAGCTTCCGGGTCTGATTCGCCCACTGCCTGGCGATGATGGGAGAGACAGGAAAACCCTCCTCGGCAAGCCTGATCACCGGCTGGAGCGCTTCAGCGAGCGTGATCGTGCCGAATCGCTCGAGCAGAGCCGCCCAGCCGGAGATCGCTCCGGGCACCGTCACCGCTTCGAGTCCTGATCCGGGCACCCTGTCGAATCCCCGCTCTGCGAGTTCTTCCCTTGTCATGAGCGATCCCGATCGGCCGCTCGCATTGAGACCGGTCAAACGTTGCTCCCCGGCCGACCAGTAGATAGCGAACACATCCCCGCCGATCCCGGTCATATGAGGCTCAACCAGACAGAGTACCGCGGCAGCGGTCACCGCAGCATCGATGGCATTGCCCCCGTTCTGAAGCACGTTCAGACCTGCGGTTGTAGCAAGCGGCTGACTGGTCGCGATCATGCCATGTGGAGCAAACACCGAAGACCTCCCGGCCAGTGTGGATGGACGACTCTCCTGCGGCTGCCTCTGATTGGCGACCAGTAGTGAGGTAGCAAGGAACACGGGAATCACCAGAGCGATCAGGAAGAGGGTGTTCTTCTGTTTGTTCATACCGATCCTTTTATATGATGAAACGGGGGAGCGCAGCGTTCAAACCGATGAGGAGTTTATAGACGGAGATACCCGCCGTATCCGACAGCGCGGCGGCATCGATCGTCTGATCCCCCTGTCTTCCGATCAGGACGGCCTCATCTCCGATCTGAACATCACTATCATTCCCCACATCGAGCAGTACATGATTTGCCGTCACCAGCGCAATCACCGGGAACTGTCTGCCCCGGATGAGCACCTTGCCTTTGCCTGCCGCCGTGGCCGGATATCCATCGGAGTATCCAACCGGAAGAGTCGCGATCCGCGTTGGTCTGTCCGCTGTCCAGGCTTGATGGTAGGAGAGGGATTCGCCGACTGCGAGTTCCTTGACATACACGACCCGACTCTTCAGTGAGAGTACAGGATGAAGGTCGATCGGACGGGTTCGTCGACTCTGATCGTTGGGGTAGTGTCCATATATGGCGATCCCGGGTCGCACCATATCCAGGAACGGACCATCAGCATCCATGAGTGCGGCGCTGCTGGCTGCATGGCGGATACCTGTATCGATCCCCGATTCTCGAGCCTGCCTGCAGACTGAATCGAACCGATCGATCTGGATCTGGTCGAATTCAGGGTCTTCTGTCAGAGCGGTGAACACACCTTCGAGCCAGACCCCCTCAAGGCGCGCAACCTCCTGCAGAAAGTCGAGTGCCTTCCTCCAGGGAACCCCCACCCTTCCAAGACCGGTGTCGATATTGATCTGAACAGGGACTCTGATCCCGCTTCGCACGGCCCCTGCGGCAAGATCCCTGACCTGATCTGTGAACACTGTCTGTGATATCCGTGATCGCACGAGATCGGGAATATCCGAGTTCGAGAAAGGACCAAAATTAAGGATAAGCCAGTCGAATCCGCTCGAACGGAGATCGAGGGCGGCTCCGACCTTCGCTACTGCCGCCTGGTGTGTGCCGGCTTCCTGAAGCAGGACCCCCATCTCCATCAGACCGTGCCCGTACCCGTTTCCCTTGATCACCGCCATGACCGGTCGTCCCCCGACCTGCCTCCCTGTCACGGACAGATTGTGGTTCAGTGCCTCCCGGTCCAGTTCGATCCAGGGATCAGACCCATCAGAGGAGCGGGAGGACAGGGAGGATCGGGACGGAGTGAACAGTGCCCGGTGATCGCCGAGCGTGGCGGCCGTACCGAACCCCATGGCTGAAAGGAACGATCGGCGATTGTAATCGGTCATGGCACCTCCAGCGCATCAGCGAGCAGTTCGGCGACATCCTTCGTCTCTTCGAGCGTGCCGGTGAGCATCATGCGGCACTCCGGACACGATGTAACGAGCATGTCAACGCCGGCCTCTTCGATCTGACGCTTTCGTTCCTGGTCGACCCGGTTCTCCTCTTCGGCTTCGATCACGAATCCAGCCGCTCCCCCTCCACAGCAATAGGAACGGGCCCGGTGGGGGTCGGTCTCGACGAGTGAACCGCCGGCGGCACCGATCAGCTCACGAGGCTGCCTGAAAATCCCTTCATACCGACCGAGATAACAGGGATCGTGGTAGGTGACCTTCCTTCCCGCAAGGGATCCCGATCCAACATCGAGAGCCCCTGAGGCAATGAGATCGACAAAGAGTTCCGAGTGATGGATGACATCCAGATCCTCACCCCCCGGAAAATCACCGTATTCATGCCGAAAGGTGTTCAGGCAGTGGGGACAGCCCGTGATGATCCGTTGAACACCGAGATCTCCGAACCGCTCGCAGTTCTCTTCTGCCAGCACCTGGAACTGCATCTCCTCCCCCTGTCGACGGGAGTGATGACCACTGCAGCTCTCGGTCTCAAGAACTCCCCAGGAGACACCCGCTTTCTCCAGAAGGGCACGCGTTGCTTCAACCACCTTCCGGAAATCGGGGTTATGAGACCAGACGCATCCGAGCCAGAGGAGGTATTCGGTCTCCCCCTTCTTGTAGATCGGGATTCCCAGCGACGAGATGAGCTCGGTGCGCACCTCGGCTTCCGACGAGAAGGGGTTGCCGGTGTTGTTCATCGCCTTGAGGAATTCAGTGGCCACACCACCGGTGCCGAGCGCGAGTGTCTGGGCGTACTTGGCGCCCGCGAGCACCTGGGAATGTTCGATCCCCACCGGACAGATGTTCTCACAGGCCATACAGCTCGTGCACTGTCCAAGTGCCTTCTCGGAAATAATGGTCCCAATCACCACCTCATCACCACTGCCACCCATGATCGCCTTCTGGCCCGCCTTGATGAAATCGGCCGGACGCAGTTCCTGACCGGCCGTGGCCGCCGGACACTGATCGGTACAGCGCTTGCATTCCACACAGGAAAGAAAATCGAGTCTCAGTTTCCAGGGAATCGCATGAATCGTCTCGAGTCCAAGGGTGATCTCCTCATCATCCTCCATCGACTCGAAATCGAGGTTCATCTTCGGAACGTCCCAGAGTCGGGAGCTGCGAAGGAACACATTGATGGGCGCAAGGAAGATGTGCCGGTGTTTCGAGCTCAGGATAAGAGAGGGGAATCCGAGGATGATCACGACATGGAGCCACCAGTTCACCCGGGCATCGACGAAGTGTGTTCCATTCAGGTCGATGAAGGTGAGCATGAGCAGAACGATCAGGAGGGCCACGAATCCCGACTCATACGATTTCGGATCGGGTGAGTACCTGATGAGCACGAACCGGCGAAACGCCAGAGCTGTCATCGAGAGCGCACAGACCGCCGCCGCCGCCATCACCACCAGACGGAAGGCAGGGAGTGCATCCCCCATGAGAGCGTGCAGGTAGCCCAACCGGAATGGCTCGAGGAACATGCTCGTCGTTTCGAGGATGAAGAGGAGGAAGGCGAGGAAGACCGCGGCATGCAGCGTTCCCACAACCGGACGACCGCCCACAACCCGTGACTGGAAGAGGACCTCTTTGACCACCCTGACAAGCCGCATTCCGGGATGGTCAAGACGTCCCGGGTCGGGGCGACCTTCCCGCACAACCCGGAGCTGCCGGCCGGCGATCAGCAGGAATCCCGCCACGGCAGCAACCACAAGGAAGATGAAGATCCCGGTTTCGAGAGATGTAAACTCCAGCATGCATGACCTCCGGTAGCTTCCTGCACCGTGCCGTAATGTCGGAACAGTGCACCCAGGTAACACCCGCCTGATAATCGCTGGCCCCCGCCCGATAGTCAACCATGCAGGTTTTACCCTTGAATCATCTCCTCCGAGGACAGAAACTGCCAAGGTCAGGAAGAGGGCATCTTAAACAACGGGGGAGTGATATGGGCGAGAACATCGAGCGGGTAGCTGTCGTCACCGGCGGTTCGAAGGGTATCGGACGGGCAATCATCATGAAGCTGGCCGAGCCCGGACTCCTGATAGTATTCAATCACTTCGACCCGCCTGAAGATGGATCCGCCGACGAAACGGTCGCCATGGTCGAGAGTGAAGGCTGTATTGCCGAATACACCCGCGTCGACGTCTCCGATCATGCAGCGGTCAAGGAATTCATGGCAGGCGTGGTGGAACGACACGGCCGGATCGATGTTCTCGTGAACAACGCCGGCATCACCCGCGATACGTTCCTCATGCGGATGAAAGAGGGTGACTGGGATGCCGTTATCGCGGTCAATCTCAAGAGCGCCTTCAACTGTATGCAGGCTGTGACCCGTACGATGATGAAACAGCAGTACGGGCGGATAGTGAGTATCGCATCGGTGGTCGGTGTGCAGGGTAACGCCGGTCAGGCGAACTATGCCGCCTCAAAGGCCGGTCTTATCGGCCTGACCCGATCGGTCGCCAAGGAACTGGCGAGCCGGAACATCACCGCCAACGTGGTGGCGCCCGGGTTCATCGAGACCGAGATGACAGCCGTACTGCCCGAAGAGGTCAAAAAGGCATATATGTCCGGTATCCCCCTGGCGAGAGCGGGAACACCGGAGGATGTTGCCGCAGCGGTGAAGTTCCTGATCTCAGATGATGCGTCCTACATCACCGGACAGGTGATCCACGTCAATGGCGGGATGTTGATGGCGTAAACCTCAGACCCGTCTCCTGAACGGCACGGGCCTCCCCGACGAGCGTCACCATATCGCCTGTCATGAGGCGAGTCTGGCCGTGCGGTACGATCATCCCTCCTCCCCGTACGATCATGGCGATCAGGCAGTCAGGGTGGAGTTCCAGATCCCGGATCTTCTGACCATTCAATTCAGGATTGAGGAGTTCCACTTCCACGACCTCCCCCGATCTGAGGAAGAACTCCTTGATGTCGGAATCATCCTCCGCGTTCCGCCAGTCGCCGGAGAAATCGATCCCCTCTGCACGATTTGCCAGTTCGGCAAGGAACCGCAGATGCTGGCCTGGATCTTTGGTCGGGCCGATGAGGACGAAGAGCGCGTACACGAGTTCCTCCGCGCCCTCTATTTTCAATCCATCTTTCGAATGGATGATCGTGAGCTCATGGGCCGTAACCCCCTCGACCCGGGCATGCGGCAGGGCAATGTGGTGACCTATCGGTGTCTCTCCCAGCCTGTTCGAGGCTCGCAACGCGTCCAGGATCTCCATCTCCGATATGCCGGTGCGTCCCGCCAACGCCACCGACGCCTTCGCCAGAAGACCATCGAAGGCCTCACCCGGATAGTGGTGCAGGATGTCGGCCCTGATGATGCTGTTCTCGAACATATCCTCCTTGCGGAGCCCCTTCTCACGCAGGATCTGTCTCAACTCATGGTCGAGATGGGGTGACGCAGCCCTGCCCATCCGCTCAAAGACATGGAGGAGGGCGCTTGACCGGGAGACGCGTTTCTTCACGTACAGGATGTACCAGAGAAGGGTGAGGACGACGATCACCGTGGAAGCGATCACCGGCAACATGCCGAGCGCCGGGATCAGGATCAGGGATGTGAGTATCCCGATGATCTGGATCCATGGATAGGGGCGGGCATGAAAACCGGGATCGTACGATTCGATCCGGCTCTCACGCATCACAATGACAGCCAGATTCAGCATCCCGAAGAGCATCAACTGGAATGCGCTGGCCAGTTTGGCTATGGATGTCGGACTCAGGATCAGGATGAAGGGGATCATGAGCAATGCGGTAACTACAGTAGCGCTCGTGGGAGTATGGAACCGCCCGAGCCGTTTGAAGAGAGCAGGCGCCAGGTTGTCACGGGCCATCGCAAAGGGATAACGACTGGCCGCCGTGATTCCGGCGTTTGCCGAGGCGATGAACGCCACGATCGCGGTTATCGACATAACCGTCATACCGGCCGGTCCGAGGAACTGCCGCGCTGCATCTGCCATCGGTACGAGCGTGGAACTGAGAGTGGCGGCATCAAGGACTCCGACGAGCACGACCATCACGAGGATATAGAGCAGGGTTGTGATTCCCAGGGCGAAGATCATCGCCAGGGGTATGGTTCGTTCCAGGTCGTCGATCTCCTCGGCCACACTGGCGACTTTCGTCAGACCGGTGAAACCGACATATACCAGGCCGATCGCTCCCAGAAAGGAAACGGAGGTACCTGCGAAGAAGGGTGCGAATGGCGCAGTCTCTATCTGAAAGAGCCCTTTAACAATGAAGAATGTCGTCATGGCAAGAACGATGCTGACCAGCAGAACCTGAACCTGCGCGACTTTCTTCACACCACTGATACTGATACCGGCAAAGAGTACGCAGAGCGCGACGGCGACCGGTTTCACCGGAAGTGAGAGGAAGAGTACCAGGTAGGCGCCCAGCCCGATCAGGTCGAAGGCGCTCTTGAACGTCAACGCAAGCCAGGTACCCGCTCCGGCGACGGTTCCCACCAGTGCCCCGAGACTGCGATCGAGAAAGTAGTAGGTTCCTCCCGCCCTTGGCATCGCGGTTGCCAGTTCCGCCTGAGAAAGCAGTGATGGTATCAGGAGCAGGCCGGCGACCAGATAGACGAGGATCGCTGCCGGGCCGATCTCACTGAACACCAGGGCCGGAAGCAGAAAGATGCCTGAACTGAGCATCGGTCCGATACTCAGCGAAAAGGTGGCTCTCAGGTTCAGATGTTTCTGCAGACCTTTCTCACTCATGGTGACAGCATACCATGTGTGAAGTGGTTAATCAGCAGTATAGAGCCACGGTCCGGTTGATCGGGTATCCTTCCTTTGAATATCCCGCCGGGGTTGTTTTCATTATAGTGAGGAGTGCCAGTGGTAATTCGGGATGCAGTCTGCAGAATCCCAGGGAGGAAGAGATGACGCATCGATTCACGAGAAGATCGTTCCTTGAGACAGCAGCGCTCGGAACAGCCGCCTGTGGTCTCGCGCCATTTCCGATCGTGCAGGGGCAACCGGCACTGGCGATTGCGACCTACCGGAGTCCGGAGGAGAGTGATGAGGCGATCAGAGAAGAAGCTATCCGCCTGACGGTTGAATCGATCAAGGCTCTCGGGGGAATGGATCGGTTCGTCGACAACGGCGACGTGGTCTTCATCAAACCGAATATCGGGTGGGACAAGATGCCCGCGCAGGCTGCCTGCACCAATCCCGACGTCGTGGCGACCCTGGTGCGCCTCTGCTAGGAGGCGGGAGCGAAGAAGGTACGGGTCTCTGATTTACCCTGTAACGATCAGCGGCGCAC
>JALGVQ010000267.1 GCA_025774615.1 bacterium
CG
Source organism: bacterium (assembly GCA_025774615.1). Taxonomy (GTDB): domain Bacteria; phylum Blakebacterota; class Blakebacteria; order Blakebacterales; family Blakebacteraceae; genus Blakebacterum. The sequence goes on from JALGVQ010000267.1 coordinate 3, forward strand.
ATCCCTTCCAGATCCAGCAATTGATCTTCAATCTGGTGAATAATGCCAGACAGGCGATGCTCTCCACCGACAGACAATCACGGCTCATTGTTGTCACGACCGAATTCCTGGAGGAAGGGCCGCCCGGAGGAGATGGACCCGGATCGGGACTGTCGGTTCACCTGCAGGTACGCGATACGGGTCCCGGTATCAATGAGCAGAACCTGGGGCGTGTGTTCGATCCATTCTTCACAACGAAGGAAGTCGGCAGTGGTACCGGTCTCGGACTCTCGATCTGTTACCGGATAGTTCAGCAGTTCGCAGGCACGATCACAGCGGGCAACCACCCCGAGGGGGGAGCTGTCTTCGATATCTGGCTTCCTGCGTCAATCAGGCAGTCGAAGCCTCAAGCTGATACTCCATCCGAAAAGAGATCACCTCCCTCACGACCATTCAGAAAGGGAGCGATCCTGCTGGTCGATGATGAACAGAACATCCTCGATCTCATGGAGGAGGCCTTTCTGCAGGCCGGCCACGAGATCGAGGTTGCGCTGAACGGACAGGAAGCCCTCGATCAGATCCAGGAAACCGATCATCCGAACGCGATCGTACTCGACCTGAAGATGCCGGTGATGGGGGGTCGGGAGTTCTATTCCAGACTGGTTGAGGAGCAGCCCTCTCTTGCCGAGAGAGTAGTGTTCCTCACAGGTGACACGCTGAGCGATAACGCCAGAGTATTCCTGGAGAGCGTGGACCGTCCCTTCCTGAGCAAGCCCTTTGCGCTGGATGAACTCATTGAAAAGGTCGAATCGGCGATGGAGTGGTGACTCTGGAAGCCGCGACCTGGCAGTTGATCCTTCTCAGCGTACTGCTTCTCCTTTCAGGATTCTTCTCCTCCTCGGAAACAGCGCTCTTTTCTCTCGGGAAGGGACAGATCTCGGAGATGGAGCGTTCCGATCGGGGAGCGAGAAGAAGAGTCGCCTACCTGATGTCGAAACCGCGTCGCCTCCTCGTTACCATTCTGGTCGGGAATACACTCGTCAACATCGCGGCCGCTTCCCTGGGGACCGCTGTTGCGATCGATATACTCACGCCTCCCGGCGGTGGACAGGCGGTAGGTGAGGGGATCGTGTGGGCGACGGTCATCATGACTGTTCTCATACTCTTCGTGGGGGAGATCGGACCTAAATCGTTTGCGCTGGAAAACGCCTCCCGGCTCTCGCCCCTGATCTCCCGCCCACTGCTCCTCTTCACCGTCTTCATCAAACCGCTGCGGGTGATCCTCGTATGGATAAACGATCGCCTCATCGCGCTCCTCCGCCCGTCCCTGCTCGAAGGTCCCGACCTTTCGAGTGATGAACTGGCCACGGCGGTCGAGGAGGGGTATGACGCCGGGATCCTTGACACCTTTGAGCGGGAGGTAATCAATAATCTTCTCGAGATGGAGCGAAGGACAGTCGGAGACATCATGACTCCCCGCGTTGAGATCGTCAGCATGGATCGTGATACCCCTCCAGGGGAGTGGAGGGAATTCTTCCACTCAAGCGGCTTCTCACGTGCACCTGTCATCGCAGGTGATCTTGATGCCGTGGATGGCATTCTCTACGCCCGGGACTATCTCGCCGCGCGGACTGAAGCCTCGGTGAGCCCCGACCTGTCCAACCTTGTTCGCCCCCCCTGGTTCGTTCCCGAGAGCATGAAAGCGATGGATTTGCTCGGTGAGTTCCGCAGCCGTCAGGTTCATCTCGCTCTGGTGATCGATGAATACGGCTCTGTCTCGGGGCTCGTTACCATGGAGGATGTGCTGGAGGAGATCGTCGGTGATATCGCCGATCCGAGAGGAGAGGAAGCACCGTTCCGTCTGATTGAGGACGGTGTCGCCGTGGTTTTCGCGGGGTGGGAGCTGGATGAATTCACGCGGGCAGTCGGGATCGAACTGCGTGACCGATATTCCGAGACTGTCGGAGGCTGGCTCGTCAACCGGCTGGGCCGGATCCCGGTAACCGGAGAGACACTCGACCTTGGTCCGTTCAGGTTCCATGTCCTGGCGGCAAGTCCGACCCGGATCCTCTGGCTCCGGATCGAGTGGGGGCGATGATGGCGATCCCCTTGCTGGCGGCGCTGATGTTCGTGGGCCTTCTCGGAAGCGCCTTCTTCTCCGGTGCGGAGATCGCCGTGATCTCCTGCAACCGATTGAAGATGCGGCATCTCGCCCGGGAGGGGAACCGGGCGGCCATGGCGGTCGAACGGATCCTCGGCGACCTCCGCAGGATGGTGACCACGACCCTGTTCGGTACCAATTTCTGCAACGTGGCGACCGCGGCAGCCGCTACCGGCTTTTTCATCTCCATCACTCCCGGTCACGAGGCTCTCGTCTCGACGCTGGTGGTTACACCGGTTATCCTCGTTTTCGGGGAGATTCTGCCGAAGACGATATTCAGACAGTACGCCGACGGGATCTGCCTTCGGATTGCACCGGTGCTCACGCTCATACGGCTCATTCTCTTTCCCCTGGTCTGGATCGCCGATAGTTCCCTTGCCGCACTGCTCAGGCTCTTCGGGTCAAGCGATCCTGCACGCCATCCCATCCTGACGCGGGACGAGCTCGTGCGGCTGATGATCGAGGGAGAGCAGAAGGGTGTCCTCCGTTCGGAGGAGCGTCAGATGATCCACCGGACCTTCAGGTTCTCCGGAACGCGGGTCGAGGATATCATGGTTCCTCTCGTAGAGGTCTCCGCTGTTGAGGAACATACCCTCCTGGAGGAAGTCCTCTCCCGGATGGCCGGTCACGGTTACTCAAGGATCCCGGTCTATCGCGACCGGATCGACAATATCGTGGGTTCACTCTTTGTGTTCGATCTTCTGGGGATCACTGACGAGAAGACCGTCGGGGATATCATGCACCAGGCCTACTACGTGCCGGAAACGAAACGCCTGGAACAGCTGATCCTCGAGATGAAAGAGAGTCGAATGCACCTGGCGATAGTGGTCGATGAATTCGGTGGCGCGACCGGACTCGTGACGCTCGAGGATGCACTCGAAAGGATAGTGGGAGAGATCAGGGATGAGTTTGACAGAGCCTCAACTCCGGTCACGACACAGTTGGACGAGTGGATCATCCTCGATGCCGGCACTTCTCTTTCGGAACTGCGGCATACGTCGGGAACAACACTTCCGGAGGGTGGGTACAAGACCATAGGTGGATTCCTCACCTCGACTCTGGGACAGATTCCCGCTCCTGGTGAACTGCACACCATCGGTGATCTGGAGATAGAGGTTCTGGACGCCACCCCCCGAAAGGTACTCAAGGTCAGGATCAGACGATCTGTCGATGAGGGAGAGTAGTAAGTGGTGTGCCGGGTTGCAGTCATGACCTTGCCAACAGGGACACTACTCCGTAAACTGCGCAA
>JALGVQ010000072.1 GCA_025774615.1 bacterium
ATAACAGAGCCAGGATACCGGACAGGTCAGTTGCAGGGAGGATCAATCCAGGTGTTCCAGATCAGCAAGATCCTGATGACGGCCCGTGGTCTCTTTATTCTTCTTCAGATGCGGCAGGTCGATAAACAGCACTTGAACCTCATCGATCACAGCTTCAACTCGTGAGTCATAACAATCAGTGAATGATACGCCATCCAGGTCCCTGGTGTAACGGGGATGCCCGTGATACGCAACGGCATACCCCCCTACGACGAGGTACCGTGCACCGCTATCGTTCAGTGACTGTATAAACTCTTTGAAGTCTTGGTTCAGCATGGTACTTCCACAGGTGATATTCCCGGCGAATCTCTTCCAGGGCAGCGAGACGTTCACCAGGAGAGCGAGAACGCCAATAGGAAGCGTCGGATGGCTGCTCTTTGAGGTTATACTTTCTGCAGACTTTCGCGAGGGTCAGAGTCGCACCTCCATCAGATCCAATGGGAATGAATCAGATTCCAGTCACTCATACTATACCAGAAATGACTGTCAGAATCGCTTTGAATGTGATGAAACGGAGAGTCTGTTCGCCTGTTCGTACATGTTCTGTTACGATGGTGAGCCCGTGGAACCGGGTTGTGATCTGTCTGACCAGTCTGAAGACCTGTAATGGAGCAGAACAATGGCGTACACCTTGACCGACCTGCGGTATCAGTCTCTGGCGCGCAATCCTGAAGAGATACTGGAAAACCTGAAGAACGACCTTGAGCTGAAAATCTCGGTGGGGATCTGGTACTTCACCCCCGGCGGCGGGCGGTTCCACGATCGGTTCGTACCCGCGGCATCGATCGAAGAGCGGATCGAGATGGCAGCCGGAATGGCGGATCTGGGGGTCTCGGGCATAGAGGCGCACTACCCCGATGAAGTGAACGAGACGAACGTTCATCTCTACAAACAGCTTGAGGAAGAAGCAGGGATCCGGCTCGTGGCGGTCCCCTTCTCACACTTCTACGACAAGATGTTCGAATTCGGCAGTCTTTCGAATCCCGACGCTGGTGTCAGAGAGAAGGCAAAGGAAGTCGCTATCGGTGGCCTGCGGCTGATCGAGGAAATGGGTGCCGACATGGCGATCTCCTGGCCGGGGATGGACGGTTACCGTTACCTGCATGGCAAGCCGTTCATGCATATGTGGGATCTGTTCGAGAGTTCCATGGCTGAGGCCATGGACGAGGTGCCGGGGGTGCGGATCGCGATCGAACCGAAGCCGTATGAACCGGCAGCCAACAACATCTACCGCACCACTGCCGAGGGGGTCCTCGCCGCCCAGCGGATCGAGGCGAGGCTCACCAATCCGGAAAACCGCCGCCTGCTGGAGGATGGCCACGCACTGGTCGGGCTGAATCCGGAGGTCGGGCATGTCAAGATGGGGTTCGAGATGCTGCCGGCGGCTTTCTCGCTGACAGCGATGGAAGGTCGCCTCGCCCACACCCACTGGAACAGTCAGCCCGATGGCAATTACGACCAGGACAACAATGTGGGTGCGGTCAACATGCAGGAGACAGAGGCCCTGCTCTACTCACTCTGGTCCTTCGGGTACAGAGAGTACTTCGGTATCGACATCAACCCGGAGAACATGCCGGTCGAACGGGCAGTGGAACTGAACATCAGGGCCCTGGAGAGGATGAAGGAGCGGATCAGCCGCCTGCCGCATGAGCGGATACTGGAATGTCATCTCGACCCGGCCGGTCATCGCGGCGACCTGGAAGAGATCCTCATCGAGAACTGGTAGGATCAGCGAGAGTGAGATCACCAGGTTACCAGGCATTATTCAGGAGTGACCGCTAGTGGAAGGTATCTACGCCGGACTGGATGTATCGACCCAGAGCTGCAAGATCGTCGTTATCGATCTGGCGGAGGGGACTGCCGTCCACATCGACTCGGTGAATTACGACGACGACCTGCCCCACTACGGAACCCGTGATGGTGTTATCCAGGGGCTGGAGGAAGGTGTCTCGGCGTCTGATCCCAGAATGTGGACCGAGGCGATCGATCTGCTCCTGCAGCGACTGATGGCATCGGATACAGACCAGAAACAGATCAGGTGTATCTCGGTTTCCGGCCAGCAGCATGGACTGGTGGCACTGGATGGCGTGGGAAACCTGGCCCGGAGCCACAGCAAACTGTGGAACGACTTCTCCACCGGTGAAGAGTGCCGCCTGCTGACCGAACGACTCGGTGGCCCGGAGCGGATGATCGAAGAGGTGGGAAACACGCAGAGGACCGGGTACACCGCCCCGAAGATCCTCCACATGCTGCGGCATGAGCCGAGGACCTACGCTCTTGCCGCCACACTCTTCCTCGTGCACAACTACATCAACTGGTATCTGACAGGCGGGGCTGAGGGCGGGATTGCCGTCATGGAACCGGGGGACACCTCGGGTATGGCCCTCTGGAATCCAATGACCCGTTCCTGGTCATCTGAAGTGCTCAAGGCGATCGATCCCGGCCTGCGGGAGAAACTCCCCCCGGTCGAACCGTCGGACCAGACCATCGGTGGTATCTCTCCTGCCCTGGCGGATCGGTTCGCTCTCTCCCCGGACTGCCGGATCGACGCGGGAAGCGGCGACAACATGTACGGCGCGATCGGCACAGGGAACTTCGAGCCGGGGATTGTGACCGTGAGCCTCGGAACCAGCGGAACTGCCTATACCTTCATGAAAGAACCTTACGTGGATCCGACCGGTGAGATCGCCACATTCTGCGACAGCACCGGTCATTACCTGCCCCTGCTCTGCGTCTCCAACATGGCCAACGGGTACAACGCCGTTCTTGAACGGTATGGAATGAGCCATGAGGATTTCGATGCGGTGATCGACAAGACCGCGGCCGGCAATCACGGCCAACTCCTCATCCCCTGGTATGAGGGTGAGAGAACACCCGACCTGCCGCTCGCTTCACCGGTCATGTTCGGCTTCGGGCTGGATGGCCTCAACCGGGAATCATTCTGCCGGGCAGTACTCGAAGGCCACGTGTTGAACCTGTACACGGAGGCCTGGCGAACTCCTCCTCCTGGTGCCAGATGATCGCCGATATCTTCGAGGTGGAGACCGTGCCGGTCCCGGGTGAGGGAGCCGCGCTCGGTGCGGCTATCCACGCCGCATGGGTGTGGCAGAGGGAGCATGAAAACGGGTATACACTGAAGGAAGTTGCCGCTCCGTTCGTCATTCCGGATGAGAGCCGGCGGAAGATACCACAGGAGCGAAACCGGGATCCGTACCGGATACAGAAACGGCTCTTCAGAGCGGTGAGTGACAGGATGAGAGGGCTCGGAGGAGAGGATCCCTTCACGTTGAGGAACGAGCTGCTCCGGATCTCTGATCCACACGATTGACTGACAGGAGAGTATATCAGATGAAGGTCGACAGGAAACTCCGCATGGGAATGGTCGGAGGCGGCCCCGGCGCATTCATCGGTGAGGTGCATCGCAAGGCAGCAAGCATGGACGGTCTGATCGAAGTCGTTGGTGGCGCTTTCGACATAGATCCTGAAAAGTCATTTCAGATGAGAGATGAACTCCACGTCGATCCAGCGCGGGTCTATGGCAGCTATGCAGAGATGATAGAAAAGGAAACTGCACTTCCCGAATCTGAACGGATGGACTTCATCACGATCTGCACTCCGAACAACTGGCACTTCCCCATCGCCCGGGATGTACTGAAAGCCGGCTTCCACGTCATGTGCGAGAAGCCGATGACTATCAACGTCGACGAAGCCAGAGAGCTCGGTGATCTCGTGCGCAGTACCGGCAAGATCTTCGGACTGATGCACAACTACACCGGCTATCCGATGGTGAAGCTGGCCCGGGACATCGCCCGGGGTGGCGAGCTGGGCAAGGTGCGCAAGATCGTGGTACGCTATCCGCAGGGGTGGCTGGCAACGGCCCTGGAACTGACCGGTCACATCCAGGCCAGCTGGCGGGCCGATCCCGAGCAGAGCGGAGCATCGGGTTGTGGCGGCGATATCGGTACCCATGCCGAGAACCTTGCCGAGTACATCACCGGCCTGAAGATGACCCACCTGTGCGCCGAGCTGACCACATTCGTCGAAGGACGCCGGCTTGATGATGACATCAACTGCCTGGTGAAATACGACAACGGGGCCAGCGGTGTCCTGCATGCCAGCCAGATATCCATCGGGGAGGAGAACAACCTGGGCATCTGGATCTATGGCGAGACGGGCGCACTGGAATGGCACCAGGAACACCCCAACTACCTGTACGTGAAGCGACCGGATGAACCGGTACAGGTATGGCGCCGTGGGAACGACTACGTGGCGGAGAAGAGTCCTGCCGCGGGCCGGGCCACGCGGCTTCCCGCCGGCCATCCTGAGGCGTTCATCGAGGCCTTCGCCAACAACTACGTCAACTTCTCCGATACCGTGAGAGCGTCCATGGAGGGAATCGAACCCGACCTATTGGCACTCGATTTCCCTGACGTGGAAGACGGCCTGCGGGGCATGCTCTTCCTGAAAACTCTGGTTGAAAGCGCAGGCAGCAGTGAGAAGTGGACGGAGATTCACATCTGATCAACAAGGAGCGTACCAGGATGTCGAGACCAGTAACGATTTTCACCGGCCAGTGGGCCGACCTCTCCCTGGAAGAACTTGCCAAGATGATGGCTGGATTCGGGTATGACGGGCTCGAGCTGGCCTGCTGGGGGGACCACTTCGAGGTGGATCGGGCCCTTGCTGAAGATGACTACTGCGAGAAGAAACGGGCTCTGCTGAAAAACAACGGGCTCGATGTCTTTGCCATCTCATCCCATCTGGTCGGACAGGCCGTCTGTGACAACATCGACGAGCGGCACCAGAGTATCCTGCCGGAGGACGTCTGGGGAGACGGCGATCCCGAAGGAGTCCGGCAACGCGCCGCGCTGAAGATGATCGACACCGCCCGGGCAGCGGCGAAGCTGGGAATCGATGTCGTCAACGGCTTCACCGGCAGTTCCATCTGGCATCTGATCTATTCATTCCCACCCGTCTCACCCGAGATGGTCCAGGCCGGCTTCGATGATTTCGCGAAGCGCTGGATCCCGATCCTGGATGAATTCAAGGCCCTGGGTGTGAAGTTCGCGCTCGAGGTGCACCCCACCGAGATCGCCTTCGATATCGCCACGGCCCAGCGGGCGATCGAAGCCCTCAACGGCCACGAGTCGTTCGGTTTCAACTACGACCCGAGCCATCTGGGCTACCAGGGTGTTGATTACGTGCAGTTCATCTACACCTTCGGCGACCGCATCTTCCACTGCCACATGAAGGATGCCTGGTGGGACCATGGAGACGGTACCGTCGGTGTATTCGGTGGTCATACCGAGTTCGCCGATCCACGCCGTTTCTGGGATTTCCGCTCGATCGGCCACGGTGACATCAACTTCGAGGAGATCATCGTCGCCCTGAACGATATCGGCTATCACGGTCCCCTCTCCATCGAGTGGGAAGACAGCCGCATGGATCGCGAACACGGTGCCCGGGAAGCGTGCGAGGCCGTGAGGCAGTTCGACTTCAAACCATCGGGCGTGGCCTTCGACGCAGCGTTCGAGGGTGAGAGCTGATTGAATATAGAGACCAGGGGATGAAACCAATGGCCAGCGCCCGGGGGTATGGCGACCGCCTCCTCCCGGGCGTTGTTGTCGGCCTTCTCGACTATGCGATCGGCAATTACATCGGTTACGCGATCGCGATACTCATGCGGGGGCTGCTAATCCGACGCCATATCGGTCGTCCAGACCTCCCATACCTTCCCTACCAGATCAGGTCCCGGTTTCAGGGTCATCTTCCCCGGCTTCCATCCGGAGGGAGTTGCCTCAGCCCCCTTTGTCTCTCTCACCAGCTGAAATGCCTGGACCTGACGCAGCGTCTCGGAGACGTTCCTGCCAACCGGCGGAGTGAGAACTTCATATCCCTGGACGATACCATCGGGATCGATGATGAAACGGCCCCGCGTCTCGACCCCGGCATCTTCATCGTAAATGCCATAGACCTCTCCGACCTTCCCGCCGGCATCGGAAAGCATGGGATAGGGGATCCCCCCATCGACCATCTTCGAGAGTTCGTGGTCATTCCACATCTTGTGTACGAACATGCTGTCGACACTCATCGACATCACATCGACACCCAGTTCCTGAAATGTGCTGTAGTTATCGGCGACCGCCGATACTTCGGTCGCTCAGACGAAGGTGAAATCACCCGGATAGAAGCAGAGCACGACCCACTTCCCCAGATGATCGGAAAGCTTCTCCTCGGTGAATTCCCCCTTGTGGTAAGCAGGGGCGACGAAATCAGGTGCAGGCTTCCCAACTTTGATCATGTTGTGTCCTTCCCTGAGAATCGGTGTCGGTTCCTGATTCTGCGACTCGACCGGGTCCTCACCGACAGGTCCACCTGTCGGCCGGGCACACCCTGCGGCCGGCTTATCAGCCAAAACGGGCCTCCATTCTCTTGCGGGTGGGTACAACGGGGGCACTGCCTGGAAATGATTATAGCATGAGAAGCCTGACCCGATATACAGGTATGTACCGGTTCGATGATCGGCTGGTGACTTTGCTCAGCGCATTTCCGAGAGCAGCCGCCTGGCTTCCAGCTTCCGATTGGAATCAGAGTGATATGCCTCAGGCAGTCTGAGTACGGTCTCGAATTCCGCGCGGGCCAGGGCCTTCTCCCTCATTTCCAGGTAGGTTTTTCCCAGTTCCAGGTGGTGCAGAATTACGTCGGGTTCGAGACTGATAGCCCTCCGGTAGAGTCGTACCGCCTCTTCATTGGATGCCGGAGGCAGGCCGCCGTAGAAGATCCTCGCCGCCAGCTTCAGCGCCCGCGGGAGATTCGCGACACAGTAATGCCATCGCGCCAGTCCGTGGATGGCGCCGGTATGATCAGGATCGAGAGAGATGGCCCGCTCGAAAGCCGACTTGGACTCGGCGGCCATATCCACTGTCTCACGACCTCCGGGCAACTGTGAGAGCAGGCCGGTCGTCTGCCCGACCTGGAACCAGCCCTCCGCGTCGTCGGGGTTCACATCTACAGCTCGGCGCGCGTTCAGGACCGCTTCCTGGCAGACGGGTTTTGCATCCCGCGGCGTCACATCCCTCAGGATGACTTCTGATTTATCAACCAGGATCTCGGCCATCCAGCACAGGAGCATGTAATCATCAGGAGCGCTTCGGAGAAGTGGACGGAGGATCTGGAGCGCCCGGTCATACTCTCCTGAGGCATTGAGTTCACTGACTGTCGTCAGCTGATCGTTCAGACCTTGCTGGCAGGCAGCCGTCGATCGGGGGGAAAGGAGGATCGCAGCCACAAGAACCATACCTGCAAGGGCCTGTCGCCGGATGGTAGTTGAACCCATCATTCCGCTCTCAGGGCATCCACTGGAGTGATCCGTATGGCGCGTCGGGCCGGGAAGAAGCTGGCCAATAACGCAATCAGAATCAGAATCAGAAGAGGTATCCCCATCAACAGCGGCTCAAACGCTCTGATCCCGGGGAATGCCGCACTTGCCAGCACCGAGACTCCCGTCGCACAGATCAGACCGATACACAATCCGATAAAAGTCAGGCGCATACTCCGTCCCACCACGAAGCGCAGCACATCACTATTGAGCGCACCGAGCGCCATCCGGACACCGATCTCCCGTGTCTGACGGTTCACGAAATAGGCCACGAGTCCATACAATCCTATCGAAGCCAGCAGCATGGCGATGAAACCGAACATCCACATCACTCCGGAGGCGATACTGTATGGCATCAGAGAAAAATTGATCCGCTCCGCCATGGTGTTCAACTCACCAACCGGAAGCATCGGATCAAGATCAGTCACCTCTCGACGAACCGCTTTGACCAGCATGAGGGGATTTGAATCGGCTCTGATATTGATGGTCATCATACCGAGATAATTCTGGTCGAAGGCGTAGTAGTAGTGAGGTCTCGGTTTCTCGCTCAAAGCGAAATACTTGCCGGTGGGAACCATCCCCACCACTTCGAACCAGGTGTCGCCATGCTTCACCCGCTTCCCGATGGGGCTCTCGCCCGGCCAGTACCGGTCCCGAAACATCTCGTTGACGATGAGGACCGGTTGGGTACCCTCATCATCGAAAGTCACAAAACTCCTACCTTCCAGGATGGGAATCCCCATGGCTGTGAAATATCCCTCATCGACAGTGTTGACCATGACCTGAAGTCGTTCAGTCTCTGGTGCCTCGTATCCTTCCGGTTCACATATATGCGTCTGTGACATCAGACTGAGAGGGATGTTGAATGCCATCCCGACCGCCTCCACTCCTGGAAGGGTACTCAGGCGATTTTTCAGGTCGTGGAAGAAGATATTGCCTTCTTCCTCGCTGTACCCCTGCACGGCCAGGTCGAGTGAGACCAGCAGCTGGTTCTCGGAATCGAATCCCGGATCGATCTCCCGCATATGCTCCATCCCCCTGAGTACCAACCCTCCTCCCACGAGCAGGGTGAACGAAGCGGCCACCTGCACCATGACGAGCATGCGGCGGGAGAGTGCCGCCCGGCGGGACAGCATGCTGTCCCCGGACTTCAGAGCCGAGACGATATTCGCCCGGGTGGCATGGATCGCGGGTGTCAGACTTATCAATACCGTCGCTACAGCGGTGGATATGAAGATAAAGAGTATATCGCTCCAGAGGATCGTCCTCCCCGTCCCGAAGGCAATGGGAAGATCCATCGGCGCCGTCACGCCATTGCTGGCTCCATTCAGGGCCACCGCAATGATAATGGCCAGAACCCCGGCAATGATCGCCATTGCGGTGCTCTCTCCCAGAAGGGATCTAATCAGGCGACCACGACCAGCACCCAGCGCCATCCTGATTCCGATCTCCTGGCGACGACCTTCGGTCCGGGCAAGCAGCAGACCAGCTACGTTGGCACATGAGAGGATCAGAACCAGTGCAACGATGGCGAATCCAAAGGAAATGAACTGCACGAAGCCAGCCCGCACCATGGGATCCAGGCTGGCCTCCTTTTCGGGGAGCACAGTGAACGCCTTACCGATATAGAGATCGGGATACCGGTCAGCCAGACTCTCCCTCATCATTCCGACCCGCTCAGCAGCCTGATCGGGGAACACACCCGGTTTCAGGCGACAGATGATCGACCGGAACACATGGTTGTTCCGCTTGTGGATATCTGTCAGCAGGGGCGCGGCTCTGGTATGCATCGCAACCGGCACCCAGAGACGCATCACCATCCCGACCGAATCTCCGTAGAATCCCTTTTCCGCTACTCCGACGACAGTGAAGGGATAGCGGTTGATCTGAATCTGTTGGCCGAGGATGTCGGGGTCACTGCCGAAACGCTCCTGCCAGAATCCATAACTGATAACAACAACCGGATGAGTATCTTCTGTCTCATCCTCTTCAGGCAGAAATCCTCGTCCCAATTCCATCTCCGTACCGAAACACCTGAAGAAATCTCCAGAAACGAGAGATCCCCATACACGACGGTTTTGATCGTCAATGGTCAGGTTCATTGACATCGGAGTGGCAAGAACAAGTTGATCGAAGATTCCCACTTCCCGCCGAATATCCTCAAAATCAGGCAGGGAAACCGAGCTGTACTCGTTCCCCCCTTCCCATCGTGTGTATATTCTGACTATCCGATCAGAGTCTTTCGCAGGGGATGGCTGCAGCAGCGTACCTACTGCGGTCGAATACAGTACTGCGCCACCACCTATGGAGACCGCCAGGCAGAGCACGGCGGCTGCAGTCACTCCGGGGTTCTTCCGTATCTGTCGAAAAGCAAACTTCATGTCCTGGACCGTATCCGCAAGCCCGATCCACAACCCACCCCTCAGACGGAGCCGCCCTTCCATCCTCTCAGTCCATACCGTGAAACGTGGCCGTCGCCTTCGCCGCTCGGAGTGGTTCAGGCCATCAGCGAGGGTGGTCCAGTCGAACCGGTCGATTGCGTATTGCTCGGCCTCATCCTCCGGCAGACTCCGGCTCAGGGCTTCTTCATGGAAGTCCTGAAGCTGTCCGGCGATCTCCTCGATGATCCGTTCCTCCCGCAGGTCCTTCAGATCCGGGAGGTCGAACCGCTCCCGGACCTCACGTCTCCAGTCAGGCATGACTCAGACCTATCGCTTCGTTCATGGCCGACGAAAATTCCTTCCACCGCTCCGTCTGCTCTGTCAGCACCCGTTTTCCGTCACGGGTCAGGTGATAGAAACAGCGGCGTCGTTCACCCGGTTTCTCGACCCAGATCCCCTCGATCCAGCCACGATCCTCCATGCGGTAGAGCACCGGGTAGAGAGTTGCCGGATTGAACTGGAGGCGGCCGCTGGACCTGAGCTCGATCAGCTTGCCGATCTGGTATCCGTGACGCGCTTCGTCCTTGAGCATGCTGAGGACCAGCAGTTCGACACTCCCCTTCTTGAGTTCGGGACCGAACACTGACTCCCTCCTTAGTTGGTCTGGGTATATATCGTGTGACCAGTTATACGTGCCGATCTTAAAAAAAGTTGCATACAGTTCATTAACAGGTGGATTGGCTGCAGGAATAACACGGCCCTCGTCAATCCGCTTGCCGGTACCCGGATCGATATCTTTCTGTCACAAGTGTGTGATTCAATAGAAATAATTCACACTTCCAGGGAGGTATGGCTATGAAGCAAGTCAGAATGTCTCTGTTCCCGGTCCTTATGCTGGCGCTCATCTGCTTCTCTATTCCATCCCACGCAATTGCCCAGGGATCTTCCGACCTGACCATCGAAGTGGGTGTCATCTGCAAACAGATCGAAGAGCGGGCACCGGTCGATGCCGACACTACCTTCGTCGTTTCTGTCGAGAAACTGTACTGCTTCACGAAAATCACCGGTGCCGAGGAGGCAACCACGATCAGTCATGTCTGGTACTGGGGAGAGACCGAGCGAGCCCGGATAGAGCTGCCGGTCCGTTCGATCAGCTGGCGGACGTACACTGCAAAAAGGATCCAGGAACACGAAGTCGGTAATTGGCGAGTCGATGTACTGGACGCGGAGGGGACCGTCCTGAAAACGATACGCTTCAGTATCACGCCCTGAAGGGGTATCAGAACGCGAATCGGTCCAGTCTGCTGAGCAGTTGCGTCTGGTCTGTCGCGCCGGAGACTCCCATGATCCCCCGGTCGGTCCGGACAACGCCGACCAGACCGCGATACGGTATCTCACGGGAGAGAACGGTGGTTTCCCGATATTCCAGTGGCTCCCATTGATCGGTCAATGCCGTCCACATATCTGCCGTGGCGGTTGTAGTGGGGATAATGAATCCCTGCCACACCGCGTCATCCTCACCGGTGTACCCGGCATGGACACAGTGGGTGAGCTCTGTAAGCCCGAGGAAACCCTGAGCCTGATATCCCTCACTTCCACTGACTCTGCCGGCCTCCGGCATCAGATCGAATTCTGCCGGCAGGGTCGTCGATCCGCGAAGTGCCCGAGCGATCCCCTCGAGCAGTGAACGGCTGACTGTGTCTGTCAACTCCCCTTCGAACAGGTTCACCTTGATATAGTCCGCCCCCTTGAGCAACAGCACCTGCCAGGGAGGTGAAATGACGGCCTCTATCGCGCCAGGAAACGGTTCTCCCCTCCCCGAACTCTCGAGGTTGAAGATACCGAAGGCGTTAAGCGAAGTACCCATGTCGTAGATCTCAACAGTCACCGTAACATCATCCGCTGCCAGATCGGCAGCGTGGCAGGTCTGCACACCGTAATCGATGAACAGTTCCGCGGCTCCGTTGATGTATTCCCAGAGGTTATCGGCATCATAGATAGATACCTCACCGGACTGTATCCATCCCTCCACTTCAGGGAATCCTGAGTCCGGACCTGAACAATCAAGGAGGAGCAAAGCGAGGAGGGGCAGGGTCAGCGCAGCATTTCTCATCATCACCTACTCTCCCGCTATCTGACCATTCTCTTCATCGGTCTGACTGCCGCGTCGTCGTTCAATCGAGTGTCAGATTGTTGTATGCATGGACCAGCAGACTGCGAACCGGGACCTCATACGGACACGCCGACTCACAATGCCCCGGACAATCGAGGCAGGGCTGTGTATCGGCCGGACCCAGACCCGTGAACTTCCGCATGGCATGCTTCTCCCTGCCATGCGCTTCAAAATAGTGGTTATAGCGCATGATGGTGTTCACCGGCACCTGGTGGGGACAGGCAGGTTCGCACACTCCACAAGCGTGGCGACAGTAGTACTGTCCCAGAGTGGTCTCGTACCCGTTCAGGAGCGCATCGTCATCGACAGTCAGTTTCTGTCCCGACAGGCTGACGAAGTTCTCGAGTTCATCGAAGGTGTTGATGCTCGGACAGACACAATGAACATCCTGATTATTGAGGCAGAACCGTATCGCCGCGGAACGCGCTTCTGCTTCCGACTCGATGCCGTGCTCACTCTTGAACGCATCCGCCCTGGAGATGTACTCCTCATATGCCTGCGCCATCTGAGCCCTCGACTCAGAGAGCTGGCGCCCTGCCTGTTCGGTCATGGCGAGGCTGTTCTGAATACTCGCGTACAAGTTGATCGGATCGGTCTTCATGAGGGTGACACCCATCCCCCGGGACTTGCACATCTCAATGATACTCTCCCCCTGCTCTTTCTGGAGGAAGTTGTAGACGAAGAGTGCCACATCGAATCTCCCGTCTTCCACAGCGGCTCCAAGAACCGCCTCCATCGGAACATCGATCCGGCCCCACCACGACTGCTCCATTCCGTGATTGGAGAGGCCAAGGAAACGGACCTTGCCATCAGCCTTCAGTTCCTGGAAGGCCGCATGGAATGCCTCGTTCCGGACCTGTTCGACCTCCGGCGTCATATGGATCATGAGACAATCGGCATAATCGGTCTGCAGGCGCCCCAGACACTGCTGGAAGCGATCTTTGAGGGCTTCTTTCGTGGATCCCCCACCGAAGGTCAGGTTCAGTTTGGTGGTCAGAAATATCTTCGAACGGTCCCTGCCTCGGAGTGCCTCTCCAACAGAGCGCTCGGCCTGACCACCCACATAGTGCTCGGCAGTGTCGATGTAGTTGACCCCCATATCGAGAGCCACCTGCAGTACGTTCGTATTGTTCAGAGTACCGGTTCCGAAACTGATATCGGACACTTCGAAGCCGGTGCGTCCGAGAGTCCGGTATTCCCTGATCTTCAGATCCTGGCCCTGCCGATCCTCACCCCTGATCCCGGGTATTCCCTGCCCCGCGACCACACCACCACCCACGACTGCCATACCAGTCGACTTCATGAATCCACGACGACTGAATCTGTTCTTCATTGTCATTTCATCCTCCAGACAGGCCCGTGTTCAGGCAGGGGTTCAGAAGGCGCCACTAATGTACTCGCCGCATATGATACGTGCAGGATGAGAATGCGGTTCCGTATGCAGGGCTGAAGCACCGGATCGTAGAGAGTAACTGAACCGGGATCTATCCCTGGGACAGTGCTCTCTTGATCGCCACTTCGATCTGCAGTGCCTCAAATGGTTTGCTGATACAGGGGCGGCCGTGAAGCAGGCCCTCCTTCTCGATGACATCCTTTTCGGTCAGGAGAGATGTCTGGACGATCACGGGAATGTTCATGGTCCTGTCGTCTGACTCCAACACTTCAAGAGTCCTGGGGCCATCCATACCAGGCATTATGAGGTCGAGGAAGATCAGATCGGGTTGATGCTGATGAGCAATGGAATATCCTTCTTCACCATCAACGGCGATCAGGATCTCCCCGAAACCTATCCCTTCGAGCAAGGCCTTCAACACTTCTGTCAGGTCCTGGTCATCATCGATGACCAGGACCTTCATGTCTTTACGGTCCCTGTCTGCCATGGCTCAATCAGTGCTCCTGTCTGAATATTCAGTGAACTTCAACTCCAGTCTATCGCCACAACCCCGGGGTAATCAATCCCGCAAACCGCCACCCTGCCCCAACAGTCGTTCCACTTCCTGCCGGATCATGTTGAGTTCATGGTTCAGCATCTCAAACCGGTGCTGGACGTCGGTGCTGAGTTTCACATCTCCCCGGCTGGTGGCTCCACTGAGGTAACTGATCTGCGACACCAGTCCCGGTTTGCTGTAGCGAATCGGTGGGGTCTCAAGTCTGGCTGCCACCTCCTCCAGGCCCTTCAGGGTAACCGCTTCCTGCCCGGCTGCTCCCTCCATGCCATCGATCGCTTCCCGGACCCGCGCGGAGATCGCCCTGACATCGGCCACCATCTTCTGCATCCGCACATTGTGCTTATACAGTGCTATCAGATCGATGTCAGTGATTCCATCAGCAGCGACTCGCGGATCGATCAGCACGTTTATCCACTCGGTCATGATCGATTCACCGACCGTCATCTGTACGCGATACCGTCCCGGCGGCATGGTCACACCGTTTTCATGCCGCACATTCCACACAAAGCGGTTGAGCCCCATGTGTACCGTAACCCGGGAAGCGAATCCTCCGGCTCGGCGACCGCCCCGCCCCTGCATCATCACAGCAGCCGGTGCCCGGGTGGTGGTACTGCCCTGACCGGCAGCAGCGTCAGCTGTACCCGATCCGGAGAACGCATTTACCTGATTCCCGTTCGCATCGAAGATCTCGATGGTCACCGGGCCTTCTGTTCCTGCCGGCAGATAGTACTCGATCATCGGGCCGATCAGATTGGCACCGGTAGTGGTTCGATACCCATCGCGAGGCGAGTAGAGCCGTGCTCCTTCGGTCGAGGTTGACGGCGTTATCTGGTGGAGCGAGCTGAGGTTGTCGAGAACCCAGAAGGCGCGACCCTGGGTCGCGATAACCAGATCGTTGCGGTGGACCTTCAAGTCGGTGATCGGAACGTTGGGCATGTTCAGCTGGAACGACTGCCAGTTGGCCCCGTTGTCGAACGAGACGAAGAGTCCGAATTCTGTACCGGCATAGAGCAGTCCCTCACGCTCGGGATCCTCGCGCACCACCCTGGTCGGCCAGTCTTCCGGGATACCGTTGGTCCCGTCGGTCAGCAAGGTCCAGGTCTCACCGTAGTCATCAGTCCGGTAGAGGTAGGGGTGGTAGTCACCCAGGAGGTAGCGGTGGACTGCGTAGAAAGCCGATCCCGGACGATGGGGCGAGGGTTCGATGTACTGCACCCGACCACCGGGAAGCAGGTCGGGAGGAGTGATGTTTTTCCATGTCTGACCGTGATCACGGGTGACGTGGAAGGGGCCGTCATTGGCACCGACCCAGATAACACCAGGTTCAAAGAGAGACTCCCTGATGCTATAGACGACGCTGTAGATCTCTTCACCCGTCATGTCTCTTGTGATCGGTTCCCCGCTGATCCCCTGCATGCCGGGTGGATTCCAGGTCAGGTCGGGGCTGATGACCTCCCAGCTCGCTCCCTCATTCCGGGTGCGATGTACGTACTGGCTGCCGTAATAGAGGATGCCGGGGTCGTGCGGAGAGATTTCCATCGGAGCGACACGCTGGATTCGCCAGGTGAGGTCTGCGGGAGGTGATCCGTAGAGAGATTCCACTCCCACCCAGTACGGCCACCGCATACCGGTCGCGAGGTTCATCCGCTCGAACAATCCCTTGCACGACCCGTAGACGATGTTGGGATCGATCGGATGCGGCATGATCGGCCCGGTCTCACACCCCGGTCCACTCCGCCACGCTTCGAGATCGTACGGATTGGCGATGCTCGAGATGATGATGGTCGAATTGTCCTGCTGGGCCCCATACAGATTATACGGGAAGGCATTATCAACGCAGACGCCGTAAAGCTCTGACGTGGGCTGGTTCATCTGGGTCGACCATGTTGCTCCACCGTCGAAGGAGACGTTTGCACCGCCGTCGTTGGCCTGGATCATGATCTGACCATCGTTCTGGCTGACCCAGATGTCGTGATTGTCACCATGCGGCGTGCGCATCGACCTCATGGTGACCCCGCCGTCTATCGATTTGAAAAATCCTTCGGCACCGGCATA
>JALGVQ010000268.1 GCA_025774615.1 bacterium
GTAATGTGCTTCTCGAACTCTCCGGCCAGTTCCAGTTTGTTCCGGGGCGGTGTAGGCACCGGGAACTGTACGAGTTTGATCCCGTCACGCATCTCCCGCTGACGCCAGGTAGTGATCATCCGCGGGTAGTCCTGGTCGGTCGTCAGCACTTCGTCGCCCGGCTCGAAATCGATGCCGAACTGGGCAATCTCCAGCGATTCACTGGCATTGCGCGTGATCGCTATCTCCTCGGGATCACAACCGGCTGTCTGGCCGAGTCGTTGCCGCACCATCTCCCTTCCCGGTTCCAGATACCGCCACATCCAGAATGACGGAGTCATGTTCTGCACGTCGAGGTAGCGCTTGAAGGCGTCATGTACCACCCCCGGAGTCGGACACACTCCACCGTTGTTCAGATTGATCATGCTCCGATCGACGTTGAACGACTGCTGTATCTGGCCCCAGAAGAGTTCATCCGAGGCAGTCTCCTGCGGGGAGATTCCCTTCATGTCTCGTGATGCTGCCAGGATCCTGTCGAAGCCGCCTGGTGCAAGGGTCGCGGCGACACCGAGACCGCCAGCCTTCATGGTCGTGTCGATGAAATTCCGTCGGGAGAGTGGCATGGGAACCTCCAGATGATGTGATCGGACAGAGGGTTTTCAGGATCGGTCGAGTGTACCCGTGGCCGCCCGGGTACTCAAGGACCGGAGTTGAAGATCGGGGGGGTATCGGCTACTTGAGGAAGGTCCGGCTCAGGATGTCCACTTCCTGGACGAGCCATTCGGTAGTGGCACGCGAATCTTCTATGAGCCGTTTGATGGTGATCGGCGTAACGAGACTGTGGACGAAGGTCTGCATCAGCGACCAGATCAGTTCCTCTTCCTCCTGGTCGGAAGCCAGGTTCCTGGCCATCGACTGGAGGTGGGAGAGGAGTTCTTCCCGATTCTCGAAGAAGATCACCGTGAGATGGTAGCGGAATGAAGTGGTGAGTTGGGCCGTCTTGCTCTGACAGAGATAATACGCGCGCGGACTTCTGAGTGGCTCCGACTCACGCACCGCTTCCAGAACGGTGTTCACACAGACCCTCTCGAAGTTGGTCGGATCGTAGTTGTCAGTCATGATCCCTCACACCGGCTCTACAGGTAACAATCTTCAAGTGTATCACAAAATCAGGAGGATCGCGACTACTGCCGCCCCGGCCACCGTGGGAAGGATCCACCGGAGAAATCTGCGTCTGCGGGTGGGCGATGGTTGTGCCGCGCGCTCCCGTTCCTGCGGCTCCTCACGGGTCAGGTCTTCAGCTCCGCTGCTATCGGATGGCAGGGTGTTGAAACGGGGACGGGCTTCTACTGCTCGCAGTTCGAACTCGACCGGTTCGGCCGCGATGAGCCTGATTCCCTGCTGTTCCTCCAGCCAGGTATAGAAACCCTCTTCCCCGAATCCGCCCCGTCCGAACCGATCGACCTCTTCCAGACTGAAGAGGGCGTGACCGAGTACTCCTGCAAGAAGGCTCTCATGCACCTGGGCGGCGAGGGTTCCCGGATCATCCGGCATCTCACCGAGATTGATCCCTGCAACGATGCACGGCGACGGGATCATGTCCTGATACCCCTCCAGCATCGTCATGAATTCCGCGATTGAGGGTGTGTACATCATGGGGATCACATAATCGAGTGCTCCACTGGCGGTCCACACCGCGGGATCCTGCGCGAAGATCCCGATCGCGCGATGGTAGTGATTGACGATCGCGGCCGAGAATATGATGCCATGGCGAACAGCGCGCGCCCGATCGGATATCCTCTCAAGCATCCCCGAGATCTCATTGGCCTGCCAACCCATATAGGTGTCTGAGTCGTTCTCGGAAAGATAGCGCTGCCTGCTCACCGCATCGTAGGAGTAGTCGTGGTCGGGCAGTCTGATGTAATCGTAATGGATCCCGTCGACCGGGTATCGTTCGACGATGTCCAGAACCACTGCTTCGATGCGGGCCTGCACTTCCGGGTTACCGGGCGCTGCCAGGACGTACCCGAACCGGTTTCCGAGCCTCATGGTGAGACCCTCGCGGTTCGCCATGATCCAGTCGGGATTGCTCCGATAGATATGAGCGGGCTGTGTTGCGGGCTGCGGCGTTGAGCCGCTCCACATGGTGAAGGTGTTGATCCAGGCGTGGAGTCGCAGTCCTCTCTGGCGGGCTTCCCTGATCGCGACCTCGAGGGGATCCCATCCGGGGTCGTTACCGAGCGTGCCGGTGAGTTCTGCTCCCCACGGCTCGATCGTGGAGCGGTAGAACGCGTCTCCCCTCCCCCGCACCTGGAAGTAGACGTCAGTGATCCCCCAGGAGGCAGTTCGGGAAAAGAGTGCCGAGATGTCATCAGGACTGTTGTACTCCCAGCGGGAGACCCACAATCCGCGCACGATCCCGGCGTCACGGATATCACGCCACTGCGCTGCCTGCGCCTGTGCCTGGACCGGGGAGAAGCAGATAGACAGTGCCGTGACAGCAGGAAGCAGGAGGGGGAGAACGATTCGTCGTGAGATCATGCAGGGGTCTCCACCATCAGTGTGACCGGTCCATCATTTATCAGGCGTACTTCCATCATCGCGCCGAACCGTCCACGTTCGACCGGGATATCGAATCGCTCGAGCGCGGAGCAGAAAGCCTCCACCAGCCCGATGGCGTCCTCCGGATCCGCCGCCCTCTCATACGATGGCCGCCGCCCCTTGCCGGTATCAGCGTAGAGCGTGAACTGCGATACGACGAGGGCACTGCCCTCCGTATCGATCAGTGAACGGTTCATCCTGCCGCCGGCATCATCGAAGATCCTCAGATGCGCGCATTTCGACGCGAGCCACTCCGCGCTCTCCCCGTCATCCTCCCGACCGATTCCGAGCAGGACCAGCATCCCGGGACCGATCGTCCCGACCACTTCATCGGCCACTCTGACTTCGGCCTCATTCACCCGCTGGATGAGGGCTCTCATCAGCTGTTGCTCTTCTCCCTCGAGGTCGGCATCGCGACTTCAAACAGACTCCCTCTTCCCGGATGGCTTCTGATGAGACGCAGGCGTCCGCCATACGATTCGACCAGCCGCCGGGAGAGCGCCAGACCAAGTCCCCAACCCCGCTTCTTCCTGCTGAAACCCGGCTCGAAGATGCGACGCTGGTCTGACGCTTCGATTCCCGATCCGGTATCCTCGACACGTACCAGGGCGGTACCGCCGTCCGATGAGATACCGGTCGTGATCGTGATCACCCCCGGTTCACTCCCCAGTGCATCCATGGCATTCTTCAGAAGGTTCTCGACAACCCATTCGAGCAGTTCCTCCTGCCCGATCACTCCCGGAATACCGCCATATTCCTCACGGAATTCCACAGCCG
>JALGVQ010000073.1 GCA_025774615.1 bacterium
GGCAGTGAGGGATCGATGATCTGGTTGTCGAGCTTTTCCCGGAAGTGGGTCGAGGCACTGTCAGCATACACGGTCAGGTTCGCCATTACGTCCATTGTGCCATCGTGTCCCATGAAGAGCTTGCCGCGCTCCCGACTGTTGGCGAGAGTAGCGCTATAGAAGAGTGTGAGGTTCCTCTCAGGGTATTCACACGAAACGTGGAATACATCCGGTACGTCCCGCTTCTCGGTAACCGGGAAATCAGCCCGACTGTACGTATCGAAAAACCTGTCGTTGTCGTAGAAGTAGACCCCACCCGATGCAGTGACGGTCTCCGGTATCCCCACGTTGAGAATCTGGTTCACCGCGTCATACTCGTGGCTGAAGAGATCTCCCGAGAGACCGGTCCCATAATCGAACCAGCAGCGCCAGCGGAAGAACCGCTCCGGACTAAATGGAACCCTGCTCGGTGCGGCCTCCTGGAAAAGATCCCAGTCGATGGTATCCGGCGTCCCATCCGGATCTATATCGTAGACCCAGGCACCGCCGGGGGAGTTGCGGTTAGTGGTGGTCTCTATCAGGGTGATCGGGCCGAGGATGCCTTTATCCACGATCTGTCTGGCCTTCTCGTGGCTCTCCAGCTGGCGATTCTGGTGACCCAGCTGGAAGACGATACCTGAAGAATTCACTGCCCGGCGGAGGTCGATGGCCTCCTGTTCGACACGGGTCATGGCCTTTTCGAGATAGACATGGATCCCTTCGGCGGCCGCATCCATCGCCATCCGGGCGTGCCAGTGGTCAGGAGTGGCGATGAGAACCGCATCCACATCTCCCGACCGGAGCATATCACGGTAATCCCGATATCGCTTTGTGCCATACTGTGTGTTCTCTCCACCCGGACGATAGGTGTTCGTCGCGGCATCCATGCATGTCTCGGCCCGCTTGTCGAAGAGATCGCACACAGCGGTTATCTCGACATTCAGATCGGTCTGGGCCATGAAGTCTTCCAGCCCCTGGGGGTTCTCATTCTTCCATGTGTCGATGTAGCCGGCCGGCACAAATCCGGCGCACCAGGTGAGCCAGTGTCCCTCACCACCATATCCGATCACGCCGAGGCGAATCTTTTCCCCTGCAGCATGTCTCGACGCCGGGATGATCGCGGGTGCACCGGGCAGTTCCCCCAGCTCGTCCATGATCTGCTGACGCCTCCGGCCATCCATCCCCTTCTTCTTGAACGCTCGCCAGAAGAGCCACCCCACTACCGGGATGCCGGCCAATCCTTTCAGCAGATCACGACGTTCGATACCGCCATTGGTGTCGGCAGTCACCGCTTCCGGTGGATCAGGCTGCTGAACTTCCGGCTCCGCTGCCATCGATTCTTCGTGGTTCGTCGTCTCATCCTGGTTCATCTCGATCCCTCCACGGATACGTTCTGCTGCGAAATGTTCTCAGCCTGTTTTCTTCAGCAACCTGAGCCTGTCCAACCCCACGATGCCTCCTGTCGGGAAGAGCGCAAGCACAAGCAGGGCGGTCGCTTCGATCAGGTTCTTGTTCACAATGATGTAACTGCCCTCGGGCGGCATGGTGAATTTGAAGGCAATGAATGGTGGATTTGCCAGGTAGTAGGACAGCACAAGGATCATGCCGGCCAGCGCCATCGGTTTGGACAGAAGCCCGAGGATCAGGCAGAGGCCTATCACGATCAATCCCCACTGGTTGAGGAAATCGACGATCGTGAGGATGGTATGATGGTCAGCCATCCAAGTGAATATCCCCTTGAAGATCCACTTCGATTCAGCCAGGTATGGACCAGCCGTCCAGTACGGGTTGAACGCCTTGACCAGTCCCTCGTAGAGCAGGTGCCAGCCGATGAAGATCCTGAGCAGTACGAGGGCGGTCGCCTGCATGTTTGTATAGCTCAGCGTGCCTGCCGGATCGATTCTCGTGTTACCTTCCATTACGCTCCTGCTTTCGATGATTGCTTGTCTGCCATCGTATCCCGAACTGGTTCCATCGGTCAATGATACCGCTTCTATCCTCAGGGTTCATCGACCCGCTTACCCGGCCATCCGGTCGATTCCGACATCGCGCCGTCCCTGTCGATGATGAGGGAGTCACAACGGGGAAGCGAATCCATCAACGTGAGCCCCTTCTCCCCTTCCATGATGAAAAGTGCCGTTGCAAGGGCATCGGCCGCGAGTGCGGTAGGCGCGATCACGGAAACACTCGATTTCATGCTGGGAGATCGACCTGATCCGGCATCGATGATGTGGTGATATTTCATCTCCGGGTCGAAGTAAATTTCATAGCTGCCCGAAGTCGCGACGGCTCCCTCGGTCAGGGTGAGGATATCGGGATACTCACCCGCCCTGGCAGGATCCTGAACAGCGATCGTCCACGGTTTTCCATCCTCCCTCTTCCCCCCCGTCCTGATATCCCCGCCGGCATTGATGAGAAAATTCCTGATCCGGTGGCGCTTCAGAACCTCTGCGGCCATATCCACGATAAAACCCTTGGCGATCCCGTCGAGGGTAAGTCCCATCCCCTCCCTGTGGAATCGGAGGGTGTGTGTCTCAAGCGAAAGCGCGTCCACGCCGGTTCGATCGAGGACCCGTTTCAGCTCTTCATCGGACGGCTCGACAATACCGGCATCGCCGGATCCCGCCTCGAACAGATCGAGAAGCGGTTTGATGGTAATATCAAAGGTGCCCTCGCTGAGCCGGTTATAGTGGAGAGCCCGCTCCACCACATGACCCAGTTCTGGTGGAAATCCCTCAATGAGCCCTTCCTGATTGAGATATGACAGCGGCGAAGAAGTATCGTGTCTGCTCAGGATGGAGACGAGACGTTCGATCTCTTCGAACGCTCGTCCTGCGGCCTCCTCTGCGCGTCCCGGGGAAGGACTGAGGGCCGTGATCGTCACCAGGGTACCCATGGAGGGCCGGGCCGCTGTGACCCGGTATTTCCGCCAGCCGACCTTCACTGATTCAGGCGCGACCAGAGATTCCTCGACAGGTGTGAGACCCAGTTCCCGGAGTGCCGCAACAGTATCGATTATCCGGCCACGATCTTCCATGCAGACTCCCCGGCGATCACTTCTATTTTTTCGGCTTCTTTGGTTTCTTCTTCCCTACCTTCTTCGGCTTCTTTTCCTTCGGATCCGGTTGCTGCTGCAGTTCCGGCTGTTCCGTGGGAGGAGTCGTTCTGTAACTCGTGGTCGAGATCAGGACATCGTTCTCACCATCACCATCCATGTCCACGTCTGCATAGACGATCACGTAGAGGTTGTTATATCCGACACCATCCCGCTCCTCATTCAGAGCGTAGATCACATACCGGTGAAGGTGCCCGTCCGGCAGTGTCACTCCGAGCTCGGGGATATCCCGATGGACACCACTCAGGACGTCGATCCGGCTATTTTCGGGAAAGAAGGTGCCGTACTCGGCCAGATATAATTCCTCCCCCTGCTCGATGAAGTGGATGTACTCCTCGATTACCGTGTAGAGGGCTTTCGATTTAGCGGCAGTGAAGTTGGGGATCGAGATTCCTACCAGAACGCCGAGCACCGTGATCGTGATAATGAGTTCAACGAGGGTGAATCCCCCCGCACGATGACGGTTCGTGATGCGGGTCTTGAAGAAGGGGCTCATTTCGGCCCTCCTTCGGTGAATACCATGTTGAACCCGGGAGTCTCAGGAGGCACGGCAAGGGAGAGTTCGTACATCCGCGGCGACGGCCGTGAGTAATTGAACATCTCCAGGTCGGATTCCTCAATGAATCCTGTGGGGAGATACTCCTCCAGGAGTACGGCCAGCCTGTCGGGACTCTCACCTTCGATCCTCAGATATTCGCGCAATGCCGAATCGATGATCACCATGGCGGCCACCGGCGTTTCAGCAGCTTCAAGGGATTCAGTTTCCGTGATCGATGCCCCCAGGTAGAGGAAGACATTGACGATCACGATCACCACGACCAGTGCGATCGGCACCATCCGCTGCAGCCGGGCCTGTCGCTTCTTTGCCTCCTCACGATCCTGGCGCTTGAGTTCGACAGATTCGCTCTTTTCGACCGACTTCTCCACGACCTCTCCCGCTGCCTGCAAGGCAAGACATTTATTGCAGGTGGCCGCACCCTCCCCGCCGGGGGGGAGGCACGTTTCACAGAGCGGCGCGCTGCAACTCGAACAGCTGCCTTCTGCTTCACGATCGGGATGCTGTGCACATTTCACGACGGTTCTCCCATTCCCTGTTCCGATGATCCGGTTCTCGAGCGGCTATAGTACCGGACGATCGGAGCCTTGATGCACCAGAACTATCTGCTTGCAGTCCTGCCCAATAGTATCCGAATCTAACCGGGATGCCCATAAGACAAACCGGTGATCCGGGTGAAGCGCCCGGGACCGCAATCCCTGTCGGGGATAGAACCATGACCGATCCGATTGACCGCAGCTGCAGGGATGATGCAAAACCTGTTGCACTCTCCGCTACCGTCCTCTCACCGGGAATAGATACGGCCGATCGGGAAGCATCGATCGAGGACCACGTCGCTCAGGAAAAACGGGAACGCCTCTCTGACCGACTGCTGAACGAAAGCCCGACTGCTGAGCTCGTTCACCTGCTGTTGATCGGCATCGTCGCGGCCATCATCTGGGGAAGAGTCCCGAACAGCGCCGTATATCTCTGGGCATCGGCTGTAGTGCTCGTTACCGGTCTCCGTTTCACACTACGGCGGCATCTCTGCGCGAGAGGAGGGACGGCGGAGAGCATCTATCTGGCCATACGAGGATCGATTCTCCTTTCGGGTCTGGCCTGGGGCCTCGGTGTCCTGCTGCTGTCCGGAAGGCTTGGCCACGAAGAACTGGCACTGATCCTGGTTATATTTGCGGGCCTGGTCGCGGGTGCCACCAGCACCCTCATGGCGGACAGGGTGAGTTTCCATATTTTTTCCGCGGCCATGCTGCTTCCCCTGATCGGAGCGTTACTGATCAGCGGTACAGCGCGCTTTAATATCTTCGCAGCGATCCTGACCGCCCTCAACGGGATTATAGTTTCGGTCATCCATCGGAGATCTCACCAGCAACTCGCACTGCACCTCGAATCAAATGTCCGTCTGGAACTGAGCGATATACTGCTGGAAACCGAGCGGGATCGCCTGCAGGCTTTCTTCGAGCGGGCGCCGATCGCGATCGCGATGGTTGATCAGAAAAGCATCATCCTCGATATCAATCCCGGATTCACCGGCATCTTCGGATATCAGCGTGAGGAGGCGATCGGTGCCGATCTGAACCTGCTGGTCGTCCCCGAGGAAGAGGTTGATCAGGCCCGGGCGTTCGACCAACAGATCGCTGGTGATGAGGCTACCATCATCGAGACGCTCCGGATGTCGAAAGAGGGAAAACTGATCCCGGTACAGGCTTCAGCCATTCATTCAGCGGCAGGACCTGAGGCACTGACCTTTGTCATCTATGATGACATCAGCAGAATCAAGGAAGCCCAGGCGACGGTCGAATTCACCGAACGCGAACTCCGCCTCAGGAATGATATCTCGAACGCCTTTCTGACGTTGGATGATGAAGAGGTCTTTGCGGATATCCTGCAGATGATCCTGAAGACCTTCGAGAGCGAGTACGGAATATTCGGGTATATCGACGAGGAAGGATCGTGGGTCTGTCCGTCGATGACGCGTGACATCTGGGATAGCTGCCAGATGCCTGACAAGAACATCGTCTTCCCTGAGGAATCGTGGCCGGGATTCTGGGGTAAGTCGATGCGTGAGCGGGTGAGCGCCTTCCTGAACGAACCATTCACCGTCCCCGACGGTCATCTACCTGTCTACCGTGCCCTCAACGTGCCGATCGTGCACCAGGACATCCTGATCGGTAATATCCTGATCGGCAATAAAGAGACCGACTATACCGATGCCGACCTGCATCTCCTGGAGGTTCTGGCAGCGAACATCGCTCCAATCATGAGCGCCAGGCTCCAGAGGGACCGGGAGGAAAAGGAACGGAGAGAAGCCGAGGAAGCACTGAGTGACGCCGAGGAGCAGTATCGGCGACTGGTCGAGTCCGCCTCTGATATGGTTTGGGAAGTGGACCTGGAAGGTAAGTGGTCATTCCTGAATCACGCCGCCGAGGACCTGCTCGGAACCAGTCGTGACATCCTTCTGGGTCAGCCCTTTATCGAGAACATAGTCCCCGAATCGGTTGAACAGGGCGCACAGGAATTCCAGAGGGTCCTGTCAGGTGAGGAACTGATCGATTTCGAGATCGTCTTCTCCAGTTCTGATGGAGAGTCGAAGAACCTCAGTTTCGCGGCACGCCCGATCCTTGACAGCCAGGGCACCGTCACGGGCGCGCGCGGGATGGCCCGGGATGTAACAGCACGTGTCGCAGCCAGGGCAGCGCTGGATGAAGCCCGCATATCCGCCGAGCAGATGGCCCAGGCGCGCACCAGTTTCCTGGCAAACATGAGTCATGAGATACGTACTCCGATGAACGGGATCCTGGGCATGACTGAACTTCTGCTCGATTCCGAACTGACTCCCGAACAGCGGAAATCTGCTCAGCTTGTACGCACTTCGGCGGATGCCCTGCTGCGGATCATCAACGACATCCTTGATTTTTCGAAGATCGAGAGCGGCCACTTCGCTATCGAGGATATCCCCTTCGATCTGGCCGCGGTCGTCGACTCCACCCTCCGAACCTTTGTCGTCCCCGCATTCGAGAAGGGGATCGAGCTCGTTTCCGATATCCATACCGATGTCCCCGGAATGGTGATGGGTGATCCCGGGAGACTCCGCCAGATCCTGAACAATCTTATCGGCAACGCGGTGAAATTCACCCCCAAGGGTGAGATCGCTGTCAGGGTCGAGCTGGTCACCGATCCGGATAAGGGTGAGTGTCTGTACTTCGGAGTTCGGGATACCGGGATCGGCATCCCCGAGGAGAAGCTCGATCACATCTTCGAGGAGTTCTCACAGGCGGATGTATCCACCACGAGAGAGTACGGGGGGACCGGACTCGGCCTGGCGATCTCGAACAGGATCGTCGGTCTCATGGGAGGGACGATCGAAGTCACCAGCATTGTCGGTGAGGGAAGCGAGTTCAGTTTCAGGACACCGCTCAGGGTCGGTGAAAGTGAGATTCATCCCGTCGGTGAAAGAGATCGGATTGCTCTGAGCGGTGTGCGGTCGATCGTGGTGGATGACAACACGACCAACCGGCGGATCGTGCGTGAGATGCTCGGCGCCGTCAACATCTCGGTGGCCGAGGCCGAAGATGCAGACTCCGGCCTGGCCATGCTCCACCAGGCGGCGTCCTCCGGGAATCCATACGACCTCGCGGTCATCGACGGTTACATGCCGGGACGTGACGGATTCGAACTGGCGGAGATCATCCGGAATGATCCGGTCCTGAAAAACACCAGGATGATGCTGCTGACCTCGGGCGCCCGCAAGGGTGACGGCCAGCGCTGCCGGGAGATAGGGGTCGATGCCTACCTCACCAAGCCGGTCTCCCGGACCGACCTGCTCGAAGCGACCGTCGTCGTGCTTACAGAGAAAAAGGATGAGCAAAATACGGGGCGTCTGGTCACCCGACACTCTATCGAGGAAACCCGGCAGCATCGCCGTATCCTGCTGGCCGAAGACAATCCGGTGAACCAGAAGGTCGCCTCCACGATGCTCCGGAAACGGGGGCACACGGTCGATGTCGTGGAAAACGGTCAGGAAGCGGTAGACGCTGTCCGGGAAAACAGGTATGACATCGTATTGATGGACATCCAGATGCCGACCATGGATGGTATCACCGCGGTCAGAGAGATCCGATCCGATCAGCAGCATGCGGATCTGCCGATCATCGCCCTGACCGCCCACGCACTGAAGGGAGATGAAGAACGGTTCCTGGAAGCAGGGATGAATGGATATCTTTCAAAACCGTTCCGACCGCATCAGCTGTACGCCGTGGTTGAAGAGTGGACATCCGATCCGGCAGGAGATGCCATGATGAAACAGACCGGAGATTCAGAATCACTTCCTGTCGACCTGGAGTCTTTCCGGGAGACGATGCGGGAGGCCGGGGCTGAAGACGCTGTTGAGAGCATGCTGGAACTCTTCCTCGATGACGCCCCCGGCAGAATGGAGGCGCTGCAGGAAGCAGGCGCTGATAGTGATGCCGAAACCATCGCAAAGGCGGCCCACGCCTACAAATCTGCTGCCGCCACTATCGGGGCAAGCGAACTTGCCTCCACTCTGAACACCATCGAGTCTCTTTCGAAAGATGATGATATAGAGGGAGCGATCAGCCACATTGAAACAGCACAGGCGCAGCACACCGAAGTGATGGAGTACCTCAAAGCTTATATGCAATAAGGAGCGGTGCCGGTGATCGACAGCAGGTCATGCCAATGGATGGTCGACGCGGTCAGGAAGGCAGGATATTCCGCACCTGATATTCTCTGTCTTGATCCACCAGATACCATCACGGAACTGTGGAAGGACACTGCTGAACAGTCAGGTATCACCCTTGACGAACTGGCGGATATCATTGCCCGTCATGCCAAACTGAAGCAGGCTGATCTGAACAGTGCTGATGACCTCGCGCTCAAGTTCCTCCCTGAAAAGATCGCCCACCAGTATCTCGTATTCCCCCTCCGTGAGGACCATGAGACTCTGGTCGTCGCCACCTCCGCTCCCTTCGATCTTGATGTTTCCAAGGTGATCAGGTTCGCCTCCGGCAGATCCCCCGAGTTCGAGATCGCTCCTCCCGAAGCACTTCAGGAGAAGATCGAGGCACGCTACTCACCCGACCGGATCGTCGAAGGCCTGCTCGGTGATATGGATGTCCTCGGTGAGGATGTGACGGTTCTGGGTGAGCGGAGTGATGAGGATATCGGTGTCACCGACATCGAGGCGGAACCGGTGATCAGACTCACGAGTGCCATCATGCGGGATGCCATCATCCAGGGCGCGAGTGATGTGCACATCGAACCCTCACGCATCGGCGGTGTGGTCCGGTTCCGTGTCGATGGAGTCATGCGCCACTACATGCAGATGCCGATACCGGCCCTGATCAGGATCGTTTCGAGGTTCAAGATCCTCTCGAAAATGGATATCGCCGATCGGCTCCGACCTCAGGACGGCCGGGCAACGGTGAGAGTGAGGGGGCGCAGCTACGACATGCGTATCTCTACCGTACCGACCCAGGTGGCCGAAAAGATGGTTATCCGGATACTCGATTCGGGGGCTGCCGTCTCTCTGGACGAGATTGGTGTCATGCCGGCCGAATTGGAAGAGTTTCGCCAACTCCTCTCACGGCGTGACAGCGTTGTCATCATCACCGGACCGACCGGGTCGGGGAAAACCACCACCTTTTATTCTGCCCTGCGCGAACTCGCGACAGGATCGGTGAACATCATCACCGTAGAGAATCCGATCGAGTACGAACTGGACAGTATCACGCAGATACAGGTGGAACCGGACCAGGGGGTCACCTTCGCTTCAGCCCTGCGTGCCATCCTGAGGCAGGATCCCGATATCATCATGATCGGAGAGATCCGGGACGCGGAAACCGCGGGGATCGCTGTTCAGGCCAGTCTCACCGGTCATCTGGTGCTCGCCACCATGCATACCAACGATTCGGTCGGCGTGATCACCCGACTGACCGACCTGGGACTCGATCCGACCGCTATCGCTGAATCGCTCAGGGGAGCGCTTGCCCAACGGCTTCTGAGGAAGGTCTGCCGGGAGTGCGCCGAGCGGATACTCGAAGAGGATCTAACACCAGAGGAACGCGAGCAGTCCGATCGATACGGTGTCCTCCCGATCTACCGCGCCAAGGGCTGTACCCTGTGCGGTAATACCGGTTATCGGGGGCGGTTCGCGGTCATGGAGCTATGGAGTTCCAATGCTGAACTGGAAGAACTTATCGCTCGAAGACATTGCTGGACGCCGCGCTGGTGAGGGTAGAGGATGGCACCACCACGCTCGATGAGGTCGAGCGGGTCATGGGGGTCGGCGGCGAGGACGTGACCGCCCCGGAATCGCCACTCGTGGAGCCGGCGATCGAACCCTCCTCCCCACCGGTGTCGGTACATGCAATCGGGAATAGTCCTGAATCGGAGACCGAGATCCAGGCTGAGATGCAGGAGCAGTACCGGGGAGCATTGGCCCTTGTGGTGGATGATGACGCAGTGAACCGAAAACTCGGCCGTATCCTTCTCGAGAAAAATGGATTTCAGGTGGCAGAGGCGGAGGATGGCCAGGCGGCGATCGAACTGCTGAAGCTGGAATCGGAATTCAATCTCCTTGTGCTCGACCTCGATATGCCGAACGCGAGCGGAGAAGATGTACTTCATGCGGTGCGTGGGTCGGTCAGTACTGCAGGAATCCCCGTCATCATCCTGACCGGTACCGAGGATCACGACGCGGAAGTGCGTCTCATCGAAGCCGGCGCCGACGACTATATCCGAAAGCCGCTCAATCCACCGAAATTCATGGCCCGGGTCAACGCGGTGCTGAGACGCGCCGGGACCTGAGAACGAACGGATCAGAAATGGACGGAACACAGACCATTCTCGTGATCGATGACGAAGAGAACATCCGTGAACTGGTGCGAGCCATACTGGAGAACGCAGGTTACGAGGTGCTCGACGCGGCTGATGGTGATCTCGGGATCGAAATCTTCCAGGCAAACCAGGTAGACCTGATCATCACCGATCTGATCATGCCCGGGAAGGAAGGTATCGAGACCATCTCTGAACTGAAGAAGGAACAGCCCGACCTCAAGATCATCGCTATCTCAGGCGCCGTGGACAGTTCTACCTACCTCCATCTGGCAGGCAGTCTGGGCGCCGATGAGACCCTCGGAAAACCGTTCAAGGTGAACGAACTCATTGAAACCGTTGAACGACTCCTGAATCAGTAAAACAGGGTGCCCCTCTCTCGCGGGAGGCTGAGAGAGGAACACCCCATGCACTATTGAACCGGCCAGCGCCAGCCAGACCTGATTCAGGTCCGGCAGAGCGACCGTCAGTCCATCTGTTTGCGCAGGAAGGTGGGTATATCCAGATCGTCGGGCGTGAATGACTGGATCTGCCCCTTCTCTATCACGATCTGCTCCCTGCCGCTGGCGGATAGTCCACCACCCCGCTGATATGCGGGGATCTCCGAAGCGTGGTCGTGACCCTGAGTGGGGAAGACCACGACCTTTCCATCCTCTTCCGGCTCCTCGAATGGAATGCCCCTCTTCCGGCCTCCGCTGCCGCCGAGACCCGTGGCGATAACGGTGACGCGGATCGTGTCTCCGATACGGTCATCCACCACGGCACCGAAGATGACGTTGGCATCGCTCCCGGCGGTCTCATTGATGAGCTGGACCGAATCGCTCACCTCGTTGAGGGTCATACTCGCACTGCCGGTGATATTCACCAGGAGGCCGCTCGCTCCTTCGATCGAGATCTCTTCGAGCAGCGGACTCGAGATAGCCTGGGTGGCCGCTTCGACCCCCCGGTGCTCTCCCGTCGCCTCACCGGTTCCCATCAGCGCGTCCCCCATCTCCATCATCACGGTTCGCACGTCGGCGAAATCGAGGTTGATGAGGCCGGGTATAGTGATCAGGTCGCTGATGCCCCGAGTAGCATGCAGGAGGATGTCATCAGCCATCCGCAGCGCTTCGGTGAAGGGCGTGTCATCTTCAGCGATGGCAAGCAGTCGCTGGTTCGGGATCACGATCAGCGTGTCTACGCTCTCCTTGAGAGTCCGCACTCCCTCCTCGGCGCGTTTATGCCGTTTGACGCTCTCGAAGAGGAACGGTTTGGTCACCACCGCGACCGTCAGTGCTCCCTGCTGGCGGGCTACATCCGCGATGATGGGGGTTGCGCCCGTTCCGGTACCGCCACCCATACCGCAGGTGACGAACACCATATCGGCTCCCGCGAGCGCCTCATGGAGCGTATCACGATCCTCCTCAGCGGCACGTCGGCCGATCTCAGGGTTCGCGCCCGCACCGAGGCCCTTCGTGAAACTGTTTCCGATCTGTACTTTCTGTTCGGCCTTGCAGTTATCGAGGGCCTGGGAATCGGTATTCACGGCGATGAATTCAACACCGGTGAGTCCGGCGCCGATCATCCTGTTCACCGCGTTACCGCCCGCGCCTCCGACACCTACCACCTTCATGATGGCATGCCCTTCGGTAGCCAGCCCCAGGGTCAGTGTCATTGTTCTACCTCCCGCTCTGCTGCCGGCTGTCTGCCGGAACCTCCGGCCGACAATCCGGCTCTGTTACACTCCAATGCCCTGTCACGCAACTTTAAAAAAAATCGTCCATCCACTTGCGCATGCGCGCCGTTATTGAATCGAACAGTCCATTTCCCGAACTGAGCAGTCGTCTCCCCCGACCGTGCCCCTCCTGCATCGCGTAATGAAGCAGGCCCACCGCGGTGGCGAAGACCGGAGTCGACACCTCATCGGAGAGCCCGGCGACTCCCATCGGTATCCCGAGTTTCACCGGTAGATCG
This sequence comes from bacterium, assembly GCA_025774615.1. Lineage (GTDB taxonomy): Bacteria > Blakebacterota > Blakebacteria > Blakebacterales > Blakebacteraceae > Blakebacterum. The sequence goes on from JALGVQ010000073.1 coordinate 12,495, forward strand.
AACACCTGCTCAGCAAGTTCGCAGGCTCCTTGAATCATTGCTCCTCCACCGGTGATCACCATGCCGGTCGTCAGCAGATCGGCGAACTCTGATCGCTGTATCTCCCGGAGAGTCAGCTGGAATATCTCCTCCATCCGTGGTTCGATGATGGCGGCGAGCACATCACGCGAAACTTCCCGTGGAGGGCGTCCCCCCACACCCGGTACCTCGATCCGTTCATCGGCATCCACCATCGCCTGCATCGATACTCCATGGTCTATTTTGATCAGTTCGGCCTGATCTCTCGGAGTTCGCAGACCGATCGCGACGTCATTTGTTACATTTTCGCCTCCCAGCCCGATCACAGCAGTGTGCCGGATCGAGCCGTCATAGAAGACCGCCAGATCAGCGGTTCCACCGCCGAGGTCGAGCACAGCGACACCCAGTTCCTTTTCGTCCTCGGTGAGCACCGCATACGAAGTCGCCAACGGCTGAAGGACGAGATCCTGCACTTCCACACCAGCCCGCTGGACACTCTTGTAGATGTTCTGAGCACTGGTGACGGCACCGGTGATGATGTGGATCTCCCCCTCAAGACGCACACCCGCCATTCCGACGGGATCCTTGATACCCGGCTGGTCATCAACGATGAATTCCTGCGGAATCACGTGGATGATCTCACGGTCCATGGGCAGCGCGATCGCCTTGGCGGCCTCCACTACCCGATCCACATCGGGCTGGGTGATCTCGTTACCCTTGCGGCTTACGGCTATCACACCCCTGCTGTTGATGCTGCGGATGTGATCTCCGGCGATACCCGCGAATACCGATCCGATCTCCACACCGGCGAGCCGTTCGGCTGAATCGAGGGCATCCTCGATGCTCCTGATGGTCTTCTCGAGATTAACGACCACTCCACGCCGGAGCCCCAGTGACGGGCTCTTCCCGACACCGATGATGCGCAATGATCCGTCATCATCGGGTTCGGCGATGATCGCCACGATCTTCGTGGTCCCGATATCCAATCCGGTGATCAGGTTCTGACCTGCCATGGGCTTACTCGCCCCCTTTCAGTTCTCTATAGATCACCATGTCTGCGAATCGCAGATCCACTTCAGAGATCGGACCGTGTCGCTCCCGGCCTTCCTGCACCAGAGAAGAGACGAGCGGCAGTTTCTCCTGGATCGTATTCTCCTGCAATCTCACAAGCACGGCATCACCGGAGAGAACGAGTGTGATCTCTCCGTCCACGCCCGGTTGAACCTCTGAAACCGTATCGTAGAGACGCGGCGTATCCTCCCTCAGCACTCTGAGTACTTCGATCGCGCGAAGGAGCGCCGGCTTCCGTTCCTCTTCATTTTCAAGAACCGCCCCGGTGATGAAAGGCAATGCGCCGTAGCGTTGCGGTTCCAGTCCGCTCAGGATGTTCCCTTCATCATCGATCCCCATCACGGGTGATCCATTCAGCAGGGCAACCGGAACGAGTTCCTCAATTTCAATGATCACCGAGGCGGGAAGACTCCGTCTGATGGCGACATTCCTGACGAGTGGATGGGCCGCTACCCGCGCTCCCAGCTGTTCCAGATCCTCTTCCCCGACCTCGCCGGTCTTGAACCGTTCAGGTTCAGCAAGCGCCAGGAGTACAGCCGGATCGAGGTATCTCGTACCCTCTACCGTCACTTCCTCAACAGTGAAGGATGTCGCACCCGAGACACCGGTGAGCGCTGCCCGCGCGAAGATACCGAACGCGCTGAGCAGAAGCAGCGCGGTAAGGAGAGCTCCGACCCGCGGCAGCAGTTTGTTCCGTTTCCGCCGACGTCGTGTAGTATCCTGCGACTTCTTCAGTCGATTCTTTCTGCTGTTGCGGCTCATTGAACCGCCATCCTTCCGATTTTTCGACGCCCCGTAGCGGGCGGCATCCATACAGTGCGTGGGACCGGGTCATCCCCGAATCCGAGTGTCACTACTTCCAGTTCCAGACTCACACCGGTCTTTATCTTCACCTGTTCCCGCACTCTCTCGATCAGAGTCCTGATATCGGTTGCGGTGGCATTCCCCATATTCAGTGTGAAATTGGCGTGTTTCTCGCTGATCTGTGCGGCCCCTTCCCTCATCCCCTTGAGTCCGCATGCCTCTATGAGTCTCCCGGCCGCGTCACCCGGCGGGTTCCTGAATGTGCTCCCTGCGCTTCTCACACCCTTCGGCTGTGTATTCAACCTTTGCTCCATCGCCTCTACTGTCCGACTCTCGACGGCATGAGGCTCCTTCTCAGGAGTGAATCCGAGTTCCACTCTGCCGATCACCGATCCTGCCGGAAGCGAGGTGCTCCGGTATGCGAGATTGAGCGCATCGGCTTCGACCGTCACCGTGTGTACTTCCGGCGGGCTGGTGACGACCTCGACCCTCTCGAGACTGTTGCTGATATCTCCCCACGCCCCACCTGCGTTCATCACACTCGCTCCACCGATAGAGCCCGGTACACCGGCAAGACCCTCCAGGCCCGAGAGATTACGACCGGCCGCCCATCTGACGATGCGGGATGTCGCGACTCCCGCGCCCGTACGCAGCGAACCGGGACCTGTCTCATCCCACTCCTGCAGGGCATCTGTAGAGATCACCACACCATCGAATCCTTCATCAGAAACAAGCAGGTTGGTCCCGCCACCAATCGTCACATAGGCGACTTCCAGCTCTCCAAGGAGCATGATCAGCCGTTCGAGACTCGCCAGGTCAGGCGGCCGTACCAGCGCACGACAGGGACCGCCTACACCCATATAGGTGTAGTGTGCAAGCCGCTCTTCGAGACGTATCTCACCGACTCGCGCCTTCTGGAGTGCCCCGTCGAGTGCCCGGATCCGCATCACCCCTCCTCCCTCTCCTCGAGGATCTTCACGAGCTCCCGGGCAGCCTCCCAGATATCACCTGCACCCATGGTGATAACCATATCCCCATCCCGGGCGATCTCAGCCAGAAAGGCCGGAACGTCGCTCAGATCGGGGATGTACTCCACATGTCGATGCCCGTGTTCGCGCGAAGCATCGGCAACCAGTTCTGCCGACACTCCCGGAATCGGTTCTTCCCTGGCCGGGTAGATCCCGGTCACCACGAGCAGGTCGGAATCGAGGAGCGCCGCGCCGAACTCCCCGGCGAAATCACGTGTTCTGGAATAGAGATGCGGCTGGAACACCGCCACGATGCGTCGATCATACCCTGCCCGGACCGCCTTCAGCGTCGCGCTGATCTCGGTGGGATGATGGGCATAATCATCGACCACCATCACGCCACCGCACTCTCCCCTGATGTCGAATCTTCTGGCGACACCGGAAAATGTGCCGATGGCACTCAGCAATACGGCAGGATCGAGATCGAGGTGGAGCCCCACACTCAGCGCGGCGAGCGCGTTCCGAACGTTATGTACCCCGGGAACCTGAAGCGCCACTGCCCCGAGCGGCTCACCCCGCCACATCACCTCGAATCGGCTTCCATTATCCTTGAATTCAAGCGAGTCAGCCCTGAGATCGGCCTGGGATGTGAGACCGTAGGTGACCAGCGCGCGATCGATACGCGGGATCAGGTCGCGGGCTCCCTCATCGTCGAGACAGCAGACCACTGCTCCGTAAAAGGGAACCTTGTTCGCGAATTCGACGAATGCGGAGCAGAGCGTTTCGAAGTCACCATATGTATCGAGATGCTCAGGCTCGACATTTGTGATCACCGCCACAGTCGGGAAGAGTCTCAGGAAGGAACGATCGTATTCATCCGCTTCGGCTACCAGGTACTTCCCCTCACCCAGCCGCATCGAGGTTCCCAGGTCGTGTACGAGACCACCGGCGATGATCGTCGGAGAGAGCTCGCTCTCCATGAGAAGATGTCCGATCATGCTCGTGGTGGTCGTCTTCCCGTGGGTGCCGGCTATACCGATACTGAAATGCAGCCGCATCAGTTCACCCAGCATCTCCGCACGCCTGATGACCGGCACCTTCAGTTCGTGTCCGCGCCGGACCTCGGGATTATCACGATCGACCGCTGAGGTATAGACAACGGCATCTGCCTGATCGACATGCGCGGCGTCATGTCCCTTGAACACCTGCGCGCCCAGTTCCTCGAGCCGGTCGGTCACCTCGGTGAGACTGAGGTCTGAACCACTCACCTGATACCCCTGCTTCAGAAGCAATTCGGCGATCCCGCTCATGCCGATTCCACCGATCCCCACGAAGTGGATCCGCTCGATGCGTGTGAATCTGGTCATGATCCCCTCCCCACGAACATCGCTGTCATCCGTTCACGGTCCTCATCCGGTATATCCCTGGCCATCTCGACGAGTCCTCCGGCGATCCGGAGGGCAGCATCTCCCTGTGACAGGCCGGACACAGCTTCAGACATTGCCTTAAGCATCCCGGGATCATCCGAACACCTGGTGATCTCGGTGATGAGTACCTCTGCCGACAGACGAGCCTCAGGTATGAGCACTGCCGCGCCCGCTTCTGACATGGCCCTGGCATTCGCCTCCTGGTGCCCCGCTGCCGAAGTGGAAAGGGGTACCAGCAGTGAAGCGATCCCATGGGAACTCAGCTCGGCGAGCGTCGAAGCGCCGGAACGGCAGAGGGCGAGATCGGTCGCTGACCAGGCAGAGTTCATCTCTTCGATGAACGGTCGTACCGCGACTCGCCCGGCCGCGTCCTCTGTACCGTTCTCAAGGAGCCTGTCGACACGGCTGCTGATATCGTCGTATTCGTGCGAACCGGTCTGCCACAGGATGCTGAGATCGGGGATGGCGAGCAGATCTTCCAGCGCGTCTGAGACCACGCTGTTCAACGCCCTCGATCCCTGGGAACCACCGGTCACAAACAGGCAGAATCCTCCGGTCGCAAGCCCCATCACGGTTCGCGCCTCCGCGCGATCCACGCGGTCGATCGGACGGGACGGGGTGCCGGAAAACGCAACATTCCTCCGTCGTCGAAGTGCTCCACGCGCTTCTTCATGAGCGATGAATACCCGACCTGCCAGAGGAGCCAGGATGCGGATCGTTGCCCCGGGCATCGCGTCGAGCGCCAGCAGTACCACCGGTACACCGGCCAGCCTCGCGGCAAGCAGGGCTGGACCCGAGACGAATCCACCGGTGCCGAATGCCACGTGCGGTCTGAACCTGATGATCTCCCGGAGACTCTGGATGAGTCCGGCGAACGCGTTCACCGGAAAAAGCAGGTTCCGTGCCACTTCACGCCGGTGGAACCCCTCTACAGAGAGGGTGATGTATGAGCGGCCTTCTCCGGAGAGGACTCGCTCTTCGAGCCCCCGTTTACTGATCGCGAATCTCGTCTCAACTTCCGGCAGACGCTCTTCCATCTCCTCGATCACCGCGAGGGCGGGGAAGAGATGCCCTCCGGTCCCGCCAGCAGCAACCCAGATCCTCATGGGAGTATCCTCCCCCCCGGATCATCCACACTCAGATCCACTGTTCGGGACACACTCAGAAGCAGACCCGCGCCGGCCAGTGAGATCACGAGGGAAGAGCCACCGTATGAGATAAAGGGAAGGGCAAGTCCCGTCGCCGGCAGAAGGGATGTCACCACCCCTATATTCACCAGTGCGTAGATCCCTATCGTGAGAGAGATACCCGCTGCCAGCAGGGCTCCGGTCGCTGAGCCGGCCGCCCGGGCAACCTTGAATCCTCTGAGAACGAGAGCCAGGATGAGGATGAGAACCACAATGGCTCCGATGAATCCGAGTTCCTCCCCGATAATGCTGAATATGAAGTCGTTGAACGGTTCCGGGAGGAACCTGAGTTTCTGTGCACTGTGTCCGAGCCCTTTCCCGAAGAGCCCTCCATCGCCGAGAGCGATCAGAGACTGCCATACCTGGTAATTCGATCCCTGAAGGTCACTTCCGCCATCGAAGAAGGCCAGTATCCGTGCACGACGGTATTCACTTCCCATCAGCGCGATCCAGGCCAGCGGCAGGGCAGCGGCTGTGATCGCCCCGAAATGGATGAGACGGGCGCCAGCCAGCGCTATCAAACCTGCGCAGATCAATGCCACGGCTACAGCGGAGGAGAAATCCTCAAGCATGATGAGTGCGACGACCGTGGCGACCGGAACGATGATCGGCACAAACCCTTCCTGGAATCGGTCGAGCAGATTGCGTCTGGCCACAAGCATATCGACGAGCCAGAGAAGAAGCGCGAAACGCGCGAGCTCGGAAGGCTGGAAACTGATCGGTCCCAGTGATAACCAGCGCTGGGCGCCGTTCGATTCCCCGCCGATCCCCGGGAGGAGGACGACGATAAGTGCCACGAAGCTGAATAACAGAAGAGGCCGACCGAGACGGACCACCCGGGCAAAACGTGCTCTCGAGAGGATGAACATGATACCAATACCGATAACGACCCTCGCAAGGTGACGTTTCAGGTACCAGGCACTGTCGCCGAACTGTGACGCCGCGACTGCAGAGGAAGCGCTGTACACCATCACGGTGCCCAGCCCCACGAGCAGGAGCACCAGCATCAGGATGGTCCTGTCCATCTGGGCTGCCGGTGGTGTGACGTGACTGCCGCTACGCACCAGGCTCTGATGCGATTTCCGCTTCTTCCGCTTCCTCGACTTCACTCTCTCTCCAGAACCTCCTTCCTCAACCGGCTGACCGCTTCCCTGAAACGATCGCCTCGCTCTTCGTAGTTCGAAAACATGTCGAAACTGGAACACGCCGGAGCGAAGAGTACCACCCCTTCATCCCCGGCCAACCGCCAGGCGGTCGTGACCGCATCCTCAAGACTTTCAGCCTCATGGAGCGGTACCGTGCCCTCCAGATCATTCAGCAGCCAGGGCCGGGACTCGCCGATCAATACAGCTGCAGTACCGCACCGCTTGAGTTCCTCCCGGAGGGGGGAAAACGGGATCCCCTTGTATTTCCCTCCCGCGAGGAGGACCACACCCGACTCGAAACCACTCAGCGCCGCCTGTGCCGACGCCACGTTCGTGGCCTTCGAGTCGTTATAGAACCGTACGCCTTCGATAACGCCGACCGGCTCCATACGGTGGGGAAGTGCCCTGAACGCTCGCAGTGCCTCACCGATTGCGTTCCTCCGAATACCGTAGCGCCGGGCGGCAAGAGCAGCCGCCAGCGCGTTCAGAAGATTGTGGCTGCCGGGCAGTTGCAGATCATCCAGCGCGAAGAGTGGTTCCGTTTCCTCACTGCCTGGCAGTGACGCCACCGCGTGAGTTGTTCCTTCATGATCCTCGATCCATGCCCCGGGACCCGCCGGCCTGCCATCCAGTGTGAAGGAGAGTCGTTCACCAGGCGCGAGTCCGGCCAGACGGGTGGCGCCATCGTCATCGGCACAGTAAATGGCCCAGTCCCCCTGGCGCTGCCCCTCCCACAACCGCGCCTTCGCTGCTTCGTACAATTCCGCCGTCGGATGGCGATCGAGATGGTCGGGAGTCACATTGAGGAGAACCCCGGTCTCAGCCCGGAATGTCTCAATCTTCTCCAACTGGAACGATGAGAGCTCCAGCACGATCACCTCAGCCTCCGGTTCCTCAACAACGATCGAGGAGAAGGCCCGTCCAAGGTTCCCCCCGGCAACAGCACTGATCCCGCCGGCCAGGAGCATGTCCGCCGTGAGTGCTGTTGTTGTCGATTTGCCATTACTTCCCGTTATCCCGATCACCGACCCATCGAAGAACCACGATGCCGCCTCGATCTCGCTCACAACCTTCATCCCGCGCTTCAACGCTTCGGCCGCCGGGCCGGACGCTGGATCGACACCGGGTGAAAGCACTACCAGGTCGGCGCCGTCCAGCAGGGTGCGGCTGTGACCACCGGTTTCAATCTCAACCCCCCTGCTCTCCAGTTCTGCCAGTTCCCCCTGCCGGTCAGGTTGAGACGCCGAATCGCTTGCCACTACACGAGCGCCGCGACGGGCCAGCAGCCCCGCCACTGATCGCCCGGAGATTCCCAGACCGATGATCACCACTCTTTTGCCCGCAACATCCACGTCTCAGTCTCCATCCACCTTTATCGGTGGCGTCGAACGAGACTCACCACCAGGCTCCACACCGGTCTGATCCACCTCGACAGGACGGGTATCACCGGTATCATCGGCGGATAGTGAAGTTGTTTTCCTACCCAGGTTGAATGTGAGCATCTCAGTCCTCCATTACCTGATCTTGAACGTCGTCAGACTAACCAGAGCCAGCAGGATCCCGATGATCCAGAAACGGATCACTACCCGTGACTCCGCCCATCCAAGGAGCTCGAAGTGGTGGTGGATCGGGGCCATTCTGAAGACCCGTTTCTCATTCCTCCACCGGTAAGAGGCCACCTGGATCAGCACCGAAGCGGCTTCCACCACGAATACGCCGCCGACGATGATCAGCAGGAATTCCTTCTTCAGAAGCAGCGCCATCCCGGCGAGCGCTCCTCCGAGCGCCATCGAACCGGTATCTCCCATGAACACCTGTGCGGGATGGGCATTGAACCAGAGAAATCCCAGACATGCCCCGACCATTGAGAGCGCGAAGATCGTGAGCTCCTCTGATCCCGGCATATAGATGATGTTCAGGTATTCCGCTGATATCGTGTTCCCGGTCACGTACGCCATCAGCATGAAAGCCAGCATGGCGATCCCGACGAGCCCGATCGCCAGACCATCGAGTCCGTCCGTGAGATTCACGGCATTCGATGTCGCTGTAACAACAAGGATGACGACGGGGATGTAGAGCACCCCGAAGTCGAGCATCGCTTCCTTGACGAACGGGACCATCGTCGCGGTCGCATATTCGGGTGGACCTGGAGGCCAGAAGATCATGATCAGTCCGACGATCAGACCGAGAGTGACCTGTCCAAGGAGTTTGTATCTCGCCACCAGACCCTTCGGATACTGCTTCACTGTCTTCAGATAGTCATCGACGAACCCGACCCCTCCCATCCAGATCGTGCAGAGCAGGATGATCCAGGTGAAACTCGTATCGAGTCGCTGCCAGAGCAGGGTCGGCACCAGCACTGCCGCCAGGATCAGTAATCCACCCATCGTCGGTGTACCGGCTTTGACCAGATGCGTCGTTGGACCATCAGGCCGGATGTGCTCACGCAGCTGCCATCGTGAGAGCTGTCGGATCAGCCAGGAACCGAACACGAAACAGATCAACAGCGCAGTTATTGCAGCCAGCGCAGAACGGAATGAGATGTAACCGAAGAGGCGCAGGAACCCGACCTGGTCACTGAGTGGGAGGAGCAGATGATAGAGCACCTCACTCACCTCCTTCGGTCGAATCGAGATCGGAGTACTTCTCCTGGATCCGTCCGGCCAGCCGTTCGAGCCCGACACCCCGGCTCGCTTTCAGCAGGATCAGATCGCCCTGGCCAAGTCTGCCATCCAATGCATCCCAGGCATCGTCCGCGCTCCCGGTAAGCAGGATACGGTCATCGCTCATCCCGGCCAGACGCGCCCCGTCGGCGATCTCGCCGGCGAACTCACCCACTGCCACGAGCAATTCAACGCCGCATTCGAACGCTTCCTGTCCGATCACCGCGTGGAGTTCTCCGCTCTCTTCACCCAGTTCGAGCATGTCTCCCAGGACCGCGACCCGCCGCATCGGGCGGGAGTTGCTCCAGTCCCGCAGAAGCGAGAGCGCGGCAACGGCACTGACCGGATTCGAGTTGTATGCATCGTTCAGTACAACGATTCCGCCGCTCTCAATGACTTCTGTCCGCCACTTCACCCCCCGGTACGATTCGAGTCCATCCTGGATCTCCTCGGGGGAGCACCCCATCGCCTCGCCCACGACGATCGCTGCCAGGGCGTTTGCGACGTTGTGCTGTCCGGGAACCCATAATCTGATCGGTGCCCCATCGTTGTACCGAAAGAGCGGGAAAACGCCACCGATCGACTCGATGATCTCCCCGCGCACATCGACACCTTCTGAGAAACCGAAGGTGATCGATCGCGCTTCGGTGTTCGCGCTCATCGATCTCACACGGGGATCGTCACCGTTCAAAACCACAAAACCGTGCGGCCCGATCGCCTCGACCAGTTCCCGCTTGGCATCGGCGATCCCATCCAGATCATCGAAGAACTCCAGGTGGGCCGAACCGACATTGGTGACGACTCCCGCAGTGGGTTCGGCGATTTCACACAGTCGTGTGATCTCTCCAGCATGGTTCATACCCATCTCGGCGACCACGATCTCATGGGTCCTGCGCATTCTCAGCAGGGTCAGGGGTACACCGATATGGTTGTTCAGTGATCCCTCGCTCCGAAGTGCCCTGAAACGGGTTCCGAGGATTGCGGCGATCATCTCCTTGGTCGTGGTCTTGCCGTTGCTTCCTGTCACTCCGACCACCGGCAGGCCGAGTCGCCGTCGGTGGTACAGCGCCAGTGACTGCAGGGCATCAAGAGTA
>JALGVQ010000269.1 GCA_025774615.1 bacterium
CCCCGGTGGCACGCATACGTTCGAATGTGTTCCGGTGGGCGATTATATCTCCAAATTGCTGGAGAATCGCGTTACCACCCACATGGTCGCCATGCACGTGGGTATTGACGATGTAGCGGATCGGTTGAGTGGTGATTGCGCGGATATGTTCGATAATGGCGGGAGCCTAGGTGCTGTACTGGGTGTCGATGACGATAACGCCCTCGCCGGTCACCACAACGCCGACATTTCCGCCACGACCGGAGAGCATCCAGACATTCTCTGAGACCTGAAAGCGCTCAAGCGACGAAGACTGAGTCTGAGCCGGTGATCTTTCGGCTGTCACTATCACAGACAGCAGGGCAAGAAGGATCGCTTTCTTCAGGATCGGGAACCTGGATATGCTATCGAGCATCTGATTACCTCTCTGGGGCCGGTATAATTCTCCACATTGGAGCTTGCTTATCTGGGCAATTATTTGTAACTGAATATGTGACAGATCAGACTTTCACCGCAAGGAGAAGATCGTACCATGGCGTTGACCGAATCGACAATGCTTCCACTGGGAACCACTGCTCCCGGATTCAGCCTGCCCGATACCGAGGGCACTACCGTCTCCCTCGCTGACCTGACCGGCAGTGAGGCACTGGTTGTCATCTTCCTGTGTAACCACTGTCCGTATGTGATCCATGTTCAGACAGAGCTGGCTGCGGTTGCGCGTGAGTACGAGGCGCGCGGTATCCGGTTCGTAGGAATCAATTCCAATGACACCGAGGCGTATCCGGATGACAGTCCGGAGAAGATGCGGGAAGCGAAGGAGCGGATCGGATACTCATTTCCCTACCTGTTCGATGAATCCCAGGAAGTGGCCAAGGCCTACCGGGCGGCTTGCACACCCGATATCTATCTCTTCGATCGGGATCAGAAGCTTGTCTACCGGGGGCAGTTCGACGCAACCAGACCGAACAGCGGTACTCCGACGGGTGAGAACCTCATCGCTGCCATGGACGCCCTGCTGGCCGGAGAACCGGTACCGGAGGAACAGGTTCCCGGCATCGGCTGCAACATCAAGTGGAAGCAGGATAACGCTCCCGACTATTTCGGGATCTGAGATCTCACCAGGAGGCGCCCGGTAGAGGTTCCCTCCACCGGGCTGCGATCATACGCTCAATCAGAAACTCCACGCTTCTGAATTGCATATCCAAATAATATCGAGAGTCTCCCCCCGTCGTTATTTCTGGTGAACACCAGGTTCACCGGGATGCTCACCCCACTGTAATCGAAGGTCTTCCCTATTCCCATCACAAGTGCTGATTTCAAACCATGCTCTGCGATTATCAATTCCGGTCCCAATCCGAATTCAATCCCCTTCGGGAATCTGACTCCCATCGCCAGAGCGATTACTGGTGCAATTTTACCATATTCGACTCCACCGAACAGGGGCACGACCTGGATCACGAACTGGGGTCCTCCACCTTCAGGAACGACCTGATGTTCAAAGTGCCAGCCAAACTGGCTGATCACGCGATCCATGTTGTTTTCCATCAGATACTGGTAGAGTGGTCCATCCCCGAACACATAGGTGACCCCGAGTCGAGGGCCTCCCATATTCCTGAGACCGAACTGGACCTGATCTTGTCGGTTTATCGTCTGGGCCCCTGCCTCAACGGACATCACTCCCGATAACACCGCGATGGCAAGTGCAACCATGATTCTCTGTCGCTGGTGCATGATCAGCTCCTGGTCTGATGTGGTTTTGTATCGACCCCCGGATTCGGCTCATCTGCGATCTACGAGCCGCCCGACGGATCACGTTCGACCGATTAACACATCAATTCTCATGCCAGTAACCTCTGAAGAAGGAGCCGTCGTCATTTACCTCATGTAAAACATTGATTATCAAGTGGTTATAGGGAATACCAGTTGATTTTCAGACTCAGATGCCTGGTTGCCTGATGCTGGTCTCCCATGCATGGGTTACCACGGATGTATCAGCTGTGTGACACTCCTGTAACAGGCTATCGCAGATCCGGGGGGAGGGTCGAGGGAGCAATTCAGAGCGACTGGTTATCTAACTTTACCGGAGGAGTCTGGAAGTGTATCTATCAGATGGCATGATGATACCGGGGTGGGGTGGTGCTGCCTGTTCTCATGCTTCGACCCACCAGAAGTCCGGGATCCAGTCTCTGAACAGATCGGGGAGAATACCATGGGTGATCAGGAGATTCTGAAGACTGCCGAAGAGTATGAAGAAGCTCTGGAGGCGATGCGGCCGAATATCATCCGCGACCGGTTGTTGGAGAAACCCTACGATGATCCCGACATCCAGAAGGGCCGGAACGTCGTCGCGCTGACATACAAACGGGCGCACGATCCTGATACGAAGGATATCATGACCGCCCGGTCACCACTGACCGGCAAGATGGTCAACCGGTACAACCACATCCCCGAGAACCGGGAAGATCTCACGAAGAAACTGAAGATGATCAACACGCTGGCCAAGGAGGTCGGTTGTGTGCAGCGATGTGTCGGCTCCGATGCGCTCCATGCTCTCTATGTCGGTACCCACCAGCTGGACAAGGCAAACAAGAACGAGACCAACTACCACCAGCGCCTGCTCGACTATCTCCGGTATATCCAGGACAACGACATCGCCCCCGCCGGAGCGGTGACCGATGCCAAGGGTGACCGGAGCCTGCCGCCGCACAAGCAGGCAGAGCTGGACAGCTACGTCCGCATCGTGAAGGAGACCGATGAGGGCATCTATGTCAGCGGGATCAAAACCCCGATCACCACGAGCCTCTATACCGAAGAGATCATCGTGCTGCCCGGCCTGCAGTTCGGAGCGACTGATGCCGACTGCGCAGTGGCCTTCGCTGTTCCCGGTGACGCAGAGGGACTGGAACGCTATGTCCTGGGGCCGGAGATCACCGCGCTCGACTACGAGTATGCTCCCTCCTACGGGAAGAACTATCTGAACAAGGAAGGGCTCATCCTCTTCGACAACTGCTTCGTTCCCCACGAGCGGGTATTCCTCTGCCGGGAACACAAATACGCGGCCATCTACGCCAACCTCTTCGCGACCCTTCACCGGTTCGCCTACACCGCCTGCAAGCCGGCGATCTTCGACCTCCTGACCGGTTCGGCGATGCTCGTCTCGGAATACAACGGCACGAAGGGGGATTACTTCCTGAGCAACACCAATGAGAAGATCTTCGAGATATACAAGGCCTCGATCCTGGTAAGTGGGATGGCCAAGGCTGCTGTTGTCGCAGCGAAGGAGACCGGGAGCGGGGCGATCATGCCCGACGCGGTCTACTCCAACATGGGCAAATTCATATCGAGTGAGATGCT
>JALGVQ010000270.1 GCA_025774615.1 bacterium
CATCGTCAGCACCTACCTCTGCTTTTTCAGAAGCATATCTGAACAGTTTCCTGTCAGATTCTGTTAATCGACGGCAATCATCTTCGTGTCAAGGATAGCGGCATAGCCCATCGGATTGGAATCCGGTTCAAAAAAGACTATCTGGTCCTGTTTTCAGGTCGATTTGATTATCATTATTGCGTCATTATCTGTTCCGCATGAGCATAACTGCTCTGTCAACCGGCAGAGGGGATGAGATCTTTCAGGAGAGCGCCGTTTTGACCAGTCCGGATTCCAGAGATTTACATATCCGGGAACATCCCATCCTCAACGTTGAGGAGGGAGAATCCGTCGAGTTCTCCTGGGCCGGGCAGAAACTGCAGGCCAGACAGGGAGAAACGATCTCGTCGGCCCTCTTCGCCAATGGCATCCACATCTTCGGACACCACCCCAAAGACAACTCTCCTCAGGGGATATTCTGCGCCAACGGTCAGTGCTCCCAGTGCATGGTCATCGCCAACGACCATCCGGTGAAGTCGTGCATGGAACTGGTGCAGCCGGGCGTGCGCGTGGAGCCGGTCGAGGGCAATCCCGTACTCCCCGAAGTGGATGAAGCACCCTCTTTCCTCGATGTGGAGGAGATCGAAGTCGAATGTCTCATCATCGGCGGTGGCCCGGCAGGCCTGTCGGCTGCCATCGAGCTGGGAGAAGCAGGGGTTGAGACCCTCGTCGTCGATGACAAGCACAAGCTGGGCGGCAAACTGGTGCTTCAGACTCATAAGTTCTTCGGCTCCATGGCCGATTGTTACGCCGGGATGCGGGGTATCGAGATCGGTGATCTGCTGGAGTCGCAGATCGACCGATACGAGAGCGTGACCAGTTGGGCCAATACCAATGCGGCAGCAGTTTTCAGCGATCAGAAGGTCGGCCTGGTCCGTGACGGCAGACACTATGTGCTCGTGAAGCCCCGGATAATGCTCGTCGCCGCGGGTGCACGTGAGAAATCACTCATCTTCAAAGGCAATACCCTGCCCGGTGTCTATGGCGCCGGCGCCTTTCAGACCCTGGTCAACCGTGACCTGGTCAGAGCAGCCGAGAAGCTCTTTATCGTGGGAGGCGGAAACGTAGGACTCATTGCCGGTTATCACGCCCTGCAGGCCGGGATCCAGGTCGTGGGCCTCATCGAGGCTTTGCCGGAGTGTGGTGGCTACAAAGTGCACGAGGACAAGCTGGTCCGGTTCGGGGTGCCTATCCATACCTCCCACACGATCGTCTCTGCCAACGGCGATGAGCATGTCGAGTCGATCACCATCGCCGGGATAGACACCGACTGGAAGGTCATACCCGGCACCGAGCAGTCCTTCGAGTGCGATACGGTGCTCATCGCGGTGGGACTTGACCCGGTCGATGAGTTCTACCACAAGGGTGTGGCATTCGGCATGGAGGTCTACTCCGCCGGTGATGCCCACGAGATCGCCGAAGCATCCGCTGCCATGTTCTCCGGTAAGATCAAGGGACGTGAGATCGCCCGGGCCCTTGGCCGGAATGTAGAAGAGGCACCCGAAGAGTGGCTTGAGACGGAAAAGGTCCTGAAATCGAAGCCGGGAGCAACCCACACGGAGAGTATTCCCGGAAAGGTGGATGGGATCTTCCCCCTCTTCCACTGCTCCGAAGAGATCCCCTGCAATCCGTGCATCTCTGTTTGCCCGATACACGCCGTCACAGTGGGAGACGATATCCGGAATACACCCCGTTTCATCGGTGAAGAGATCGGGGAGCAGTGCACCGGCTGTGCTCAGTGTGTCACCATCTGTCCGGGACTTGCGGTCACCATGGTCGACTACCGGAAAGACCCCGACTTCCCCATTGTCACGATCGCCCATGAGTTCGCGAAAGATTCAGTGAAGAAGGGCGACACGGTCACCGTACTCGATACCGTCGGGGCCGTGCTGGGAACCTGTGTTGTGGACAAGGTCCGGGCGGGCGCCATAAGCGTACCGGGCGTTCCCGAAGTTGAACCGGGGGAGAAAAAGAAGAGCAACACCTGGAAGGTCATGGTGAAGGCGCCGAAGGAGATCGCGAAGCAGATCGCTGGACTCCAGGTCCAGGACCACCAGGTGACCGAACCGATGGATCTCTATGTGGAACGCCTGACCGACGACACGATCGTCTGTCGCTGCGAACGGGTCAGCGCCGGTGAGATCCGCGCCATGATCCGGGCAGGCTCCCGTGACATCAATGAGATCAAGGTCGCTACCCGGTCAGGGATGGGTGCCTGTGGAGCGAAGACCTGCAGCGGACTCATCAAGCGGCTCTTCGCCGAGGAGGGCATCGACCTGGATGAGGTCACCGACAACGTGGATCGTCCCTTCTTCGTGGAGATCCCTCTGGGTGTCTTCTGCGGGACCGAAGGTTAAGAAGGTGCATAACCGAACCACATATGATGTGATCATTATCGGAGCCGGCAGTGTCGGAACCCCTACGGCTCTCTACCTCGCCGAGGCGGGCGTCTCGACCCTGGTCATCGATCGATGCGCCAGTGTCGGTCAGGGAGCAAGCAAAGCTGCCATCGGCGGCATCCGGGCCACCCACTCCGATGCGGCCAAGATCAGAACCTGCCTGAAGAGCATCGAGATCTTCTCCCAGTGGGAAGAGCGGTACGGTGACGATATCGAGTGGTCCCGCGGCGGTTACTCGTTCATCGCGTACCGTGAGCGCGAGGAAAAGATCCTGAAGGATCTCCTGGTAGTCCAGCAGTCTTACGGGCTCGACATCGGATGGCTCGACAGGGATGAATTGCTCGAAGTCGTACCCGATCTCAACCGTGACGGTTTGATCGGAGGCACGTATTCCCCCGGAGACGGGAGCGCCTCTCCCCTTCTGTCGACGTATGTGTTCTACCGTCAGGGCCTTAAGCTTGGAGCGGACTATCGCTTCAACGAGTCAGTTTCAGAGATCACCAGGGAGAACGGCAGGGTCAGAAGGGTAGTGACGGATCGGGGCACATACGAGGCTCCGGTCGTGATCAACGCCGCCGGTGCCGGTGCCCGGGAGGTCGCCCGGATGGTCGGGCTCGATGTGCCGGTCGTTCCCGACTCCCATGAAGCGGGTGTCACCGAACCGGTAGCCCCCTTCCTCAAGCCGATGATCGTGGATATCCGTCCCGTCGAGGGTTCGGCGAACTACTATTTCTACCAGCACGCCACCGGCCAGGTGATCTTCTGTGTCACACCCGATCCGCCGATCGTGGGGACCGACCGCCGGGAGACCTCCGGGTTCCTTCCCCACATCTCCAGACGCCTGGTGGACCTGATGCCGAGACTCAGGAGCATCAAGGTGCGAAGATCCCATGACACCGGACGCCTCACCCATCGTAGGCTGGGCTGAGGAGGTTGAGGGCTATATACACGCGGTGGGCATGTGCGGTCAGGGATTCATGATCGGTCCCGGCCTGGCTCATGTGCTGACAAGGCTCGTAATAGACGAGCTGACCGATGAAGACCGGGAAGTTCTCGAGAGATTCTCCCCCTCCCGCGAATTCGCGGGTATGGAACAGTTAAAGTAGTTCAGCGTCCCTCCAGCCCTTATGCACGCCTCAGCGGTTTGTACCTGATCCGGTGCGGCTGGTCGGCCTCTGAGCCGAGACGCC
>JALGVQ010000074.1 GCA_025774615.1 bacterium
GGGCCCTCTCTTCCCGGTACTCCTGCTGGTGTATCGGACAGTGGTAAGGCTCCCGTCGGTTCACTCGATCGTGTAACTCTCACCAACCTGCAGTACCACACTCTTGATGCCGACTTTTTCGGTGCCTGCCGCGAACTCTTCGGGATCGGTGTCGATCACTTCCCATGTCCCGTAGTGCATCGGGATCGCGACCTTCGGCTTCAGGTATTCAGTGGCGGTGACAGCATCCTCCACTCCCATCGTGAAGTTGTCTCCGATCGGCAGCAATGCGAGATCGATGCGGTTCCGGTCACCGATCAGTTTCATGTCGAGGAAGAGACCCGTGTCACCGGCGAAGTAGATGCATTTCGTCTCTGTCTTGATCAGAAAACCGCATGGACTCCCGAGGTAGAGCGGCCGACCACCATCCTCGATCAGGGCCGAACCATGATGAGCGATCGTGAGCTGCAGGCGCCCCCAGGGGAAGTTGAACCCTCCGCCGATGTGCATCGGGTGCACCGCGGCGCCCTGCTCACCGCAATAGACGGCCAGTTCGTTAGGCGCGACGATGGTCGCGCCGGTGCGAGCGGCGATCGCGAGCGCGTCGCCCAGGTGGTCACTGTGCCCGTGTGAGAGGAGGATGAAATCCGCCTCCACTTCATCAGCTTTCATCCGGGCGACGGGTGATCCGGTCAGGAAGGGATCCACTACGATCTTCGTCCCGTCGATATCGATTGTGTAACAGCTGTGTCCGTGCCAGGTCGCGGTGATCATCATTTCTCTCCTGATTGCATGCCCACGCGCCCTCATTGAACGCGTGCCATTGGTACATTTGATCTGTTATCCGGGGACTTCTCAGCGCTCCCCCCGATAGTACGCCTCGTAATCCTCCACATCGAGCCTGCTGCCGATGATCAGGGGCACCCGTTGATGGATATCATCCGGAACGATGTCCAGGATACGCGTGTCACCGGTGGATGCTTTACCACCCGCTTCCTCGGCCACGAAGGCGAGTGGCGCTGCTTCATAGAGCAGGCGCAGTTTCCCGTGCGGCTGATCGGGATCCTTTCCGTTCTCCGGGTAGAGGAAAATGCCGCCGTACACGAGGTCCCGGTGAAAATCGGCGACCAGACTGCCCACATAGCGGCAGAGATAGGGCCGGTTCTCTCCCTCCGATTTCAGAAAGTCGATATACTCTCTCGTATTCTCCTTCCACCACGGTCGATATCCCTCATTGACGCTCAGGATACTCCCGCGCTCCGGGGTCCTGATATGCGGATGACTCAGGATGAATTCTCCCAGACTCGGGTCGAGGGTGAATCCATGCACCCCGCCCAGGCGCGTCGCATAGACCAGGACAGTCGAGGAACCATAGATCACATACCCAGCTCCGACCTGTTCACTGCCCGGTCGATGGAACAGATCTTCGTCTTCAGCCAGTTCGCCCGGGGTGCGCCGATAGATACCGAATATCGTGCCGACCGGGATGTTGGCGTCGGTATTTGAGGAACCGTCCAGAGGATCGATGGTGATCAGGTAGTGGCCGTGCGGCATGAAACCGGGGATCTTGATGATCTCCTCGGATTCTTCCGATACGATGGCGTGGACCCGACCGCCACGCTTCAGTATCTCCACGAAGACGGTCTGGGCGAACACGTCCAGTTTCTTGACCGCTTCACCCTGGACGTTCACTTCACCGGTCACGCCCAGAATATCCGCAAGACCGGCACGCCGGACCTCCCGGGAGACGATCTTGGCCGCCAGCGCGATCTCACAGAGAACTCCCGAGAACTGCCCGCTGGCTTCTGGAACCTTCTTCTGTGTTTCGTGGATGTGGTTCTCGATGCTGATGATCTGATCCACTCTGTCGTTCATCTCTTCAGCCATGCCGATATCCTGTTTCCCGAAGTCCGCGGCTCAGTATTCGATGTCATGGTGCTGCATTCGAGAGTAAAGGCGACGTCGGCTCATGTGCAACAGCCTCGCCGCTTCGCTCTTGTTCCCCTCCGACTTCCTCAAGGCCTCGAGGATGTGCTGTTTCTCGAGGTCCTCCATATCCACTCCACCCTCCGGAATGGTCACACGTGGCGCACCCTCATCACTCTCAGGGATCGCCTCGAGGTGCGAGATGAATCGGGTGGTGATCTCTTCTCCCGGGCCCGCCAGGATCGCGGCTCGTTCGATCACGTTCTCCAGTTCCCGGACATTGCCGGGCCACCGGTACTGCTGCAGGATCTTCACCGCATCCGGTGCTATACCCCCTGCTCCGTTCGAGGAGGCGAAATGACCGGCCAGAAGAGGGATGTCTCCGGCACGCTCCCGCAAAGGCGGGAGGTGGATGGGAAAGACGTTCAGCCGGTAAAAAAAATCTTCCCGGAATCCTCCCCGCGAGACCTGCTCCTGCAGATTCCGATTCGTGGCTGCAAGTACACGCACGTCGATGCGGATCGTCTCGACCCCTCCACCGAGCCGCTCCACTGTTCGTTCCTGCAGGACCCTCAACAGCTTCACCTGCGCCTGACCGGAAAGTTCCGATATCTCATCGAGGAACACCGTGCCGCCGTCTGCGAGTTCGAACCTGCCGAGTTTTTTCCGGTCGGCACCGGTGAAGGCTCCTTTTTCATGTCCGAAGAGTTCAGATTCGATAAGGGTATCGGGGATCGCGGCGCAATTCACGACCACAAAGGGAGATCCCGCCCTGTGACTCGCGGCGTGGATCGAGCGTGCTATCAGTTCCTTACCGGTTCCCGACTCCCCCTCGATGAGGACGGTGGCATCCTGATCAGCGACCTTTCCGACCAGTTCGAACACCTCCCGCATCGCTTCTGACTCACCGAGGATCGAAACTTCGCCGGCGCCCAGGTTCTCACGGAGTTGGGTGTTTTCAAGGAGGAGTCGCTGCTGAGAGTCTATCCGTTCCACCATGATGAGCAGTTCGTCCATCTCGAACGGCTTTATCAGGTAATCGTACGCTCCCTCCTTCATGGCGCTCACGGCAGTCTGGGCCGATGCGTATGCGGTCATGAGGACGACCGCCGTCTCCGGTGACTGTTCCTTCACCGCTTTCAGGAGGGTGAGTCCATCCATTCCCGGCATGCGGAGGTCGGTAAGCACCAGATCGAAGTCATTCCTGCCCACCAGTTCGAGGGCCATGGCTCCATCGCCCGCCGTGGAAACTGAATGGGCATGCTCTTCCAGTTCCATCCTGATCAGGCCCGCCATGCGGGCTTCATCATCAACCACGAGTATTCGTGACATCCCTCAAGCCTCCCTGGTACATCGCTCAGCGATTACGCCGGCGTTCGAGTACCGATACATCACCGCAATCACGGAGCGGTGTATTTCATCAGGTATCGCCGTCCGGTTCTATCGGGAGCCGGAACACGAATCGCGCTCCGCCCTCAGGCGCCGTCTCCACGGCAATCTCTCCGCCGTGAGCGCTGACGATTCCGTGGACGATATAGAGTCCGAGCCCGTTCCCATCCGCGCGGGTACTGAAGAAGGGATCGAATATCCGTTCTCTCAGGCCCTCGGGGATACCCGGTCCGGTGTCCTCGACCCCGATCAGCAGA
Organism: bacterium; assembly: GCA_025774615.1. Classification (GTDB taxonomy): domain Bacteria; phylum Blakebacterota; class Blakebacteria; order Blakebacterales; family Blakebacteraceae; genus Blakebacterum. Next base: position 3,552 of record JALGVQ010000074.1, read on the forward strand.
TCACCGGTCTCTCTGTCGGCAGAGTCACGGCGAGCGAAAAGGGTGATGACCCCATCGGTGCCCATTGCCTCCACCGCGTTCCAGCTGAGATTCAGCAGAACCTGTCTCAGGAGATCGGGATCGCCCTGGAACAGAGGCAATCCATCCTCGATCTCGACCTTCATTGTTATCCCGGCGCGCGGTTCACTTCGTTCGAGCGCGAGCGCAGCCGACTCCATCAGGTCACGCGGATCGACCTCTCCTATCCGCAGTGAGCCATGACGCGCGTAGGTGAGATAGCGGTCGGTCAGGTCTTCCAGTCGCCCCGACTCCTCTTCGATATACCGCACCATCTCGATCAGTTCCGGATCCACATCCCGTCGCCCGCCGCCGAGACTGTCGAGCCACTTCGTCATCCGCCGGGCAGAGTACTTGATGATCCCGACCGGATTCCGGATCTCGTGTGCTACCTGACTGGCAAGCCTTCCCATCGCCGCCATCCGGTCCTCCCGCTCGAGAGCCTTCCTCGCGTGCCGGACCTGTGCCTGGAGCCCCAGGTAAGTCGCCACGAGAAGAAGGAGCAGAATGCCGGTAGCGAGCATGCCGCTCAGCATCACGCCGCGGACGGTCCCCAGTACATCGAGGAAGTCAGCGCTGGCCTCAACGACCAGGATCCCGACAACCTCTTCATCTCCGAGAAGAGTGAAGACCGGGGCGAACCCGCTTTTCAGGTAGATCGAACCGACAGGAATGGTCCGGGAGACGGTGACGTCACGCGTGGTGATCGCCTCCACAATGGCCTCACCATGGGTCTCAAGGTGCGCGTATTCCCCGCCGGTACGGTAGAGATCACTCGAAGAATAGCCGACAACGAACTCGACCGGATCGAGCAGGAGGATCGCATCGAGCTCATTCTCTTCCTGCACCAGCTTCAGGACCTCATCGATATAGAGGAGTTCGTTCTCATCGAACGTCCCCATTTCCGCCTGCAGGGCATCACCCTGGACCGTACCGGTAGCGAGCAGAGTACGGACCACCGAGGAGAGTCTTTCACCCAGGTTCTCCTCGAGGGCCGCTTCGACCCTCTGATAGATCCAGACGTTGGCTATGGTGAGCAGAAGGAACACGCTCGCAAGGAAGATTGCTGCCATCCAGCCGGTACGCCGGGTGAAAAACCTCGGAAGCCTGATCATGGACGCGTGATCCCTCCAACCCGACAAGCAGAATCGGGAGTTCACTTGTTACCGATCGGGACCCCTCCCGTGTGACCGTGGACACAGAAAAGGTAGACCTGTCCCATATGGGACACAAGGAAGTTCAGGGAGTGTCGAGAGTTCATCAAGATGTTCAGAGGATCACAGCTGATCAGAAGTCTCTGGTCCCGATACGCTCAGGTACCGGTAAGAAGAGCGCGGGCCTGCTCCAGCGCTCCGGTCAGCGCCATATCGAGCGCTTCGCCCTGTGGTCCACCGCCGGTGGCATGGTCGGGCTGACCGCCACCGCCACCTCCCAGAATGGAGGCAGCTTCCTTCAGCAGGGCACCCATATCAAGGTCAGGGGTTTCTCCCCTGGCAAAGACAAGCCGGCCGGTATCGGCCACCCGGGCGCCGAGGAGCGCAACCACATCGGGCGTCTCTGTGAGGGAGGAGGCCAGCGGCAGGAGTGTTTCGGGGGGCAGATCGTCGATGCGGGCCACGATCACCCTGACTGCTCCGATCTTCTCTGCTGAATCGAGAAGCGCTTCGGAGCGAAGGGGAATGAGCGCCCGGCGCATCTCACTGATCTCCGCCTGCAGGTCCCGGTTCTGCTCGAACAGGTCTTCGACGCGTTCATTGAACGACCCGGGACTGGTCGAGAGCGTGCGGGAGAGATCGGCGGTCATCCGATCGAGCTCTGCCAGACGCCTCCGGATACGGTCGCCACAGAGGAACGAGATCCTGAACAGCCCGTGGGCCTTGTTCGTGCCGCCGGCAAGCAGATGGATCCCGCCGATCTGTCCTGTGGACGGCATATGTGTGCCGCCACAGGGGACCGCCTCGATATCACCGATCTCCACCAGCCGGACCCGTTCGATATCGGGCGGGGTGCGACGCGCCGCTTTGACCGCCGGATCATCCCGATCGACGAACCGGGCGGTCACCGGCAGATCGGCATCGATGAGGGCGTTGGCTCGCGCCTGCACAAGGGCCAGTTCCCCGTCGGTGAGTTCCTTCGTCAGGTCGATGGTCGATTCATCCTCACCGAGGTGGAATCCGCGTGTCTCCGAACCATACTCATCGACCAGCACCCTGCTGAGGAGATGTTGCCCGGTGTGCTGCTGCATGTGGTCCCGGCGTCGTCCCCGGTCGATGCTCCCTTCGACCTCAGATCCGATCTCGAGCGGCTGATCGCTCACATGGAGGATCACACCGACCTCTTCGAGGACTTCCAGCACTTCAGCTTCGCCGAGTCGTCCTTCATCGGTCGGCTGTCCACCCCCCTCAGGATAGAAAGCGGTCTGATCGAGGATGATCCCCCAGACCTCCTCACCGATCTCGCGGACCTCGAGGACCGTCGCTGTGAACGTATCGAGGAAGGGATCCTCCCAGAAGAGCTTCCGGGTACCGGAGTAGTCAGCCGTCACATTGCCACCTGTCGCGTGCCGCTTCAGAACAGGAACAGATACGTAGCCTTCAGCATCAGGGTACGGTTTGTCGCCGTCGGGTCGAACGTGAGTCCCGTGTCGTAGTTCTCGTTATAAACCAGGTAGATCTCTGTACCGTCACGGATGATCCAGTGGAGCAGATAGTTCGAGACGATGGCGTTCCGGCTTTCATTGTACTGCAGATACCCCTTCACGAACAGGTCAGGCGTGAAGGCGTACTGGGCACGCAGGCTGAGGGTACTGGTCGTGAACCTCTGCTTCAGGATGTTATCGGGATTATCTGTGGCAAATCCCTGGATGTCTGTCGACCCGATGTCCCAGAGAGAGTTCCTGGTGAGACTGAGATCCATCGTAAAATGGGAGTTGGGTTGGAACGTGGTGCTGAGGTTAACGCTCACCTGCTGGCCATTGTAATAGGCGCCAAGCTGGCCGCCCCCTCTGAACCGGAGGGATTTCCGGCTGTCTGTGGAACCGTGGAAAAAGATACCCGTCCATTCGTAGATCCCGGCCGGGATCACCACCACATCGTTGTTATCGGGATTGCTGAATATCCGGAAGTCGTAATCGAGGATGTCGAGTTCCCGGCCCACACTGATGAAGAAGCTGGCCGTGTTTTCCATCGAGAGGCGGGTACGGAAGGTCATTTCCCGGGTAAGCATCCGGTTGGCGATATCGGTCAGGTAGCTTCCCTCGACAGTCAACGCAACCTGCCGGATTCCCAGGACTCCCGGTCGGGGGGCCCACTCCAGCTTTCCCGAAGTCTCCCGGACATCGGTCCGGCGGATGTACCCCATCTCGTTTGCCTGAAAGTCGTCTCCCACCCTGCGATGGGAGATATTGAAGTCATACAGGTCTGAGTCGTAGTCGAACCGCCCCGAATACGCTACCGCGTCGCCCGTGATCCCCGGGTCGAAGACCTGCGCCACCTCCATGGTAATCTTCATGACCTCGGTCAGGGCCAGGTTGGTATCGAGACGCAGACTCCGGTTGTATTCGCCCGCTCGCGGGTCTTTGCTCAACGCCATGATCCCGATCGATGAGCGTTCAAAGATGTTCCGACGGAGTGAGACGACCGACCAGTTGGTCAGAGGGATAACGTCACCATCCGAGTCGGTCTTCTCGGTCGTGACGACATTCAGGGCCCCGATAGTCCACGGCCCGGTACGCCCGGTGATCTTCCCGCCACCGATGATCGGTACCTCTGATCCGTCCGAAGCCAGTCCGATACGACGGCTGTAGAAGAGCTGGAGATCGGGTCCACCTCCATACCCACCCCCGCCACCACCGCCACCCATACCGAATCCCCGTCCCCCGCCGGCACCGAAGATGGCGGCACCCTCGAGGAAGAAGTCACGTTTCTCGGGAAAGAAGAGACTGAAGCGGGTCAGATTCACCCGCTCCTGGTCGGCTTCGACCTGGGCAAAATCGGTATTGAGTGTGAGATCGAGGGTCAGGTTGGCCGAAGGCGCGAACTTGATATCGAGACCCCCGTCAGCGACACTGCCGGTCGTCCGGGAAGGGTCACCCGGGTCTGGGGCGAGATCGCGGTTCATCTCCAGACCGCCGATGGCATACGGCTTCACCTGGAGGTTGGTGCCCTGGCCGAGGCCGGAGAGACCGGTCAGGGTACCGGCGTTCGAGAGCCGGTGGAGACCGAAATATCCAAGATGCCGGGGTGTGGGAACCCAGTAGACCTCTTCGTTGTTCTTTCTGATCGTTCGTCGGAAGTTGATCCCCCAGGCCTGCTCTCCGTCGGTCGATGCGAACCTGAGCTGGTTCAGGGGGATCGCCATCTCGGCAGTCCAGCCCTCCCCGTTGATGTCGGTCGCCGCTTCCCAGACGATATTGAAGTCGCTGTTCACGCTTCGACCTTCATCGGTGATGTAGCCGTCGTAGCGGGCGCCCGCGGGGTTGACGTTGAATATGAAACCGTTCCGGTGATCGAGGAAGGTGTCGATGATGATCGCGAGGTGGTCGTCAGCGTGGAGGCGTCCATCCCTGCGGAGCTGAGTGATGACAAGGCTCCCGGTATCGGCGTGGTACATCCTCGCGCCGATATAAAGGGTCTGACGGGTATAGACGATCCGTATCTCGGTCCGTTCGGTAGCAGGTGCTCCTTCAACGGGGTCACGCTGGGTGAAACCGGTGGCCGCTTCTGCCCGGTTCCACAGCGACTCGTCCAGTCGCCCGTCGAGGATCGGAGCTTCTTCGACGAAGAGTGCCCGGAGCGAGTAATCAGCCGGATCGTAGTTTCCGATCCCCTGCTGGGTGAGTGCTGTCCCCTCTGGAATGATCAGACTGGAAAGGAGAAGAAACAGGGGGAATCGCCTGGTTGGATGAATACGGTGCTTCAGCTTCGGACACTCCTGATGAGACCCACATTGATGGAATGCAAAACGGAGTCGGAACGTAGGTATACCCCCGCCCTCCGGTCAACGGATTTTGCAGTATGACAATCTGCTTCCCGGAATCCTTGCGTGCAATCATGAGGAATCATGCGCGCGGATGAGGAGACGGGCACCGGATGATACTGGTGCCCGCCGGAATCAGAGAGTGCTGTCTACAACTCGCTCCCCGTGAGCCATTCGTAGATGGCGCGATACCGTCTGGAGGTCTCAGCGACGATCTCATCCGGGAGATCGGGACCGGGATCGGTCTTGTCCCAGTCGAGGGTTTCCAGATAATCGCGTACATACTGCTTGTCGAGACTCGCCTGGGCGACACCCACCGTGTATGTGTCGGCGGGCCAGAACCTGGATGAATCGGGTGTGAGTACTTCGTCTATCAGGATCAGTTCTCCGTTGAGCAGGCCGAACTCGAATTTCGTGTCGGCGATGATGATCCCCTTCTCCGCAGCCTCGGCCGAACCCTTGAGATATATCTCGACGGCAAGGTCGCGCGCCTGACGTGCGACCTCGACTCCGACGATCGACTCCATCCTTTCGAAGGAAATGTTCTCGTCGTGATCGCCATGCTCGGCCTTGGTGGCAGGGGTGAAGATCGGTTCAGGAAGTTGACTCGAGAGTTCGAGTCCCGCAGGGAGCTGGACACCGCTGGTGGATGAGGTCTGCTGGTAATCCTTCCAGCCCGATCCGGCCAGGTAGCCGCGGATGACACACTCGACGGGCAGGGGATCGGCTTTCTTCACCAGCATGCTCCGCCCCTGCAGGAGTTCAGCATGCGCCCGTGCCTCTTCCGGATAATCGTCAGGATCGACGGAGATCATGTGGTTGGGGACGATCGACTCCATCCGCGAGAACCAGTAAGCGGAGATCTGCGTCAGCACCTTCCCCTTGTCGGTGATCGGTGTCGGTAGAATAACATCGAATGCCGAGAGACGGTCAGTTGCCACGATCATCATCCGATCATCGAAATCATAGATGTCGCGGACCTTCCCCCGGCCGATCAGGGGGATACCTTCCAGTTCTGTCGAATAGATCGGTTCCATCTACTGCTCCTTCTGGTTCCCAGGTTCACTGATGTTCAGTTTCCGGGTCTCCTCAACCCATTCCTTCGCGATCCGCTCGGGATCATCCGACTCGAAGACCGCCCTCGAGCACGCTGTCCCGGCCGCGCCCATCTCGATCGCCGTGCCGGTATTTTCCGGCGAAATGCCGCCTGTAGCGATAACTGGGACCCAACCCTCCGCACATATACCGGCCAGGGCATCGACGCCCACAGGCGCCCCGTAGCGTTCTTCGTCGGGAGAGTCGAATACCGGTCCGTAGAGCACATAATCCGCGGTCCCGGCCGAGGCCCGAGCTACATCTGCCTGATCATGAGCCGTGGTACCGACCAGAAAATCCTTCCGGTCGAGCCGGAGGGCAAGTTCCCGCGCCGCCTCGGGATGGAGATCGCGTTCACCAAGCACCACGCCGTGCGCGCGCATGGCAAGCGCCACATCGAGGCGTCCTCTCACGATCACCCTGGCACGGGATGAGTTCGCCAGTGATAGTATTTCCGAAGTGAGACCGGCCAGATCATGAGATGAGACGTGTGTCCCCTGGATCTGTACCGCATCGACTCCCGAGTTCAGAGCGAGCCGCACGACACGGATCGTCTCTTCACGACCGTACTGTTCGACATCAGCGATCAGATATGTCCGGAATGGCAGGTTCAGGGCTCATCCTCCTTTTCAGGCCATCATGATACACCGGGCCTCAGACTCCCCTTCCCGATCGGTGCAGATTACGGCCTGGTAATGAGCGTGATATTGCCGCTGAAGGCAGTCAGTTCCACCCGGGCGGCCGGTTCGAGGTATTCACCCTGCAGGGATCTCCGACTGGTGGTCTCACCCATGAGAACCAGCTCGAGAGGGGTTGAGATACTGCCCGATATCGTACTGAGGTTCACCGAGAAACCGGTCTCTCCCAGGGCAGTGAATTCAATATCTCCGGAATGGCTCGAGAGCCGGATCAGGCCACCCTCTCCGACTTTTGCCTCCCACCGGATGGAACCTCCTGTGTTGTTGGCCTCGACATCGGTCGGAACATCCCCCCGAATGGTGATGTCACCCGAGACACAGGTAGCCCGGATCCGACGGCCGATATCGGTAAGGTCGATGTCACCCGAGGCGGAACCCGCCACGACCGGACCGCCTGCATTGCGAACCGTCATGTTCCCGCTCATGGTGTCCAGGTCCACGGTTCTGTCGACATCCCTGATCACGATCGATCCTGATGTACTCCTCACGCTGATCCTCACATCGGCAGGCACCTCGATGACGTACGAGATCCTGAGTCGCATCGGCTCAGGATCGGCTCCGGTAATCCCGCGCACCACCGCTGCTTCGGGATGCCTGGTCACCACCTCGACCGAGGAATCACCGCCGGCAACCGTGAAGGAGAGTGCTGCAAGGAGCGGTTCCGCGACAGATCGGTCTCCTGCGTCCACCTCCCTGGTCGCGCGGATCCGGACCATCCTGCCGGTCGTGCCCGTGACTGTTATATCACCATGAGAGTTCGTGAGGCGGAATATCCCGTCGGCGCGCAGAGGAATGGTCCGTTCCGTGGTCGTGGAGAAATGCTGCTGGGGATGTCCCTGTGGATCTGCGGCGAGGATTCCGGCTGCCGCAGGAAGAGCGGCACAAAGGGTGGCAGATAAAACCCCGATGGCCAATGCAGCCACCGGGGTCAATCGCTGAGTTCTCCTGTATCGACCACGATTCAGCATCGAACGGCACCAGAGGGATCAGGGTATGAGACACTGTTCAGGCTGGTCCGGCGAGTGCCCCTCGACCGCCGCACCGGCTACCGGGGATGTATTCTGACGCTTCCCGAACCGGTGTCAGTGTAAATGCGACCGTTCCCGTTACCAATAGTGCCGCGGACGTATGACCGCCCCTTCCGGGCGTAATCTATCGGAACATTCACCGTGATCCCGCCCGAACCGGTGTCGATCTCCACTTCGGCGTTGATCGACCGGGGAACACGTACCGTCACGCCACCTGAACCGGTATCGATCACCAGGTTCCTGATGTCTGAAAGGAGGCCGATGGTGACACTTCCGCTCCCGGTGTCGAGCTTGATGTCCTCACCTCTGACATCATCAACGTTGATCCCGCCAGAACCGGTGTCGATCTCCAGTATCCGGGCCTCGATCGAGTTCCCGGTGACACGACCCGAGCCGGTGTCCACCCGTACCTCACTACCACGGACATCACTGAGCCTGACGCTGCCGGAACCGGTGTCGATATTGAGATCACCCTCGATATCACTCACTATAACGCGGCCCGATCCCGTATCGACCAGCAAGGAGCCGGTCACCCGGTTGGCGGTCACCTCACCGCTGTGCGTATCGAGACGGAAGTTCCCGTTGATGTTCTCGGCGTCGATCCTGCCGACACCGATGTAAATCGCAACCTTCTTCCCTTCAGGAACCTTCACGATGAGATCGGCATGGGCCTCGAGACCGCCTCCACCGAGCAGACCACCGGTGACGACGACCCGTCGAGTGCCCGCGGAGCTCCCCCCGAACCTGCCATCACGTCTCACATTGACGGTTGAGCGTGATCCGCGTCCGAGCTCCCGGTAGATGATCCGGTCATCCGGGTATACGATCCGCAGTGTCATATCCCCATTGATCCGGCCCGTTTCGATTACCAGCGCATCGGCGTCGCGGCCTCCCCGATCGATCTCGACGATCACATCGGAACCGCTCCCCCGTTCTACACTCACCTGCCCGGCCAGGTTCCAGATCGCCACGCTCTCTCCGGAAAGAGACTGACTCCGGTCCTGCTGGGCAGACACAGGAGAGGCCATGGTCCCCACCGCCATCAACATGGCCATCATTCCGAACGTAACGAGGTTCCTCCGGTTCGATCGGGTATTCCATGCCAGAATATTCATTGCCATCAACATCCCCCTCAAATCGTGGCGGGTGTCAGTGCCCTGAGTCACAAGGACTACTGCCAATACCTGAGATACGCAGTATCATGACTCCAGGTTTCAACTGAGGGGCATTACTCTGTCAGAGTCAGCTTCCCCGTTGACACCTGCCATCCACTCATTCGACCTTATTGAAGAACCAGCCCGGTGAATGTGAACATATGGAGGCTTCCCCGTGACACATCGGTCCAGATTCCACAGAATCCCTGCCATTCCAGCCACACGTACAGCAATTCCAGCCACCCGGAGAATGTTCCTGCCGGCGTTGCTGCTCGTCATATCGGTGCTCCTGCCTGCACGATCGGTCGCCCAGACCGGAAACCGGAACATCAGCCGCGGACTCCCGCTG
>JALGVQ010000075.1 GCA_025774615.1 bacterium
ATCATCGGCGCTGGCGACCGTGTATGCGCCGGCCGCGCCGATAACAGCAACGCGTTTCATCTGGGTCGGGTCGGACTTGTCGATCCGGTCACCCGAGGTGTGGTACCACTGGTCGGGCCAGACGATCATCATGACCCCGGGCACCTGGACACCCCAGTTGTTGAAGACCATGTGGTCGGAGGCGCCATAGTGGGTCTCGATGCTGTAGTAGAACGGCTCTTCGGGACCGGTCGGGGCGATTATCGGGCGGGGAACCTTGTAGAACCCGCTCCGGTTCTGGATCCGCTCCCGGTTTCCCTCTCCCACGAAGCGGTAGTAGTTCTCCATCACATCGTTGATGTAGTGGGCATTCCCATAGGATGTGCGCATCAGGCACATGAAGCCTTTATTGAGCCGCAGCGACTCACCCACCATGTCCATGTTGATGTTGCAGAAGGTCTCCTCCATCAGGTCCTGGTTGGCCTTGACCCACGGACCGGTTCCGGAGAACTCCGGACCCCAGAGGAAGCGGATCGTCCGCGTCGGTCTCGGGATCCTGCCCTCCTCGATCAGGGTGTGGAGGGTACGGGCCACTTCGAGGATCCCGGCGCTTCCTGACTTGTTGTCGTTCGCGCCCTGCTTGGTGTATCCCTCGAAGAGGTGGGCCGAAAGGATCACCTCGCCGGCATTCGGGTCGGTCCCGGGGATGTGACAGATCACATCCTCCAGGTCGTATTCGCGGGTGGTTGCTTCCACCTCTGCATGGACGGTGATGGTCTCACCAGCCATCAGACGGCGCTTCAGAACGTATGCATCCCTCGGGGGGATATAGAAGCCGAACTTCGTCTCACCAGCACTGCCGCCCCTCCCACTGACTCCACTCCAGGGAATCTGCAGCGGATCGAAATAGGGACGACTGTTGGCGATACAGATAACGCCCTCGGCGCCCATCTGCTGGCAGGCGATCCGGTGGGTTCCGCTCATCGATCCCTCGGTCACCACGATCTTGCCTGCGACCCCGGCCCGTTCGCACTCCTCCTGGGTGCCCGTGCCGACCCACACCAGTTCGGCAGTGACGTCAGCGTTCTGGCTGCCACTGGCCAGCATGGCCCGCATGTCCTGGAAGGAGGACAGTTTCTGGCGCATGGGGGTCATCTCCCACAGCTCTCCCTTGATGCCGTCCCAGGCAGTGCCGCCGGGGAAGCGAACGATCTCGGCACCGGGCAGACCATAGAGTACCAGCTGATCATAGATGTACTGAGCCTCGTAGAAGGTGCCTTCCCACTCGGGAGCCAGCCGGTCCTTGTTGTAACCACCGGTCTCCATGATGGTGTTGAAGGCTGTCTCACCGGAGGCCTCACCGATGATCTCGTCCATGACATCAGCGTCCACGAAGGTCCACTGGTACCAGGGGGTCATCTGAGCCTGAGCGGTGGAACCGATCAGGAAGAGGAATGCGGTCAGAAGGAACAGAGAACGTCGGAGCATGTCGAACCTCCCGGAGGGATCAGAAGTTGGAACCGGATCATTCAGGTGATGTCGGCTCATTCTATCTGGGGGGCCTTTGAGGCACAAGCAGTCCTCTCACCCCTTTGTAGATGATGCAGTCCACTGCGCAGAAATCTTCGGGCTTATCTGCAAGCAGGGGAGATCACGATCTGAATGAGAGCTGGACGAACGCCTTGATCAGGTGTCATGTCCGTGACAGGGCACTAAGCCCGATCGAGGATCGAACGCACCGTCTGTGCCAGAGTCGAGGGTGAATACGGTTTGGGTAAGAAATCGACTCCTTCACCAAGGATCCCATGCCTGGTAATGGCATCATCGGTGTACCCACTGATGAACAGCACCTTCAGTCCCGGACGCTGTACGGCGATCGATTCCGCGAGATCCGCCCCACTCATTCCAGGCATGACGACGTCGGTGATCATGAGATCCAGATCGCCGGTATGTCCGGCAGAGAAGATGATAGCCTCTTCAGGAGTGGAAAAGGCGTGGACCGAATAGCCCATCGTGCTCAATGCCTCTTCGGTCACCTCTCTGACTCCTTCCTGATCCTCCACCAGCAGGATGGTCTCGCTTCCACCCGCAGAGAAAGAATCGGCCGGGGCAACCTGTTCGTACTCGACCTCTTTGTCTGTTGCCGGGAGGAAGATCTTCATGGTGGTGCCGGCCCCGACTCTACTCTCCACTTCGATCCTGCCTTTACAGCGTTCCACTATGCCATACACAGTGGCAAGGCCCAGGCCGGATCCTGTCTCCTTTGAAGTGAAGAAAGGTTCGAATAATCGGGATTGTGTCTCTTCATCCATACCGGATCCGGTGTCTGATATGGCCAGGCAGACGTCATCTTCACTTTCTGTGATCTGTTCCCGGTCCGAGGTGGCGGATGGTTGTCCGGAAACATTGGTAGCGGAGACGATCAGTTCCCCGCCATCCGACATGGCATCGTGGGAGTTGACGACCAGGTTCATGATCACCTGATCGAGCTCTCCGGGATCGACCAGTACTCTGGCCAGCCCTTCATCACTTCTGACAGTGAGATTGATATCCCCACCGATCACCCGTTCCAGCATCGGTCGCAGATTCTCGAGTGCCCGTGTGATATCAGTAACCCTGGGTTGAATGACCTGCTTCCTGCCGAACATGAGGAGACGGGTTGTCAGATCGGTGGCGCTGGCAGCTGCTTTCTGAATTGTTTCGAACCGCTCACGAGCGTCATGTTCCTCGGAGAGTGACATCAACCCCCACTCGGCGCTCCCTGAAATTACCGTGAGGATATTGTTGAAATCATGAGCGATTCCGCCGGCGAGACGTCCAACCGCTTCCATCTTCTGTGACTGTCGAAGTTGATCTTCAAGATGCTGGCGCTGGGTGATATCCCGGCCTATTCCACAATGAAACCCTACCCCCTCGTACTCGACATAACTGGTGGATATCTCTATCGGAATAATTGACCCATCCTCCCGGAGCATCCTTCCTTCGAACAGAAAAGTCCCGATCTCCTTCACCCGTTCGAACATGCCGGGCCATTTTTCCGGTGAAAGATCGGGATCGAGATCCCAGATATACATCTCCAGAAGTTCTTCAACAGTGTAGTTGGTCGCCTCGATCACCGCCGGGTTCGCATAGGTGACACGTCCATCCTGCGCCATCCAGAGGACTATCTCGGCAGCGTTATCTATCGTTACCTGCATCATCCGCAGACGTTCCTGGCCACGCTTCTCCTGCTCAATACTCACTACCCTGCCCATACCCCAGATGAGAACACTCAGCGCAAGGAACAGAGCCAGAACCGCGATGACAGAGAGCCGGAGGCTCTGCCGCCATGGTGCCAGGGCATCTGATCGATCGATCTTGGTCACCAGACCCCAATCGGTATGGGTGATCGATCTGGTCACCGCAAAGATCCGCTTGTGCCGATAGTCCACAAACTCACCGAACACCTCTGCCCCGCGAACCGCCTGAAGACCGGCCAGGGTTGGAGCTGGTTGCGGGAGCACTTCCCCGATCTGCATATCCTCACCCAGTCGGCGGGGTGAGATAAACCGGACACCTCCATCCTCCGGCTGCAGAAGCAGGGTTTCCATTGATGAGTAAAGAAACTGCTCCTCAACCAGAAGAGGGTAGAGTTCTGAATTGGGATCGATCCCGGCGACAATCACACCCATCGTTCTTCCGGCATCCACATCCATAACAGGGGCCATGACGGTCAGCCAGGGAGTGCTCACGTCCTGATGAAAATAAATTCCGAAGGTATATACCCTGCCATTCTCGATCACTGTCTGAACCATGGAATCGATATGGCCGGGTGTCGGACTCTCAACCTGAGAGGTGGAGAGAATTGTCGTTCCATCCTCATCCAGTAGATGAATGCGGGAGAATTTGTATTCTTCTTTTGCCAGATTCAGAAAGGCGAGCGACGATTCCTGGTCATCGAGATCGTTGATGTACCGGACCAGGCAGTTGTTGCCGGCAATTACTCTAAGATCGGCGTGGTTCTCTTCCAGCCAGGAATTTACATACGCCTCTCGTTCATGGGCCAGTGAGAGTAGACGCGACTCAATAGAGCTGATCTCATGCCTGTAGGAGACACTCGACCCGATGATCAGACCTGCAGTTGTCAGTACACCTATAGACAACCAGATCCGTACAAGAATCTTTGGCGTCAAACGCATGATGAGGCCGGAAAAGACCCTGTTTCTGTCCTGAATCCGGCTCACTGATCACCGTTCCGGGCGCGCATGACCGTCTCCTTCTCGGAGTCTTCGAATGTCGGTCGGTCAGGTTCTTCATAGAGTACTCCATAATAGTGCTTCTTTTCGAGCGCGAGCTGCAGGGCGCCATTCAGGTCGGATGGATCATGATCTCCGGGTACCGGTTCCCACGCTCCCCGCAGGTTATCCCAGGTGTTGTTCACCGAATCAAAGGTCACACAGGGAGTGAGTACGGGCACGAAACTGAAGCCCTGGTGTGAGAGGGCGCGCACGAAAATCTCTTTCAGGTTCTCAGGTTCCCCTGCGTAGCCATGTCCCAGAAAACTTGCCCGGTAGCTGAGACCGAGCAGGACGGGATCGAGCGGTTCGTCGGGATTCCCGTAGGGATGGGTACCGGTTATCTGTCCGCGCGGTGTGGTGGGTGAACTCTGTCCCTTGGTCAGACCGTAGATACCATTATCGAAAAGGATGTAGGTCATGTCCACGTTCCTGCGAATCGCGTGCGGCAGGTGCCCGCCGCCGATTCCCAGTCCGTCCCCATCACCACCCACGACCAGGACGTGCAGATCGGGATTGGCGATCTTCACTCCGCTCGCGATCGTGAGGGCCCTGCCGTGAACCCCGTGGAATCCGTATCCCTTGAAGAAGAAGGGATACCGGCCGGCACACCCGATCCCGCTGACCACCACCAGATTGTGATTCTCTATCTGCAGCTCGGTAAGGGCCTGCGCCAGAGCATGGGTGATCCCGTAATACCCGCAGCCCGGACACCAGGTCGGTAGCGCTTCACTTCGATAATCGAGCAGGCCCGAATCCGCGACCTGTTCCAGATCCCGCCTGATATCGCGGTCGAGGAGAGGGTATTGACCGTCGCTGAAGGTCTCTTCACTCATCTGTTGAGCCCTCCTGCCACTTCGATGATCCGTTCACTCGGAATCGGTCCGGCAGGGATCTCCGTGATCCTGATGACCTCCCGGCAGACTACCGCCTCCACCATGTTCGCGAACTGTCCGGAATAATTCCCTTCGGCAACGATCAGGTTCCGACTACGGGATGAGAATTCCTTGAGAGCATCCTCGTGGAGCGGCCAGATCAGGCGCGGGAAGAGACCACCGGCATTCATGTCGGTGGTATGCAGGTGTTCAAGGGCTTCCCTGGCGGATCCGATCGTAGATCCCCAGCTGATGATGCCGACATCCAGTTCGCCATCGGCACCCTCCGGTACCGGAGCAGGCCAGGCATCCCGCAGGGTATTGAACTTCAGATACCGTTTCTCTGTCATCCGGAGGTGGTTCTCCGGGGAGTATTCGGGCATACCCCGCTCGTCATGCTCAAGACCGGTAGCGGGATAATGGAGTCCTGGAGTTCCGGGGATCGAGCGGGGTGAGACGCCGTCAGGTGTGATCACAAACCGTTTGAAGTCCTCTGCAGCTACGGGATCAGCGATCCGGTTCTCGTATCTCCCCCAGATGGCGAGATCCCCCTCCGGCCAGGTGATATCCTCAACCCGGTTGGCGAGGAAGAGATCGGTGAGGAGGATCACCGGTGTCTGGAACGCTTCGGCCACTTCGAATGCCTTCACGGTCAGTTTGTGACATTCGGTCACATCGGCCGGTGCGAGGACCGGTCGGGGTGAATCACCCGATCCGCCGAAGACGGCGATATTCAGATCAGACTGTTCAGTTTTAGTCGGCAATCCGGTCGAGGGACCGCCCCGCTGTCCATTCACGACAACCACCGGCACTTCCGCCATTACCGCCAGATTGAGAAACTCTGACATGAGACTCAGCCCGGGGCCACTTGTCGCGGTGATGGATCGTTTTCCGGCGAATCCCCCACCGATGATGTGCCCGATGGCGCTGATCTCATCTTCTGTCTGGACGACGACGCCTCCCTGTTTCGGGAGTTCCTTTGCCAGTATCTCCATGATTTTGGTGGCAGGTGTTATCGGATACCCTGCGTAGAGCCTTACCCCGGCATCGAGACAGGCCCGGGCAACCGCCTCATTCCCGGAAACGATTACCACATCATCACGCGCTCCCGGTACCCGTTCCTCGAAATCGATGGCATCCGCCTTCACCAGTCTGGTGTTGGCGTACTCCAGCCCCAGATCGAATGCCCTGATGTTCGATTCGGCGATCTCCTCCGATTTACGCGTGAACCGCTCACGGATCGCGTCGCGGAGATATTCTGACGGGAGATGGAAAATGCCGGAGAGCGCACCGAGCGCCACGATATTGCGGGAACGGGCGCTCTTCGTGGCGATCGAACTCAGTTCACCAAGCGGTATTCCGTATCCGATCATGCCCGGCTCGATGAATCCGGCGATCGCTTCATCCTCTTCCACGTAGTTGGGAGGCTTCGAGTCGTAGAGGATCACCGCTCCTTCGGCCAGGGTATCGAGTTCGGTGATCGCGTGCAGGTCGTTCAGCGAGACAAGACAGTCCGCGAGACTACCCGGCGTCTGGACCGGTCGGTCACTGATCCGGGTGTGGGCCACACTCTTTCCGAATCCCCTGATCTCCGCCGGATAGAGATCGATATTCATGATGTGGTAACCCATGCGTGCTGCGGCACGGTTCAGAAAGGAACCAGCTGCGAGTGAGCCGTCACCGGCAGCACCACAGATCCGGAAAGTTACATCGATGCCGTTCAGCTCAGTCATATATGTGCCACCAGGAAGTATTGATCTTCAGTCCTTCGTAATCGAGCGCGCTTTCCTTCGGAGCACCGGCGGTCGCGCTCTCTCCCAGCATATTCCTGGCCGCCACCTCACCCAGGAGTCTGGCATTCTCCCACCCGATGCTGACCCAGTAGTTGTTGATCGCAGGATTCCAGATCTGGGCGCAGTCACCGGCAGCGTACACATCAGGGTTGCGCGATTGCAGGTGATCATCGACAAGGATGCCCCGATCAATGTCGAGTCCGCTTGAGAAGAGGAACTCCACATTCGGTACGAGACCGAAGAACGCTCCCACCAGGTCACACGATATCCTCTTCTCCCGGCGTGTCGTTACCTCGTACCCCGACGTTCCCTCCTCTATACCAGCGACTTCCTCTATACCGGTGATCTCATCGTCGATGAGTACTTCTGCCCCATGTTTTGTCAGCCGTTCAGCGAATTCGGTCCGGATCTCATCAGTGAGGGTGAGCGGCCAGAAGGAATCCCGGTCGATCAGGAAGAGGACCTCTCTGCCCATGCGCAGAAGGGTCTCTGTTATCCTCAGGCTCACAAGGTCACCCCCGACCATCAGCACCCGCTTCACTCCAGCCAGCTTCTCCTTGAATTCACGGGCGTGACTGAGCCCCTTCACGATGGTGAAGTGATGCCGGTAGGTGTAGTGGACTTCGGGGATACGCGGCCAGCCACCGCAGCAGAGGAGCAGTCTGGTGAAGTGCACCTTCTCCATATGTTTAAGGTAGAGCGTCTTCTCCTTCAGGTCGACCCGCTGCACCTCCTGCCCGAGCCGCAGTCTGATGTTCTGCTCCCGATAATGAGCCGGAGGACGGACCACGATCTGGTCCTCCTGAAGTTCTTCGGAAATGACGAAGCGGAGTTTGTGCCGATAGTAGAAGGGGAAGAACTCACGTGAGATCACCGTGATGCGACTGTCGGGATCGCCCTGTCGCAGGATATCGACCGCTGCGTTTGCCGCCACACCATTGCCGATTATGACGTAGTGCTCACTGGCCATCGTCCACCTCACCCTCGATGACCATCCGCTCGACCATGTTCACAAGCCGGACATGGATACACTGCGTGGGACAGATCCTCAGGCAGATACCGCACCGGATACAGCGCTCGTTGTCGATCACGATCCCCGCAACCTCATCCCAGCGCTCGGTCCATTCGATGGCGGTACCAAGGTGACCACCGGTTGACTCGACACTCTTGACCAATCCGATACATTCACGCGGACACTGATCGATGCACCAGCGGCAGTAGATGCAATCGGGGATATGGATCTCATATTTCAGGTTACAGAGATAGCAGCGGTTCGCCTCCTCCAGGTTCTGTTCAGAGGTCAGTCCGAGTTCGACCTCGGCGCTGTGTCCGTCGAAACGGTCCTGAAACGGGAGCAGCGGCATCTCCTGAGGCTCGATGAAATCCCATGAGCGCTGTCGATGTGTATCCTCACCCGGATCGATCGTGACCATCGCCTTCCTTCGGGTGCGCCCCACCAGATGTTCGTCGACAAGTGTCGCTGTCTTTCTGGCGCTACCGATGCTTTCGATCACCGTGGATGCCCCTGAAAGGTAGTCGCCGGTGATGAAGAGGCCCTCTACATCACTCCTTCCCTCCTCGTCGAACACCGGCTCCCGGTCGAGTCCACTGGCACTGAAGGTGTGATCGGGTCGCTGCCCGATCGCTGTGATCACAGTGTCGGCAGACATCACGAACTCCGACCCCTCGATCGGAGTCGTTTTCCGCTTACCCCGCTTATCCAGTCCGCCGAGACGGTTCCGGGCGAAACGTACCCCCTCGACGGCACCACTCCCGAGTATTTCCATTGACCGGACCAGGCTCTCGATCCGGATGTTCTCACGTTTCGCTTCGAGTACCTCTTCCCGTGTAACAGTGAGTAGTTCCTCCACGCCGAGGATGCAGATCGAGACATCCTTCGCGCCACATCTCAACGCACTCCTGGCGCAGTCGAACGCGGTGAACCCGGCACCGAGTACGATGACCCGCTCACCCACTTCGGGTATGTCACCCCGGTTGATACGCATCATGAAATCAAGACCGGCGTAGAGTCCCTTCAGATCGATACCGGGTATTCCGAGTTCATACGGTCTGGTGCATCCGGCCGAAACGACCACGGCGTCATGACGCTCGAGCAGATCCGCTACCGTGAAATCCTCACCCAGCCGCTGGCCATACCGGAATTGCACCCCGAGCCTCTCAATGAAACCGACCTCCTCATCGATCACCGCGCTCGGAAGCCGGAACTCGGGAATCCCGTACCAGAGCATTCCGCCTGCATGGTCGAACTGCTCATACACCACGACATCATGTCCGAACATCTTCAGTGAATGGGCCGCGGCCAGACCCGCAGGGCCCGCCCCGACCACACCGACTGTCTTGCCCGTCCGTTCGAATACGAGGTCCTCCGGGGGCACTTTCTCTTCACGTCTGCCAGCAGCGACCCGCTTCAGATGGCAGATGGCCACAGATGTACCGAGGTCAGGATCCCCATGTCGACAGGCGTCCTCACATGGGCGCGAGCAGATCCTCCCGAGTATCCCCGGCAGAAGGTTGGATGCCCTGTTGATCAGATAGGAGGCATCGAAATGTCCACCAGCATTCGCGGAGATATATCCGGGGATATTGGTGTGTGCCGGACAGGCCCACTGGCAGGGGATATTGGCCCTGATATAGTCGAAATCGCGAGGATGCTCACTCACCCGGGGGGATGGATCGCTGAAGGGATATCCGCTGGCCTGCTTTCCGGCCCCGGATTGGCCGGTATCCTTCGTCATCGAGCACCTCTCTCACACCGCGTCATTCACCGGTAGTATGGATTTCACACTTTACAAACACATCCATCACCGGGCAATAACCACCTGTGGTTTGAGAGGACTGCGGATTGCAGCCGAGGCTCACTCGGACTGCGGTTTCATCTCCCAGAGTACGTTGATGATCTTCCACTCCCCATCGACTCTGCCGACGTGAAGGTAATCGATCCAGGCACCGGCGACGATCTTCACACTGGCCACGTTCTCGAAGACGTCGAGGATCGTGACATCACTCTGGCGCTGGTCCTCCGGGACGGGGCCCCTGGCGTTGGCCACGATCTGCACCAGCTCCTCAGCGGTCATGTTCTGCAGTACGCTCTTCCCGGTATTCGGATCCGTCCTGACGATCCGCTTGGCAAGATCGGGATGAAGGGCGCGAGCCATACGCTCCTCACTGGCAGTGTAGTAACCGTCGATGTAATCAAGGGCGGTACGGGTGATCGCGTCACGGTCCTGTCGGGTCAACCTGTCTGCCGTTCCACCCTGCACAGCCGCGACAGAGCCGACGATGAGCATAATCACCAGAATGGGAATCAGTTTTTTCATGTGACCCTTCCTGTTAATACATCTCCTGGGAGCCTGTCGGAGAAATCGACGATAGCGAGGGTTACGCTGGCGGAGTATTTCTCCGACTGGCTCCTGACATGGACGCTCTTAACAGAACGGGGAGCGGGGATACAATGTTTCGTTCCGATCCGATCTTCGCGTTCGTGTAGACAGCTCCTTTTTCACTTCCATCGCTCCATGCAACGGGAGGATAATCAGCCCAACTTAGTTCTGAGTCCTAACGGAGTTCGCAATGACTGATCCTGACAATCCTCTGGCATCAAGTGAGGAACAGGGAATCCTTGAGTTTCTCCACGATCTCGAGGCACGTATCACCCGACTGGAAGGGCATCTTGAATCATCTCCAGGGGAGAGATTCAGCACTTCTGCGGAGGATGAGCAGCAGGAAACCACATATCCGCCAGCGACAATACCACTCACTCAACACACTGGCCTCGAATCGAGGATAGGTGAGTTCGGTCTGGCCTGGATCGGAAGCACCGTTCTATTGCTCGGCATAATGTTCTCGATGTCATACCTCCAGAACCAGGATCTGCCTCTCCTCTCTGCTCTGCTCGGGTATGTCGTGGTAGTGGGACTGCACTGGTTCGCTCGACGGTGGGAAGTGAGCGTTCCACATATATTCATGGTCACCATGATCAGCGCCCTGCTGCTGCTCTACTACACAACCATGAAGCTGCACTTCTATTCCGGGACACCCTTGATCGGCAGTGATCTGATCGGCCTGCTCCTGCTTCTCGGTGTGGTCGTTTACCAGTTCTGGTTCGGCATCAGGCATGACTCCCGATTCCTGGTGATCCTGGCAATTCTGCTGGGTATCGTCTCGGCTCTGTTGGTCGACGCCGGCTGGCTGACACTTCTGCTGATCACCGCAATGGCGATCAGTTCTGTCATGTTGACCGAGAATCATTCGTGGGCGGGACAGGGTATGGTTGCCATACCCATCATCTATGTCGGTTATCTGCTCTGGCTCATGGGAAATCCGATCGCAGGCAATACCATTGGACTACAGCCGGAGCACCATTTCAGTCTGTTCTTTCTGACTCTCAGCGCCATCATCTTCATACGACCCGTATTCCAGGGAGCAGCTGAAGCACAAACCGACCTTTCCTCGGTCGCTGCTATCATTTTCAACTGCCTGGGATTCGCATCGATCGCGTCGCTGTCGGTGATTGCTCATTTTCCGGACCGGTATGCAGGAGCTTTCCTGCTCATCACGCTCTTCTTCCTGTCGACTTCGATCATTCTGTGGTTGAAAACCAGACAACAGTTCGCTCCAGCCATATATGCCGGATTCGGATATATGGCCCTGAGTGTCTCCATATTCGGCTTCACGGGAATCCCTGATGCATTCTTCTGGCTCTCGTTCCAGGGGCTTCTGGTGGTCTCGATGGCACTCTGGTTCAGATCGAAGATCCTTGTCGTGGGGAACTCCCTGATCTACCTGACCATCCTGCTCGCATACCTGGCCATTTCATCCTCCGCGAACGCAGTGAACTTCAGCTTCGCCCTGGTGTCCCTGCTGAGCGCGAGGACCATGAACTGGCAGAAGGAACGACTGACGCTCCAGACTGAGCTGATGAGGAATATCTACCTGGTGATCGCGTTCTCATTCATGCTGTACGCGGTCTACAAGGCGGTGCCGGAGCATCTGGTCTCGCCAGCATGGACATTGACTGCAGGACTTTATTTCGGGATGAGTATCGGATTGAAGAACATCAAATATCGGATCATGGCAATCGGAACAATGCTGGCTACAGTAGCCTATCTCTTCATCATCGATCTTGACCGACTCGATCCCATCCTCAGGGTGGCGGTGTTCCTGTTCCTCGGAGTTATTACGCTTTCGGTCTCGATGTATTATACGCGTTTCAGACAGAGCAGAACCCGGGACGAGGATCGAGTTCCTATTCAGGATCCTTGATCGGAAAGCGGCCATCGGGGCCTTCGAACCGCCTGATCAACAACCAGGTCCCGATCACGACAACGAGACAGAGGAAGAGAAAAATCTGCCACCCACCTCGACGGCGGGCGAATTCCTCGATCGCCGCAAGACCGAAGCCAGCTGCTTCAATCGCGATCTCCTGACCCGAATCGGTCACACCGGTGAGTCTGTCGATATTGAAGGTGTGGATGGCCGCTCGGCCCTGTACCAGCTTGTTCTGGGCCTGGTTGAGAATATACCGCCCCTCATCAACTTCCATCCCCTTGCGCAGAGCAACGTCCAGGAGACTGTCCGCGTTGCTGATGGCCTGCCCGAGTGATTTCAGTTCCTCAACGAAACTACCCGCCACCGTGGCCCCGACATCTCCACTCACATGACATTGATAGCAGACTCCATCGGTCAGGAGCATCTCATCGGAAGTACGGTTGATCGAGTGATTGCCATGGCATACTTCGCAGGCCGGTTCGCCCATCATTTCAAAAATCGGGCCGTGAGGAGACCCCTGAAAATCAGTGGCAGTCGATACATGGCACTGACTGCAGACGGCGCTGACTGCATTGACTCCCGGTGGGGCCGCGCCATGATTCCCATGACAGTCATTGCAGGCCGGCGC
>JALGVQ010000271.1 GCA_025774615.1 bacterium
CCCTCCCACCTCTGCGAAGTCTCAGGATCGACAGGATCGCCGGGGCGATCCGGAATATCAGGAGTACCCTGGAAGAGTTGGAGGTGAACCTGGTTCACACCGATGGTCCACGGTCGACACATTTCATGGGGAGGGCTGTTCGACCGCTGGGGATACCACTGGTGTTCCACGTTCGCGTCAGTTCGCCAGAGCCGCGAATGATCGACCGGCTCCTGGCCTCCCGTTCCGATGCCCTGATCTGTGTCTCAAGCGGTGCGGCAGAGAGGTTCGACCGATACCAGCCCGGAAAGATCCATATGATCCCGAACGGCGTGGACCTCGACTGGTTCCAGCCGGAGATTCGCCCTGATCAGACCATGGCCGATCTCCGCGTGACGGGAAATGAGATATTGATCGGGGAGATCGGATTCATCTCTCCCGCAAAGGGGCAGGCAGTGTTGCTGGAAGCGGTGGCTGCTGTACCGGAAGAAACACGCTCACGGATCAGGCTGGTCTTCGTCGGAGATGGTGAGCCAGTCTTCCTCGACCAGCTTTCCGAAAGAACGAATGAGCTGGGGTTGACAGATCAGGTTGTTCTGGCAGGGCCAGTCGACGATGTGCGACCGATCCTCGCCGGCCTCGATATCGCGGTGCTTCCCTCTGAAAGCGAGGGGCTCCCACGTACGCTAATCGAGGCGGCCGCGATGGAGTTGCCGCTCATCGCCAGTGACATCCCCGGCTGCCGCGATGTCGTTGATGAAGGAGAAAACGGGTTTCTCTGTCCCGTGGGAGATGTCCCATCCTGGGCAGAGACGATCGAACGTTTGATCACGATGGAAAATCAGTCAGTGATGGGGACCAGGAGTCGCGAAATAGCCTCGGAACGGTTTGACGCGGAGATGGTCACGCGACGGATTCGCGAACTGTATGACGATCTGACAAGGCGAAGAACATGAATCTGGACATTGCAAACAGCCGGGAATCACTTCGAGGGAGAACGGTGCTTGTCACTGGAGGAGCCGGATTCATCGGGTCCCACCTGGTAGCCACCCTGCTCGAGGTCGGTGCGATCGTACACTGCCTCGACAGTCTCGTGACCGGTTCCATGCAGAATGTGGCCGATACTGGTGAAGGGCATGATGCGTTCCGGTTCATCAGGGGTGATGTACGGGACCGGATGATCTGTCGTGAGTCTCTTGAAGGGGTATCGCTCGTGTTCCATCAGGCAGCCCTGGGGTCAGTGCCCCGTTCTTTCGATGATCCGGCCGAGACCATCAGCGCGAACCTGGTCGGCCTTGCAACCCTATACAGCGAGTCGGTCAGGGCTGGGGTGGATACATTTATGTATGCCTCTTCATCGTCTGTGTTCGGGGATTCACAGGCTCAGATGAAGCGTGAGGGTGAAGAGGGTCATCCGCTCTCACCATACGCACTGAGCAAATCCGCGGGTGATGAGCTGATGGCGATGTACACGAAGATGGACGGACCATGGATCAGGGGGCTCCGGTATTTTAACGTCTTCGGTCCCCGGCAGAATCCTAAGGGAGCTTACGCTGCCCTGGTCCCGAAGTTCATTCTCTCGATGTTGCGGAACGAGCGACCGGTGATATTTGGTGATGGTGAACAGACAAGGGATTTCACCTTCGTCGAAAACATTGTCGAGGCGAACATGAAAGCGGTGCTTGCTCCGGCAGAGGTGCAAGGAAGGGTCTTCAACATCGGTTACGGAGGTGCCACCTCAGTTCTGCAGATCCATGATCTGATCCGTAATGCCGTCGAGGAGGTCACCGGTGTGGAGATCACCGATCCCCCGATGATGGCCGAGGCCCGCCAGGGTGAGCCGCGCCGGTCGACCGCGGATGTCTCTCTGGCCCGGGACATGCTTGGCTACGACCCGCAGGTCGATGTTGCGGAGGGCCTGCGACGGACGGTCAGGTGGTACACTGATCATCAGGACTGGTACCCCACGGACTGATTGGGATGCGAACCATCATTCTTGGCATATATCTGATACTCAGGCGCGTCATCCTGATCTGTATTCGGCCATTCATCGGTCGCCAGGTTCCTCTAACCCCCTCTCCGAAGCACATCCTGGTGATCAGATGGGACCGGATCGGAGACATGGTGCTCAGCACACCGGTATTCCAGACTCTGAAAGCAGCATACCCCGAGGCTGCAATCGATGTGCTCGCCTCTTCATCAAACGCTCCGATCGTGGCGGAGCATCCCGCGGTGGATGAAGTGATTGTCTGGCAGGGCAGGACACGATCGATCTGGAGCAGGCACAGCCTGAAGGCGCTGAGAGATCTCAGAGAGAGAGAATACGATCTGGTCGTGGATCTACTCATCGACTGGTCGGTCTCAACGGCTCTGCTGGCGGCACTAATCGCTCCTCATCGCACAGGATTTTCTGACCACGGGAAGGGAGCCTGTTACACTTTACGGGGTCCCCGTTCAGACAGCCGAACGCATCTACTCACCAACAATGCCCGACTGCTGGATTCCCTGGGTATCGATGCCCGGGGAATCCGTCCATCGCTGGCGATCCCACGGCTATCCCCACCGTTCAGACTGAAGAAGGTCGTCATCCACCCTGGAGGATACTACGAGTCCCAGCGTTGGCCTGCTCTCAGGTGGGTCGAACTGGCCGGAGAACTGCTGACCTCGGCAGATATCGACGAAGTTTGTTTAATGCCCGATCCCGCCGATGAGAGTAACCTGGCAGCCCTCTGGCAAAAGCAGGTACCGGGTGGCGCGATCATCAGCCCTGCTGATATAGGAGAGTTGATGACCGAAATTGCCCGATTCGATGCGGTTCTGTGCAACAACAGTGGCCCCCTCCACATTGCGGGTGCCCTTGGCATATCAACACTTTCCACACTCGGTCCCACCAACCCCGACATGTGGTGGCCAGTTGGCGACCGGCAGGTTGTGGTCGAATCAGCCAGCAGCCGCGTGGAGGACATCGGAGTCCCGGATATGCTTGAGGGGTGGAAAATACTGAAGGATGAATGCACTGTTTCTGAACGGGAAGGTGGGCAGAACTCTTACAATCCGGAATGATCCGGCTCGCCACGAAGTGTGCAGACCACTATCAGATGTTCGCCGATTCCCCTCACCATAAAGTTGACTCCTCGCCAAAACAGTCGCTCGACAAAGGTCAAAGGTCCTAGGTTCGGGATGAGCATCGGCAGGATGGTGCGGCAGGTGACCATCTCGAAGGGACTCTTTTTGAGCATTTCACGAAATCGTCGTCGGGTATAGAAAAAGAGGTGCTCCGGATTGTGGTCGG
>JALGVQ010000272.1 GCA_025774615.1 bacterium
ATAAAGACCTCAAGTTCTTCACTGAAATCGATTACGTGAACCACATGGCCTGGGGCGCTCTCAGAAGGACACCGACTGGCGATCAGGGAGTCGGGGTTGCCAGATATGTCCGGCGTCCCGAGGATCCCCGGTGCGCGGAGGCAGCGGTCACGATCATAGATGAGTTCCAGCATCGTGGCGTCGGCACACTGCTCATCGGTGCGCTATACTGGTCCGCCCTGAGTAGTGGCATAGAGTCATTCGAAGGCCATATCCTTGCAGAAAATGATCACATGATGCGGCTTCTACGGATCCTGAACGCCAGGATGACATTTGAACAATACGGAGTCGTACATGCCAGTGTATCTGTCGTCGGGAGAGTTCTGAAGATGATTGTTGAAACCCTGTCACAAGATCAGAGTCTGGTATAAGTTTCCTCTTCGATCACTGCCAGTACAACTCCGGATGATCAGGCAAGTGTATCCAGGGCCCGTTCCAGTTTTTCTTTCACTTCACAGGCGATCTTTCCGAGTCCCGATCTTCCGACCAGCTTGAACTGTACTTCGGGGTGTATCGCCGAAACGACGCTGCCGCCACCATCCCGCTCCATCACGATGACATTGCATGGCAGGAGCAGTCCGATGAGCGGTTCTGCTGACAGCGCCTTGAGGGCGAGGGGAGGATTACAGGCTCCCAGAATCACATAGTCTCGGAAATCGACATCCAGCTTCTTCTTCATAGTCGCTTTGACGTCTATCTCGGTCAGTATACCGAATCCCTCAGCGGCGATGGCTTCTGTGACCTTCGTGACTGCTTCTGAGAAGGGAGTATCGGGGAGTTCCTTTGTGATGCCGTATGGGACGTATTCCATCTGCGTGTTCCTCCGGACAGTACACCCTGTCCTCTCTGTAGTGCCCTCTGTTGCCAATGAATCAATATACAGAACCTTCACCGGATACCGCAGCATATCTACCGCTCCAGCCCTCAGGTTCCCTTGATAAGAGGTGAACGGCACGATACGCTCACGACCGATCAAAGTGGGTTTCTGAGTCCGGTCGTTCTCTGTTATGCGCTCGGGATCATGCTCGCGAACTTCCGCATCATCCCGATCGACGAGGGGATTGCAGGCGGATTCGCCTCGGCGACAGTTATACTCGCAATTCCGATGCTCCTCTTCAGTATGGATTTCCGCCGGTGGCTGCGGCTGGCCAGGAAAACCATCCTCTCCTTCTTCCTCGCGATCGTGGCGGTGATGACTGTTTCGGCGATCGCCATCTTCCTGTTCCAGAACAGCATGGAGCTGTCACGGGAGGCTGCGGGGATGCTCGTCGGCGTCTATACGGGTGGCACCCCCAACATGACCGCGATCGGGATTGCTCTTGAAGTATCCAATGAGATGTTCATCCTGCTGAACGCGGCAGATGTCGCTCTCAGCAGTCTCTATCTCATCCTGCTCATGACGGTTGCTCAGCGTCTGCTCCTGCGCGTTCTCCCGGCGTTTTCACCTGCCGATGAACCAGAACCCGGGCCCTCCCATGACGGCCGGTCCGAGCAGGGCGGATCAGGGAACGGGGCGATCGGACCGATACAGGTGCTTGTTGCCGTGGGCCTTTCTGCAGTTGCTGGTGCCATTGCGGTCGGGATCTCAATGGTGCTGGTCGGCGGCATATCGGAACCGATCGTGATTCTCTCCATAACCACTCTCGGCATCATCGGGTCATTCATCAGGCCGGTTCATAAGCGGACCGGAGTGTATGAGACCGGTCAGTACCTGCTGCTTGTCTTCTGCGTGGCGATAGGAACGCTTGCCAATATCGGCCTGTTACTGGCGTCATTCGGAAGCGTCTTTGCATATACCGCCTTCATCTTTATCGGTGCGATCACGCTCCACTATACCCTTGCGATCATCTTCAGGATCGATGCTGATACTGCGATCATCACCTCCACAGCGGCGGTGTTCGGTCCGGCATTCATCGGACCGATCAGCAATGTGCTGAAGAACAGGGAGATAGTCGTCTCCGGTCTGACAACCGGCGTGATAGGGTACGCGCTCGGGAATTATCTCGGGCTGGGACTCACCTGGCTTTTAAGGCCGTAGTCCGGGTAAATGTCAGCGGAAGAATCTGAGGATCTTCTCACTCATCTTCTCTGCCAGCAGTCGCATACCATCATTGGTGATCATGTCCGCTGACCGGGGTTCGGTCTGCGAGTCGAGCAGGGGGCGCTTGTTACGCGGCAGGTCGTTGATACTGCCCTGATACCGGATCCAATGTGCCTCATCTGTGAGTCGGTCCGAGAAATCCTCACTCTTCACGAAACGACCGGTCTCGACATCCACGATCTGATAACTGGCGGCAACCTCGACCGTCCGACGCATGGTGTATTCGCGGTAGAATATCGATCTGGTGCGCTCCACTTCCTTCCCGGTCGAATCCTGTGCCATATACTTGATCTTGTTTTCCCTCTCCACAAAGGTCGGCTGGGATGTCTGCTCAGATATCTGGGTGACACTACCGGAAACGAAGAAGTCGACCCCTTCGAGTTCTCCGATCCGGGAAGCGGTCGAGGGATCGATGACACCTGATGCGGTCAGCTCATACTCCATCAGGATCTGCTCGATATGCTCTCTTGTGGCAAAGACAGCGAATTCGAGGTTCGCGTTGACGCAGTGCGATATCAACTGTTCGGTCAGCAGGTTGCTGTACTGGAGCCCGAATGAAGTGGCATTCCGGAAAGGCATGATCGCCACACGGGCAACGGCTTCCTCATACATCTCCCGTGATCGTTCCTCTGCATCCCGGTAACCGGGAACCGCAGCAAGAGCCCGTTCGAATCGGTGAAATGCCCCTCGTTCATCACCGTCGGCGACGAGTTGTTCAGCCCAGCGGTAGTAGGCTTCAGCGATGAGGTTACGCGTGCCCGCTTCATCGGTCGCGAATACTGCAAATTCCAATGCCGGCTCATACCATTCGTTGATGGCCTGCTCCCAGGCACTACCCCGGATCAGTTGATTACCTACCTCAATGTGAGATCTCCACAAACGGGCGCGGGTCTCCTCGTAATAGCCGGCAATGGCAACCACCTTGAGGTACTGCGGAATGGCCAGTTCATATTCCCTGCGACTGAAATGATCCTCCGCGTTCCGGTAGTGGTATTCGGTCCCGCGTCGCTGGGCGTCGGCGCGCAGATGGCCCACATCAGATGCCTGCAGAACGACATCGTGACGGCTGCACCGGGTATAGAATCGTTCGGTGTAGTCGTAGGTGTCGATCGCTTCCGTCCACTCATTCTGCATTTCGAATCCGGCAGCGCGATCGATCAGTTCCGTGTATGCGCGCGGAGCGACATCCCTCAGGTGTGATCTGGCGTCTCCGAAGTTGGGTTTCCGGTCGAGAGCAGAGAGATCCTGCTCGGCTGCCTCCAGGTATCGGCCATCCTCTTCGTACCGGAGCGCCCGCTTGTACGCCTTCTTGTGAGCACAGGAGGTAGTCATC
>JALGVQ010000076.1 GCA_025774615.1 bacterium
GGAGCGACAGGTGGTGGCCATCGCCCGCGAGCACGGCATGCGGGTGTTCGGCCCGAACTGCCAGGGGATCATCAACACCGACCCGGAGGTCCGGGCCTACTGCAACTTCACCTTCACCCGACCGGCTGAGGGTTCCATTTCGATCGTGGCCCAGAGCGGCGGTGTGGCCGAGATGATCAACCAGCGGTTCACCGAACTGGGAACGGGGGTGAGGATGTATGCCTCCAACGGGAACGCCTGCGACGTTTCCATCCCTGAGGTGATCCGCTACTGGGGTTCCGATGAAGCGACAAAGGTGATCGTTGTCTATGTGGAGAGCCTCTCTGACCCGATTGAGTTCCTGGAAGCCGCGCGCGAGGTCGCGGCCCACAAGCCGGTGCTGGGGATGAAGGCGGGCAGGACGGTGGAGGGGGCTCAGGCCGTCTCCTCTCACACCGGTGGTCTCGCCCGGCAGGAGATCGTCACCGAACTCCTCTTCGAGAAGGCGGGCATGGTGACCTTCCGGGACGTGGAGGAGATGTGTCAGGCGGCGGTGGCGTTTTCCACCCAGCCGATTCCCCGGGGGAATCGGGTGGGACTCATCACCAATACCGGCGGACCGGCCATCATCGCCACCGATGAACTGGTGGATGCCGGGCTCCTGATCCCGCCTCTCTCAGATGCGGCCAGGCTCGATCTGAAGGAACAACTCCACGCAGCGGCATCGATCTCCAATCCCATCGACGTGCTGGCGACCGCCGGGGCGGATCACTTCCGGGCTGCCATCGACACACTGATGGATGAAGAGGAGATCGACAGCATCTACATCAACTTCGTTACCCCCTTCTTTGTGGACAACGAGAGCGTCGCCAGAGAACTGGCCGAGGTCAACTCGGCGTGCAGAAAACCGATAGTCTGCAATCTGATGACCGATAAGCGGGAGTGGGCAGATACCGTGACGATCCTGCGGGAGGGGGGGATACCCACCTACACCTTCCCGGAGATGGCGGCCAGGTCGCTGGCGGCCATGACCCGTCTGCATCAGCTACGCTCCCGCGACTTGGGGGAACCGGTTCTGTTCGACGATGTGGACCGGGAGCGGGCCCGCGTGATCCTCGATGAGGCCTGGGAGGGTGAACATGCCTGGCTCTCATCCGGCCAGGTGTATGAAGTGCTGGAGGCGTACGGCATCCCGGTGGCCGGATGGAGGGTGGCCTGCGGCGCTGCCGATGCGATTGCCGCTGCCGAAGAGATCGGTTTCCCGGTGGTGGTCAAGGCAGACTCACCCGATATCGTGCACAAGAGTGACACTGGTGGAGTGGTGGTCGATCTGAAGGATGCCGATGTCGTCCGGGAAGCGATAGAGAGAATGGACGATATGTTCGATACAGGAGATCTCAGCTTCCTGGTACAGGAATACCTCCCTGGCGGCATGGAACTGATCGCAGGTGTGAAAGCCGGGAATGGTTCTGGACACCTCATCATGTTCGGGATGGGGGGGGTCCATGTCGAGGTGCTGAAGGATGTATCGTTCGCGCTGACACCGGTCACCCCTCCTGGAGCAGAACGGATGATCGATTCTCTCCGCTCCCGTCCTATCCTGGAAGGTGTGCGGGGCAGGAAAGGGGTGGATCGTGAAGCGATACTCGATCTCCTTCAGCGGCTCTCACAACTGGTCACCGAACAGCCATATATCAAGGAAATCGACCTCAACCCGATCATCGCCTTCGAAGACCGGATCGTCGTGGTCGACGCCCGGATAGGTCTCTGACCGGTACCATCTCTCCTCTCTTGTCCCCGCAGGATACGCACCGTGGACACAGAGTGTGCGTCGACGCAGTCGCGTCTGAATGAATCCAGGGGGGAAGGTCTATTCATTACACATCACGGTCTTACAACAGAAGAGGGAAACATGAAAAACAGAGTGATCTTGAGTGTGCTGCTGTGCGCGTTGATCCCGATGACAGGGTGTACAGAAGACAGCGTCACAGACGGCGAGGATGGAACGGGGATACTGACATTCAGGACACTGAATCCATTGTCATCCGGCTCGACAGGTGCTGGATTAGCGAAAACTGCAGTGAATCCTCCTTTGACCGGTGACACCACAGCCACACATATGACCAGTCTCAAGCTGGCCATCGGAGATGTATGGGTCTCGACAGGGGAGGTAACAGCCGGACAGCCTGATGATCTGGAATGGATACGACTCACCAGTGTCACCAATACCGAACTGAGACTGTTCGAGGATTATTCCTTTTCAGAAGTCGCCATTCCTGCCGGCACATACAGAAGCATCAAACTGACCTTCAGAAATGTGTTCTACAGATATGCGCAGTTGATCTCAGACCCATCGGTGGCATATGAACTTCTTGAGACGATGGGAAGCTGGACGAGCCCGTGCGATGAAAACGATGCATCATGGGCGACAACGAACTACTTCGGTGTAGATGGCAACCACAAGATCAACGACAGCGGGGTATTCGAGCTGGTTTCAGCGGGTGAGAGGCTTGGAGGTTTCACCATTGAAGCGGGTAGAACTGCTTCTGTCAGCTGGAGGCTGGGAGCTGGATCGACCCAGCCCTGCATCAACTATCTGATCGATGAGAACGGTAACCTTGCATGGGATTGTGGTATCGATCGCATTGAATTCGAATGTCCTCCTGATTTCGAATATATGTGGGATTTTGTTGTCGATTACGACTGAAGTAACAAGGAGGAATGATCTTATCCATCAGGAAGGAGTCTGACAGCATGCGTCTGATCCGATTGTTCTCTATCCTCACTCTCATCGTGCTTATCGGGGGGTGCAGCGGATATCCGGCCGGGACGGGTGGTGCGGTGGAGTCGATCACCACTGAGGAACTGAGGCTCCACCTCTCCTTCCTTGCGGCCGATGAGTTCGCCGGCAGGGATACTCCTTCGCCCGAACTCAAGATCACCTCCCGTTATCTGGCGACCATGGTGGAGAGTTACGGATTGCAGCCTCTCATGCCTGACGGTTCATGGTACCAGCCGATCCCGCTCGATATCACGGAAGCCGATCCGGTTGCCACCCGACTGATCGTCAGGGAAGGGTCCCGGCGTCACGAGTTCCATCTCTCCTCCGATTTCGGGATACCTGGCAGGATATCTGAAGAGGGCAGGGTGACCGGTGTACTCCTCTTTGCCGGACTGGGGGTGAGCGCGCCCGATCTTGGCTGGGATGATATCGGGTCGGCCGATGTCGACGGAAAGATCGTGGTCGTTCTCGATCCCGCCATCCCCGACGGGCACCCGCTCGCGACACTGGAGGGAAGCCGGGCGATCAGGAACCGGAACAACGCGCTCCTGAGAGCCGGAGCCCTGGCCGTTCTTTCAGTCATCAGTGAGGAGAGAGAAGAGTCATACAGTGAACAGGGGTACAGGTTCACATCATCGAGGTATATCTATCCCGCCGAGGAACTGCAGGCCGCCTACTACTCGAGACGCTCCTACCGTTTCTCCAGGGCTGAACTCCGTCACGCGACCGCCGCTTCTGTCCTCGGTGTGTCAAAGGATGATCTGGACCGGCTATTCGCCCGGATCAGGGAAGGGACCCGGGTATCCACCAGGACGATCCGTGACCGGACCGTCGAGATCTCAGTGGGAGTCGACCGGCGAGTGGAGGAATCATACAATGTCGTGGCGATGGTCGAAGGAAGCGACAGCACGCTTAAGGACGAATATGTGGTCCTCAGCTGCCATCACGATCATCTGGGGATGCGGGATGGAGAGGTCCTCAACGGGGCCGACGATAATGGATCCGGAACGGTCGCCATGCTCGAGATCGCCCAGGCTCTCATGCTGAAACGACCGAAACGGTCGACGATCCTGGTCTGGCATACCGGGGAAGAGCGGGGACTGATCGGATCGCAGTACTTCGTCCAGAGATGTCCTGTGCCGGTCGAGAACATCACTGCTGAACTGAACATGGACATGCTCTGCCGGAACGCACCCGACAGTCTGTATGTGATCGGATCGAACAAACTGAGTTCGGAGTTCGACGAGATCATCAACCTGGTGAACGATCGCCATATCGGTTTTGCGCTCGACTACCGGTATGAGGATCCGACCCACCCCAACCGGTTCTTCTTCCGCAGTGATCACTATCCGTTCATGCAGTACGGCATCCCCGGTGTGTGGTACTTCTGTGGAACGACCTCCGACTACCATCAGCCGACCGATACCATCGACCGTGTGGATTTCGACAAGATGGAACGGGCGACCAGACTGGTGTATCTGACTGCTCTGGAGATCGGGAATCTCCCGCACATACTGGAGCTCGATCTGCACCCGGAGATCACGAGCAGGGGAGAGCACAACCTGGCGATAAACTGGCGGGAGGCAGGTCGATAGGAACCCGTAACCCCGATCGCTCGACTGAAATCAGGCTGAGATGAGAGCGGCCTCGCCGGCAGGTGCCGACAAGGCCGTTCTTACCAGCTGACCAGACCCGTATTACTGGCGGGTCATCACGGTGTTGATCGAGGCTGTCGTGACCGGGTTGAACACCTGATCATCAGAGAAGTCCCACGGCCCCTGTGCCCCACCGATCGTCAGCGAGTTGTCTGCGAAGGCGGTGATGGTCCAGGTCAGGGTAGGGATGCCTTCCTCATCGAAATCCTGCGTCAGAGTCTTGTTCAGAACGGTGAGTGTGCCCGTGTATTCCCATGTCATGACGTCGGGCAGGATCGTGGTACCGGTAAATGTACCATCGGCCGTGATGACCATGGTGAGGCTGCCTCCACCGGCAACGAGGTCGTACTGTTGCGTCGGATTCCCGACTGCGGTATACACAACCGACTGGGCTGTCCACGTGCCCACAAGGTCCCCGATCGTGATGTCTTCTTCCGATGATGTCGATTCACTGCAGCCGACAGCAAGGGTGCCGACTACCGCGAGAACTGAAATGGCGCGAAGTAATCTCATGATGCTTCTCCGAGATGTCTGTTACCCCGGGTATTCGTTGCCCGGACCGTAGCGTATGCCATTACAATACCAGTATAGGTCAGGATATCCTGTATGGATAATCGTGTGTTTCGAAGGTTGAACGAAATATGCTACGGTTGGGTTCTAGGAGGGTTACCGCGTGGCGAACTGGTTGAACATGGGCGAGATATTGCGGGTGAACGCAGGCAAGTTCAGGGGGAAGATGTGCCTGAAGGATGCCGAGCGGAGCTTCACCTTCGAAGAGATCGACTCTCGTGTGAACCGGCTGGCACAGGGTCTCCTAGATCTCGGGCTGGAGAAGGGGGACCGGGTCGCGGTCTTCCTTGAGAACTCGGTCGAGATCTGCGAGGTCTATTTTGCAGCGGCCAGAACCGGTGTCGTGGTAGCGCCCATCAACTTCAGGCTCGATCCGGAGACGGTGCGGTATATCGCCGATGATTGCGGAGCCCGGGCCCTGATAGCCCACGATGAATGGGTACCGATGTTCGACGGGATGAAGAACGATCTGCCCGCGATCGAGCACTACCTGGTCGTGGGGGATGAGTGTGAGGGGTGGATCGGGTACGATTCACTCCTCGACGACTATCCTGATGAGGAACCAGACCGGATCGTCCTGCCCTCCGATCCCTGGATACAGCCCTATACGTCGGGGACGACCGGCCGGCCGAAAGGGACCGTTCGCTCCCACGAGTCGTATGTGGCATTCTATCTCATCAACGCCGCTGACTTCGGTTTCACCTCGCAGGATATCTGCCTGAACGTGATGCCCCTCTGTCACGTGAACTCGACCTTCTTCACCCTCACCATCAGCTACATCGGGGGAGGGGTCGTCATCCATCCCGCCCGCTCGTTCGATCCGCTCGAGGTGCTGGATGTTATCGAGCGGGAGGGGATCACGTTCATTTCCCTCATCCCCACTCACTACAACATCATCCTGAATGCCCCACGGCAGCAGGCCTCGAAGTACAACGTCTCCTCGGTCCGGAAGCTCCTCTGCTCCTCGGCCCCGGTGTTCGCCGAATGCAAACAGGCCATCATGGAGTTCTTTCCGGCCGTGGAACTGTATGAAGCCTACGGCTCCACTGAAGCGGGAATCGTGACGACGCTCATGCCGTGGGACCAGATGAGTCATCTCGGCTCGATCGGCAGGGAGTCGGCCGGGACCGACATCATCAGGCTGCTGGATGAAGAGGGCAACGAGGTTCCGATCGGTGAAGTCGGCGAAATCCATTCCCGCAGTCCGATGATGTTCACCGAATACCACGGCATGCCTGAAAAGACCACGGATTCATTCAGGGGAGAGTACTTCTCAGCCGGTGATATGGGACGCAGAGATGAGGAAGGGTATTACCACATCGTCGATCGCAAGGACAACCTGATCATCACCGGGGGAGAGCATGTCTACCCCTCCGAGGTGGAGGCAGTAGTCAGTTCCCACCCCGCGGTTTTCGAATCAGCGGTGATAGGTCTTCCGCACGAGAAATGGGGAGAAGCGGTGACGGCGATTGTGGTTCTCAAAGAGGGCGAAAGCGTCACCGGAGATGAGATCATCAGCCACTGCGCTGATCGGCTCGCCACGTTCATGAAGCCGAAGGATGTCCTGTTTGTATCTATGGAAGAGATACCCCGCACCGGAAGCGGCAAGATCATCCACCGATTACTGCGGGAACGGCTCGCCCAGGATAGTGCCGGCTGATCAGTCGCCTGGTACCACTACTGCCCGTTTCGCGAGCTTCCCCTCGTGAGCCATACCGAACACATCGTTGATCTGATCGAGCGGATATCGCTCGATGAACGGTTTCACCGCGATCCGGTCTGAGGCGATCCAGTCGAGCACATCAGGGTAAAGAGTGGGATCGCTTCCCCAGTTGCCCCTCACCGTTGCATCGAACGCCATCAGGTTGCTGAGCCGTATCTCCAGCTTCTCCATCGTGAAGCCTACGACTGCCAGATGACCGCCGAAGCCGAGGAGAGCAAAGGCCAGTTCCTGGCCGGGCTTCGTGCCTGAAGTCTCGAATATCTTCCAGAGGGTGCGGGGAGCACCCATGGTGGAGACGGCTCCCTTTATCGCACCCTTCACCTCCTTGATGTCGAGGTCGGTACTGTTGATGACAATATCAGCTCCGTGCTGAGAGGCGATCTCGAGTTTGCCGTCATCGATATCGAGAGCGATCACCTTCGCGCCGATCGCCGCGGCTACCTGAACAGTATGGATACCGATTCCGCCGGTTCCCACGATGATGGCCAGGTCACCTTCTGTGAGCCCGGAGAGACGAACCGACTGGAAGGGTGTACTGATTGCGTCCGCGACGACGGCGAGTTCCCACAGTTCGTGGCCGGACAGTATCTCTTCACTCACGGGGCAGAGATAGCGGGAGGGGACGACGACGTGTGAGGCGAATCCGCCATGCCTGTCGTTGCCCGGCATGATCTGGGCACGGCAGATGCGCAGGTTGCCCGATCGGCAGAGGTCGCACTCACCGCAGGGCAGGACTGCCGGAACCAGTACCGGTGAGCCGATGAGGGAAGCATCGACCCCTTCACCCACTTCCACGACCGTGCCGCTGATCTCGTGGCCGAGGACCAGGGGGAGTTCCGCCCGGGTCTTAACGCCGAAGTGGAGGAAGGAGAGGTCGGTATGGCAGACACCGCATCCGGCGACTTCGATGAGCGCCTCACCGGGTGGCAGTGGATCGAACGGGATCTCTCCCTCTTCGAATGGTTCACCCTGACCGGTCATCATCCAGCCTCTGATCGTCATGATGCATCTTCCTTTCGTACACTCTCGATCTCATGCAGACAGGCGAGCGCCGCTCCGAATGCCCCCATCTCCTGTGGATGGGGGGGGACGATGATCGTGCCGCCGAACGCTTCCTCCATCATCGCCACGATCACCGGATGATGGGCGATCACTCCGCCTGTCGCAACGACCTGCCCCTCGAAGATATCCATCTCCAGTACTCGTTTGACGACAGAGCGGTAGGAAGCGCGGGCGAGGTCAGCCGGGCGTTTCCCCTGACGGATGCTGGTAAGCACCTCGGTGCCGGTGAAGACGGTGCAGAAACTGCCCAGCTCCAGTTCCTCGGTGAACCCCGAGGCCAGATCGTGGAAGTCCTCTATCGATGTGCCCAGCCGGAGTGCCATCTCCTCGAGGAAACTGCCGGTTCCGGCCGCGCATTTCCTGTTCATCTTGTGCGAGATCCGCCGGCCCTGTGCGTCGAGCCTGACGACCTTGGCGTCCTGACCGCCGATGTCGATGATCGTGACCGCGCCCTTCACGTAATGGTGCACGCCCCGGGCGTGACAATCGAGCTCGGTGCGCGTGCCGTCGGCGAAGGACACATTCGTGCGTCCGAATCCGGTTGCCCAGATCGCGGCACACTCCTCACGGGTGATACCGGCCCTCTCGATCGCCCCGTCAAACGCTCTCTCTGCCGCGCCGGCGAGGTCGGCAGCTGTGCGTACGACGAGGCTTCCCACCAGGCGGGCATCCCCGTCGATCACCACCGCCTTGGTGGTCCAGGTCCCGCAGTCGATTCCTCCCAAGAACCGGGCCATCAGTCGCCTACTCCTTCACCAGGGCGGCCGCGATCCTCCAGCTGTTCGATGAATCCTTCAAGACTCGTTTTGGTCTGTTCGGAGGAGTAACAACGGAGGTCGATCTGATCTCCCTCGATCGTGATAACGGGGATGTCGAGCTGTTCACGCAGTCGCTCGGGCATGCCGTAGCGGCAGTTCGAGTTGCTCGGACAGGTCCGGCTGTCGTGGAACACGATGCCGTCTACCGAGAATTCCCGCACCATACGCTCGATGTAACTCTCCTTCGGCGTGTCAGATCGGACGATGAAGAGTTCAAGGGACGCTCGCGCCATCGACCGGAACGGATCGGCCGCGTCGAGCGCGTCGAAGATCCAGCTGTTGCAGTACGTCGAGGCCACGACCGTGGTCGAGAGCGCCGCGAAGAGCTCTGACAGCTCCCGAAGTTTTCCCCAGATCGGCATCCCCTCCCAGTAGAGGCGAAAACGTTCTCCTTCGACAGCCGCCACTCCGTCATCGACACGCTTCTGCAGTTCACTCAGGAAGAGGCGGTAGTACTCATTGGCCGCGGGTATTCCCCGCATCGTGACGACCGGTCCCATATGGATGGTGCTGTCGAAGAAGGTAACGGGAGAGGGTTTGTGGGCCGCCATCTCCATACACGATTTCCACAGGTCTACGCACTCCTTTGACAGGGCAATGATCTCACTGAAGTTGTCAGAAGTCAGTCGGGTTCCCGCGATCTCCTCGAGCGGAGGCACGAGGTCCTCCATCTGGCTCGCGATCGCGTCGACCTGGATATCGGTTACGTTCTCGATCATGTGCATTGATTCTATGCCGATGACCGGGACGTCCCAGGTCCGGCCGTAGAACTCATACCAGTCGCGAACGTCGCGGCACTGGTTGGTGTTGAAGACCAGGACATCGGGTTTCGGCACTTCCTCAAGGCCGAAGGCGGAGAAGGGGGTCTCGCCGGCGAGGAAGGCACCGATGTCAGCGGTGAGGTAGGAGC
The DNA here is from genome assembly GCA_025774615.1 of bacterium. Taxonomy (GTDB): domain Bacteria; phylum Blakebacterota; class Blakebacteria; order Blakebacterales; family Blakebacteraceae; genus Blakebacterum. The sequence continues at coordinate 9,500 of JALGVQ010000076.1, forward strand.
AGATATCCTGCGAGTAACCGCGGGCGTGCGCCCGGGTCATGTAGTCATTGGCGGTCCTGGCCGCGCCCAACATGGAGCTGTGATTCTCCGGGAAGTGCACCTTGTAACCGAGCGCCCTCAGGATCTCCACCGGCCCGGTGCTGGTGCACCAGGCTACCGGCGCTGACTTCGCGGCGGCGGCACTCCCGAGTTCGAGATAGTACCCCACCATCGTTTCTTTCAGGCTGGCCGTGCTCTCCAGAACCCTTCGCTTCATCGCCTGCTCCGATCCTCTGCTTCCACTCTTGCACTCCCCGGCTGGATACAGGTCAAAGAACCCTCAATGCGGCACCGAGGGCGCCGGTCATGATCGGTTCCGGGACCGCTTCGACATGGAATCCGGTGAGCTCGGAGAGTGACTTGAGTACGCCGGGGAAATACTCGGCCACACCTCCCGAGACCACGACCGGCTCACGCAGCCCTCCGATCTCGTAGATTCTCTCGGCAACCGACTGCATGGTGCCGAGCGCGATATCCTCACGGTTGGTGCCATCCCGCAGCTGCTCCAGGATCTCCACCTGGGAAAAGACCGAACAGTAGCTGCCGATCGGCGCTGCCCTCTCTGCCTCCGCCGCAAGTTCCTGCAGTTGCGTCGGGTGCACATCGAGATGCCGTGCCGTGAACATGAGGAACGTACCTATACCGATCGCGCACCTCCGGACCAGCCGCGTGTCCAGGACATGTCCGCTATGATCGATCCGGACGACTTTCGGATCACTCCCTCCGATGTCGATCACCGACATTGCCCGGGGGTGATGATGGAAGGCGCCAAGTGCGTGACAGGTGGTCTCACCGGTGACAGAAACGGCATCGGGTACGCATTCAGCGGCGAACCCGGTGGCTGCGATGGCTTCGATATCCGAACGGGTGATCTTTGCCTCATCGAGGGCCTGATCCATCGCCTCTTCGACCCGGTGCTGGAAGTAGCCTCTGGTCGGCACGATCGCCCGGCCCCGGATCCCCACATCCTTTTCCATGACCACAGCCTTGACGCACTCAGTGCCGACATCCACGGCTGCGACTACCCTGTTGGATTCAGTCATGTTGTTTCCTGTTCATCTGGTTCAGAGAACCTCCTGCGGCATTGTGAGGTCGGTCATCGATCCTTCGTGCTGTTCGAGGAAATCGAGGACCTGCTGCTGGATATGCCGGATCGAGAAGAGACGGAGATCGTGGGCGTCGGCTTCGATCACAATGGATGGCAGGCCGGTCGATCGGCGGAGTTTGACCTCGAGTCCGTACCGGACATTACTGTGCTCCGGTGATGTTCTCCCCTCGTGGTACACCACAGCGTCGACGGCGTTGGCTTCGAACTGGGAACGGAGCCAGCTTGCCTTGTAAGCATCCGAACGGTTGGGAAAGATGCCGGTGTAGGCGCGGGCCATGCTCTCGATCGGATTCTTCGGATCGAGTCCCTCAAGCCCCCAGATCGTGCAGTAGGTAGAGGAGATCAGTGCGATCTGGTGGTCGAAGAAGAGACTGGCCAGCGGCATGAGAGCTCCCCAGATCGGCGGGCCTTCCCAGTAGAAGCGGAACCGTTCCCCCGGCACAGCGGCCAGTGTGTTCGACACCCGATCTTCGATCTCCGCTTTCAGGATCTCGTAATACTCGACTGCCTGAGGAGTTCCCCGCATCAGGACCATCGGCGCCATATGCACGAGAAGGTCGAAGGTGGTCAACGGGGAGGGGACGTTCCGGGCCAGCTGGACGATCTCCGACCAGAGACCGGCCGCTCTCCCGGCATTGTCGACCGTCTCGGCCAACCGGTCGATGTCAAGCGCCCGGCCGGTCATCTCCTCCAGTCGGGTTATCATCCGCTCCATCTGTCCGGCTGCCGCGTCGACCTCGATCTTGCCCACTTCTCCGAGAGCAGTGGGGGGGTGCAGGCTGAGCGCAGGTACCCCGAAGTGACCGCTGTAGTAATCGAACCACCTGATGAGGCCGTGTCCGAAGTTGGTGCTGTAGATGACAACATCGGCCCGTGGTGGTCCTGATATGTCGTAAACAGATACCAGCGGACTGTCACCGGCGAGCATGGCGCCGATGTCGCAGGTCATGGCTGAACTGGCGAACTGCGAGAAACCTTCAGTGATCGCACGGGGAATGTACCGACTGGCCTGGCGGCTCGCTCCGATCAGGGCGGCGTGGTTCTCGGGGAAATAGGGAGTGAACCCCATGGCACGCACGATCTCGACCGGTCCCATGCCGGATGCCCAGGCGACGAGTCGATCGGGATCATCACTCGCACTCTGGATATCCAGGTAGTAGTCGCGGACAAGCTCCTTCAGGGCCGGCGCAGTCTCGAGCGGAACCCGTCCCGATGGCATGGCGCGTCCATCCTCAAGACGGACAGGCTGGGCAGCAGGTCTTGGTACGGCTTCAGTAGCGCTCTTCAGGGTAACGGTGATCTCCTGCTGTCGCTGGAGGTTCTTTCTCTCTTCAGAATGGATCAGGCGGCACAGGGCCTGGTTGATCGGCGCCGGCAGACCGAAGCGTTCCGCTTCACGAACGATAGGGCCGTTTATGGCATCGACCTCGGTCAGTGTGCCGCGGGACAGGTCCTGCCACATCGACGGGCGGTTCTTGCCGAGCGCCCTCTGCGAGTTGGTGACAGGCCGGTAGGGGTCCTCCTCGTCGATGATCGGAATCCCGCGCGCCTTCATCACTTCGATGATCTCCATGCAGAGGTCCCGCATGAAGTCCTGCAGGTCGTCATCCAGCAGGAGTTCCCGGCAGGTGAGGCCGGTCACGGCCGAGACCGGATTCACCACGGCGTTGTGGAGGAGTTTCTGCCAGATCGTTTCATCGATGTTCTCAACGATATCAGTTTCCAGGCCGGCCTTGCCGAAAACCTCGCCGATCTCCTTCAGCCTTGGTGTGATGGTGCCATCATAGGGAGCGATCTGGATCGGCTTGATCCCCGGACGGAAACGGATACGGTTGGGACCGGTATGCTGGATGCTGTGATAGGTGATACCGCAGATGACCCGTTCTCCGCCGATGATTCCGGCCATCGTATCGGTGTTCCCGATGCCGTTCTGCATCGAAAGGACGTAGGCATCGGATTTGAGAAAGGTCTGCGCGGTCAGGGTCGCTTCTTCCGTCTGGTAGCTCTTGACCGCGACGAAGACGAGGTCAGCCTCATCAACCTCTTCGGCGGAGGTCACCACCCGGATCGGGACGCACCGTTCACC
>JALGVQ010000273.1 GCA_025774615.1 bacterium
CAATTAGTAGAAACAGGCCACAGAAGAAATGACATCTGCGCATGATCCCCCTCCTTCACGCAATTAGATGGCTTATCGATGATTGCCCGTTAGGGGAATCATGTCAAGCAACTAGATAGATAGGAAATCAAATGGTGTGGAGCAGATGATTGTCAGAAGAGCCTATGGCTTCAGGAACTTCGAGAATTATAGATTGAGAGTGCGTGCGCTATGTGCCTGATGGGATCAAGTGCCCCTGTTTATGGTGTAGAGTCTGCTGGTACCCCCGGTGTACAAAACTTGGAACCCATTCTGGGAGTGGCTACTCAGGCTCAGCAGGATCTGAGGAGGAGCAGTTCAGTTTCAACCTCTTAACCGCTGAAAGAATGCCATCCTCAACCTCAGCGGGACAGGTATATTCAAGTAGTTTCACAGTCTCCCGGACGTGCCGTGAAAGAACTTACAGGCGTATGGCGTTGGATTTGACGACGGTCATCTGGTACATTGAGACCTGATACTAAACAGGTACGAGAGAGAGACTTTGTTCAACTATAGAGACGTATAATACAGCGCAGCAATGAGTCCAGGCTCTCACTTCAGAGAGAAGAAGATGTCTGTCTCGAATCTGATAAAGAAGCTCTCCACGGCAACAATACGTAACTGGACCAACATATCGGCTGCACTGGAATCTCTGAAGAACAATGCGCCTGCCGTGGATAGATTCAGCCGGGACGCGTTCTTTGACTCACTGCGAAAGGGCATTGCCTTCATTACCTATGATTTCGGAATCGACGGCGTCTCCATCGAGATAGGCAAATACGCTGCTTGCCTGACTAGTCTCCTGGCTGGTGACTCCAGGATAGACCTGCCTCTCTATTTCATTGGTGGCGATTTCTACGACAATGCCGACGCCGTACTTCATCCGGATTGGCACCGGTTTTCGATTGAGGGCATAAACGGCTGGTCGAAATGGGATGGCGGCAAGTGGTTCTCAAGTTTTTATTATGAAGATATGCCCGAGAACAGCAAAGTGTCCAAAGATATGGCGGTGGAGATCTGGGGGCAGGCATGCAGGATCTCGGAAACACTCAGCAGCTATCTTTCCGAAAACGATATCTCGCTACTGATACCGGTGAACATCTCCTGCAACCCCGGAAATATGGCTATTGCCCTTGCCGTGGCCATCGTGACTGAGGCTTTGGGCATCCCGGTAATCAATTCGAACCATGACTTCTACTGGGAAGACGGCAAGCCGGCCCGAGACCGTACCCCGGGCGAGGAGCCCGGAGTCAGGGATCATTTTTTCAGGAATATGGACAACAAGGGTTTCTTCGAGCTGTTCAAGTCACTGTATCCGTGGAACGGAAAGCACTGGGTTCAGGTGAACATCAATACCCAGCAAAGCGAGACGCTGGTAAACACCTTTGGTTTCACCAGAGGGCAATGCGCAGAGCTCTCGACTTCCTTAAGCGATGAATTCTTCAAAACATACTCCGATGACGATGTGGCGTATGCCCGCCTGAGAATGGCACACATCCTTTCGGGCGGAGAGCCGCTGATCAAGCCAGTTGCCATACAGGACCATATATCGGACCTGAAGCGCTGGATGAAGGATCAGAAACCAGTAGTCTGTGCTTGCCGAAAAGGGCTGAAGCTGGATCTCCTCAGAGACCACACGGTTTACTGCCTTCAGCCGACACGTGTGATCGCGAGGAAACGGATCGAGAAGGATGTGCATCTGATTGGCGCACTGATGACGCACCCGCCGTTCAGGAAGACATTCGAGAAGAACCCGGGGATTCAGATTGTGCTTCATGTCACGGGCCCCGTCCCGATTGAGCATGAGGAAGACCTCCGGACCGTACTCGAAGCCTATTCAGACCTTTGCCGAGACCTGCCGGATGCGCTTGCCGAAAGGATCTTTATCGCATTCTCAGTGGGCACCGAAAAGCATCCTTGCTTCGATGAGAAGGGGCTGGCCAGATTGCATATCGAAGATATCTACCGGCTGGCCTCTATTATTCTCTTCCCCAGCGAAACCGAAGGACGAGGCTTGCCGATAATCGAATCCAGCGCCTGTGGCATACCCATAATGTGCAGCCGGTATTATCCGGAAGATGTGTTCAAGGAGGTCGTGGGCGAAGATCTCTCAGAGGAAGAACAGATTCACTATATCCTCTTCCCTGAAGAGAACTTTCCTGAAGACATGCTGGACAGGGTGACGGCAATGCTGCTTCACAGGAAAACGGAGACGGAACTGATCGAGCACAATAGAAACGCGGTCAGAAAACGGTACAGTGTTGAAAGACTGGTATCCGTATTCGGACCCGTTCTGGAAACACTGAGACAGTCATACCGCTGACGAGGGAGCACCGAACATGCGCATAGGTTTCATTGAAGACACTCATCTTCGCGGTGGAACCCAGATCTGGGTTACAGAAGCCACGGAAGATCTAATAGCCAAAGGAGAAGATGTTGCCGTCATTGCGCCGACGAACAGCTACGTGGCCACTCGCTGCGAAAAGGCGGGTGCCAGCGTGTTCGGGTATGACTGGGATTACATTACTTTGAATCCGACAGCATACAGGGAATCCTGGATCAACGGCCTGAAGACAATGGACGTTGCCGTCTGCACTGTCCACCCGCCGCGGCAAGGATTCCACTGCTCCATCTTCGGTGCGGAGTGCATTGAGAGCACAGGACTGGATACGGTACTGATCCCCAAGACCGGGACAATCGTACCCGAATATCTCCGCGAGTTCTACATGCCGGATGACTTTATCAATGTCCACGTGATCTCCATCACGAAATTCACCATGCAGTATCTTCTCGAAGACTATCGCATTCCGGAATCGCAGGTCTCACTCATTTACCAGGGTACTGATGTGGACCGCTTTACAAGCACGGAGGAAGCCAGGACTGAAGCGTATCGACGCTATCCTCTTACAGATGCTGCCTCACCGATTCTGGCATCGGTCGGCTCATTCGAGGAACGCAAAGGCCAGATTGTACTTCTCGAGGCTGTCGCCAGGCTGGCTGCGGATTCGTTGCCGGATATACACCTCATGCTCGTCGGTGAAGGGCCTGATGAGACGATGTTGAAAGAAAAGATCCGAACAATGGGTCTCGAGAATAATGTCACCATGTTCCCGTTCACGGATGAACCGAACTACATCTTTGAGCGTATCGATGTTCTCACGCTGCCCAGCCTGTACAAGGAAGGACTGCCCAATGTTCTTCTGGAGGCTATGTCCATGGGGATTCCGGTCGTGTC
>JALGVQ010000077.1 GCA_025774615.1 bacterium
AGAACGTGCATGTCAGACTCCCGGGTCTGTAATCTTGCCAATGAAGAGAATGGTACCTGAACAGCGTTCACGAATGATGAAGATAAAGGGTCGATCCACGATCATTGTCTCAGGTCCGCTGCTGTAACCCATCTCGACCGAGGTGACTGCCGCAGCCTCTGTGCCCTTCTCATCCACTTTGATGAATGTCTTGTGCTTTACTTCGTTGATGAACAGGTTCGGCTGATTCTCTTCCAGGTACATACGGGTAAAGTTGGCCTGAAGGTCATCGAAAGCGATTCCCATCCCCATGGCGATCAGTATGTCATTCAGGGTGATCTCATATTCGAGTTCGAACTTCGGCATCCCGAACAGAGCCAGCTCCTCGTGCCACCAGCGATCGGAAAGACTATCCCATTGTTCGCTGCCGAAGCTGGCGATGAAAGCGTCAATATCCACACCGGAATCAGGCAGTATGATAGTCATGGTGAAGAGGCTGTCACCGTAGGCCAGATCCACCGCCTGGTAGTCAGAACCGGAGCTCCTGCCAAGCTTGACGTCCTCGATGAACATCATCGGGACCTGCCGTGTTGATCCATCGGCCAGAGTGAAGGGTCGATCCTCAGTGGCGCTCTCCCTGAACCGGTAGGTCCAGTCCCCCTTGAAGTAGATGGCGTTGATGAGGAACATCATCGTCATGGGATCTATCGGCTTCTCGACGATCTCCTCGATTTTACCATTCGTTTTCTCAACCACCCATGCGTTGATGATGTCGGCCGCGCCCGGGTTATTGAAATTCAGTCCCCGGACCTCGGCATCGAAATATTCCTGGTTTACATCGATGAAAGGCTGTTCGATCGGAAAACTATCCCGATACCAGATCGAATTGGCGATCTCGAATTGGACCTTCGGATCGAGGTTGGTAAGTAGATTAATGAGACTTCGATATGCCTGGTTGATCTCCTCCTCTGTAAGCCCTGCGAGTTCCAGGGTCTCCTTCATGACGGTATATGTCTCACCCGCCGCGCCATTCAGGGTCATACCGAGCGCCATCGAAATGCTCAGCGGGGAGATGAAGATATTATCTCCTCCCTCAGCGTCGGTGATCGCCTGGAAAAGATTGAGACCGAAAATGTTTTCGGAAGTGATGAGCTCGACTTCCTGTTCACTGAGGACACGCGGGAGGGTTCTTCTGACTGGACTGGTCGGGCTGCCGCCACATCCGACGAGAAGGGTGCCGGTAAAAATTGTTATGAGGATTCCGCTCCGAATCATGGTCACCTGCTCCCGCGCCGGTTCTGCGATACTGGCCCGGTTTATCACCAGACTGGAAAGAGTTCTTACAAGTATGAACGGACGGACGGTCGGTGTGGTTTACGTCTCCAACGCCGTGTTTCAGGTGGGTGGATGCTCGAACGCCCCGGTTTTCAGGAAGGAGATCGTCTGCTCGACCGTTTCCGGATGATTGCAGATGAAAGTATGATGAGCCGTCACGATCAGGAAATCCTTCATGTCGGGCAATCGGGTGTTCTCGATCTCAACTGTTCCATCATGTTCACACTCCAGCCCGCGTATCGCGTTGATGTACGAAATCGGATTCAGCAGGTGGAAGCGGTGTGAGCCGGCAATGACACCATATTCCCCCAGTGGCAGGCCCAGACGGTCGAGCGAGGGGGCACCCTGATTGAGATCCCGGACCGGTTTACCGTAGAACCACCGGGCAGTCCTGGTGTTGCCGAACCGCTCGGCGATACCGGCGCCTCTGTTCGGCGGCGCGATCATCACAATCCGACCGGCAGAGAAGGGTAGCGGTTCCGCTGTGGCACCCCTGATGATGAGCGAGCCGAATGAGTGTCCTACGAAATGGACGGGTGTATCGTGCTCATCGAAGCGCTCGATAGATCTTCTGAGATGATCGACATGATCGCTGAGTCGGTAGAGACGGCTGTGGTATTGCCAGTTGTGGGTCCTGAAACCGGCCTCGCGGATGGCCTTTGCCAGGCGGCGCATGCTCATCCGGGTCCGTCCCAGGCCATGAAGGAGTACCACCAGGGGGTTCCGGGTGTCTCCCCGGGTTCGGGAGGAGCGTATCAGCGGGCCACCTCCTGCAGCTTCTCCAGGTGGTGGGCGATCGAATTGGCATAGTAACGCAGGATCTGAGTCTCCTCATCTCTCGACCGATAGATCCCGTCACTCTCTTCCACGATATGGCGGAGGGTGAACATCCGCAGACCCACGGTGAAGGCATAATCCCGATCACTCCGTGGAATATAGATGTGAGCGCCGCAGGCCTCGAGTTCGCTCATGAGGTTCTGTGCTTCAGCCTTGATCTCCAGTTCACTGAATGATCTGCCCGGGTGGCGAAGGAACACTGTCGCGATAATGGATACGGGTACGACGGGAACCACATCGCTGATCTTCTTCATGAGATCGACACCGAGTGTCTCAACCTCGCGGAACAGTTCCTCCTTATTCATATCCCGGAAGTCCGATCCGGTCTCTGCTAGATACGCCCGCATCGAGACTGGTGACCCGAAATTGACACAGGCGTACCCGAAACGGTGCCATTTACCCCGGAACATCAGCCAGAAGTTGTGGGCGACGAACCTGATGGTCGTGAAAAGGGAGAAGAAGACTCCTTTCTTTTCGTGTTCCGGCTGTTTTTTCAGGATCAGGCTCCGGTCTTCAAGCACCCGGTCGTAGTTGACTCCCACAGGTATGAATACCAGGTCCCTCTCTCCCGCGGGATCGAAGGACCGGAGCATATAACTGAGCAGGCCCAGCTTCGGTGGCCGCAGATACCCGTCTCTGGTCAGACCACCCTCGGGGTACATGGCCTGGACGACACCGGCGCGGGTGGCCATGTGAACATACCGTTCGAGTACTTTACGGTAGAGCCGGTCGCCCGATCGGCGCCGGATGAAGTATGCTCCCATTGCCCTGATCAGGGTCTGCAGGGGCCAGATGCGCGCCCACTCGCCCACCGCGTAACTCAGAGCCGTCCGGGACGCGGCCAGGTACGCGATCAGTATGTAGTCCATGTTGCTGCGGTGGTTCATCAGGAAGACCACGCTCGAATCGGGTGGGACATCCGCATGGCCCTCGTCATCGATATACCCGAGACGGACCCGGTAGAGCAACCGGGCCAGTTTCTGTGCCATCCAGCAGCCGATCCGGAAGTAGAAGTAGGCGTTGAACGCGGGGACGATCTCTCTGGCAAACGTGCGCACCTGCGACATCAGTACTTCGCGGGGGACACCATCCTCGGCGGCGTATTCCTCTATCGCCTCCAGGACCTCGGGATCGAACACGAGACGATCGATGAGGACCTGCCGCTTCGTGAGTTTGAACGGTTTGATCTTCAGGCGGAGTCGGCTGTTGAGTTCCTCGACCACACGGTTGACACGTCTGCGTACAAACCAGCGCACACCCGGCAGCAGGAGATGGTCAACGGCGGCGAGGATCGCCAGCGCGACCAGGATGATCACGATCCAGAAGGGAAGGGAGATGTGCTCGACCAACAGTGCTCCTTACGTGGTTCGATCAGGATGATGTCAGGAGTGTAGCGGAGCGGAAGCATATTTCAACACTTGAACTGCACTCCGTCGCCCTCCATCATGCCGTGAACCCATCACCGATTACCGATCACCGATTACCGATCACCGATGACATCCGGGGAGTCCATGATGACCTTCACTGACAGCGATGGTACCTATCCCAGCGCGACTGACACTCCGCCGCCCGATTTTGATACCCCCGAAGAACTCCTTTCTCTGGCCAGGGATCTGATCCGGATACCGAGCGTGACCGGCAACGAGTCGGCAGTCTCGGCCTTTGTCTCAAACTGGTTGAGTGACGCCGGTCTGGCTGTGGAGAAGCTGGAGACGGAGGCTGGTCGGCCCAATGTGATCGCCACCATCGGTTCAGGGGAGGGGCCTCTCTATGTGATGAATGGCCATCTCGATATCGTGCCCGTGCCGGAGGATGAGGAGTGGGAGCATCCACCGTTCGAGGCAGTCGTTGCGGATGGGAGGCTGCACGGACGGGGATCGTTCGACATGAAGGGGGGATGCGCTTCGCTCATGTGGGCCGCAGCGTGCCTGACGGAACGGAAGGATGATCTGCAGGGCACACTCCAGGTACACCTTGTCTGCGACGAAGAGAAGGGTGGAAATCTCGGATCGGGCGCCATCGCGAATGCGATAAAGGAAGGTCGACTGCCAAAGCCGGATGGTATCCTCTCCCCGGAACTCTCCTGGTTCCATGTAAGGACGGCTGAACGGGGCATCTTTCAGTTCCGGATCCGGTTCAGCGGCCGTTCCTCCCATACCGCCCGGGCGCGGGCCGGTGGGCTGAACGCGATTGCCGTTGCCTCACGGGGAGTGCTGGCGCTCGAGAAGCATATCGACCGGTTCCACCCCGACGTCGGTTTCCCGGTCATCAGTGTGAACCGTATCGAGGCGGGATCATCGAACAATCAGGTGCCCTCCACCTGTACAGTCCTGGTTGACCGGCGGATCGTGCCCGGTGAGACCGCTGAAAGTGTCATGGAAGAGGTGCGTGTGGCGCTCGACGGTCTCAAAGAGCAGACCGAAGATGGACGGCTCCTGCCGGTCGAGTATGAGATCATCACCGACGACGATGACCTGATGGCGGTCGTCGATCCGAATATGACCGATCGGGACGATCATATGGTGCAGGTGCTATGGGATGAGGCAGCATCACTGCTCGGGTACCGGCCGCCACCCTACACTGACTGGGGCGGGGCTACCGATGCCCACTGGTTCCGGCCGATGGATATCCCGATGGTGACACTGGGGCCCACCGGTGCCGGAGCTCACGCCGCGAACGAGTACACCGATGTGTCGTCACTCGGCGCGATCGGTGAGATCTACCGCCGGACTCTTGCCCGGCTCCTGGGTGTAGCTGACGATTGAGTCGGAACCTGACTCGCGGTATCTCCGGTCGAACCGTCTGAGCAGGCCGGGGATCACCGCGACCACGGCGACCGCCACCACCATGCCGTAGATCACATCTACGCCGTAGTGGTACCCGGTGTATATCGTGCTGATAGCGAGTCCCACCGAAAGCGGAGCCCAGAATCGCGGGGCCACCCGGAACCGTACCGCGAATACCGCCACCACGATCGCTACCGCGACATGGCTTGAAGGAAATGCTCCCCCGACGATCGTTCCATGCCCGAACAGCCACTGCTCGAACCTGGTGATCGGCCCTCCGGCGAGTTCGAGCACCGGACCGGGATACCCCTCAAAGAATACCGGGCCGCCGACCGGTGTGAGAAGGAAGTGGAGGTAGCAGAAGTAGAACACAAGCACAACAGCGGTGATGAACTGTCGAAAGTCGAATAGAGCTGTGTCGATCCGTTCTCGACGCCATCGCAGGTAGAGCGGGATCCCGACCCCTGGTATGAAGAGATAGAACGAGGTGTAGCAGAAATACATCAGTTCGGTGAGCCAGGGATTGGCGACCTGCTGCATCCACGGCGTGAGCATCCTGCCGAAAAGCGCTCTGTCGGCTGTCACCATGATCGGGTCGAGAAAGCCGGGATGAATGAGGTGGATCATCTCTCCGATCGCCTTGAAACAGAAGACGAACAGGAGGGTGGGGTACCACCAGCGCAGGAGCCACGCGAAGGGATGGTCGTACACCAACGGGGCCCTGCGCAGTGTGAATCCGATGGCGGCGATGACGAGATGGAACAGGATGAGCGGCCACGGTCGGGGATGGCGTCCGAGTATCACACCGGAGACAAGGAGAAGCAGGAGGATGATCCCCAGGTAAGAGAAGTAGATGATATCGGGAAGTTCCCACCGCAGTAATGGCCTCTGTACACCGATTTCCTCCACTGCAGCTCACTCCCGCTGTACGTCCTCAAAACTCTCCTCAGTGACAATAACGCATGCATTCCTGACGGGGACCACGATGATCCGGTGCCCTGTCCCGCGACTTGACACCCTCTGTGTGTATGACCGCAACAGAAGAGGTCGATGTGATGTTTCGAAATGACACAAATCAGTGCTCTTCAACTCTTCCCCATACCTTCACCGGGAGCCTCCATTTATTCTGTAATACCTCATTAATGGCGCAACCATGCGGGTTTATCTGCGTATACCAGCGTTAACCAGAAGACAATGATCGAATGCGGAGTTTTTGGCACGAACTCTGCTTATATACATCGACAGAGAGGGCTGGCCTGTCTGCCTGGACGGTCGAATACCTTCTCACCTTCGTGAAAGTGGGGATCGCATGATCGGGGAAAAGGATCAACCTGCAGCCATCACGGTTTTGACCGTGCTTCTGCTGGCAATCAGCCTGAGTACCGGTGTGTCTGCGCAGGCCACGAACAGTTCGGGGAACGGGCTTACCAACGGCGTGAACGAACGCTTCAGAAACGCGGGGATGCTCGTGCTCGCCGGCAGGGGAACGCCGGTCATCGATGGGGTGCTCTCGATAGATGAGTGGGATATGGCCACTCCGTACTCCGGTTTCACCCAGTTCCAGCCCGATCCCGACAAGCCGGCGTCCCAGAAGACGACCGCCTGGATCCTCTACGATGAGAACAACCTCTATGTGGCATTCGCCTGCGAACAGCCGGACCCTGAGATCCAGGCCTATATAACCCGCCGTGACCACATGGAGGGTAATGCCGATTTCGTGGCCATCCTGGTCGATCCCTTCCTGAGCTGGAAGGAAGCCTATCTCTTCATGGTGAATCCCGCCGGGATACAGAGCGAGACGATGGTAGGGACCGAGGGTGGCGGTGATGGCAACTGGGATACTCTGTGGAGGGCGCAGGCTTCGGTGAGTGAGTCCGGGTGGTCGGCAGAGATGGCGATCCCCTGGAATAGCCTGAGGTTCACACGCGCGGACAAACAGACATGGGGCATCAACCTTGTCCGCTCGATTGGCGGGAAGAGTGAGATGTCGGTCTACGCGCCGCTCGACATCGGCGGGAACAATATCATAGCCAGCAACGCCACATTCAGCGGTGTCGAAGGAGTGAGTCCCGGACGCAGCATCTGGTTCAATCCCTACGCGACAGCCAGGGCTGCCCGGGAGGGAGCCGTGGGAGGCGGAACCGACTGGGCCAGACAGTCAGGTCTGAACTACATGGGCGCCGACCTGCGCCTCGGGCTTGCGAGCAATCTCATCCTCGACATGACGGTGAATCCCGATTTCGGCCACATCGAGGCGGATCAGGAAAAGATCAATCTGACTCCGTATGAGCTCTTCTTCGAGGAGAAACGCCCCTTCTTCCTTGAGGGTCAGCGCATCTTCGATATGCCGATCGACCTCTTCTACTCCCGAAGGATCTATAACCCGATCGGCGGTGCGAAGCTTACGGGGCAGGTTGGTTCGACCCAGATCGGGTTGGTCACCGCCTATAACGAACCACTCGGATCGAACGATCCATTCCCCTACACCATGCAGTCGGCTCTGCGGCTGAAACAGAACATAGGGACCTCCTATATCGGGGCGATGGTGACAAGCCAGGAAATGCCGGCTCAGTCGAGGACCGATGATGAGAGCGGCTATTATCGCAACATCGGTATCGACTTCGACTTCAAGCCCTCCGACCGGATATCGGTCATGGGACAGGTCGCGACCTTCTCCGAATCAGAAGTGGGCAGGCGGAACGGCGCCTGGGTGCTGGCAGCCGCCTACACAAGCCGGAGCCTGATCTCCACCATCTCGTTCGTTGATATCCAGAGGGATTTCGATGCGAGGCTCGGATTCGTGCCTAGAAGGAACCAACTGCTTATCGAACCCTTCATCGGATACCGGCATGAAGCTGACTGGGGCAAGATCAAGTGGGTGACGCCCAATTGCCGGGTACTGCGATTCCAGAACAGCACCACCGGTGAACTGGTGGAGCAGCGGATCGGTCCCGGAGTGAGTGTCCAGATGCGGAACAACTCGAGCATCAACTTCGATGTCTGGATCTGGGATGTCCGACGGAACGGTATCACCTATCCGGGGACCAATTATACCGTCTCCTGGAACGCGAACCAGTCAGGTGCATTGAACGGCTACGCGGGGTTCGATGTCGGTGACGGATTCGACTACGGGGACGAACAGGTCGTGACCGACTATGCGGGATGGACCGGTGTGACCTGGCGTCCCGGGATGCGCGCGTCCGTTTCGGTGAGTGGTCAGTACATACAGCGGAACATGGTCGATGGCGGTGGTGTGATCGGCGACTACGTCATCGGGTCGGTTCGGGGGAACTACCAGTTCACCCGCGAACTGTTCGGACGGATCTACCTGCAGCAGCGGCTCGATCATACGGGACAGGATGCTGGTGCCGGATCGAAATCCCGGCGGATGCTCATGAATGTTCTCCTCGGCTACGAAGTCGGCCCGGGGAGTGTGATATACGTGGCTTACAACCACTACGACCTGGGAACCATTCCGGGCGTGGGAGAACCCGATCGGGTTCTCTTCCTGAAGGTGGCGCGGCTCTTCGCGTTCTGACCTCCAGGCTGGTTGCACGAGTGCCCGGCTCTGTCACCCCACAGCAGAGCCGGACTTGTCACGGCCGGGACGTTGCCTCTACACTGGCGACGTCCCGGCCCTCTGACTACAGGTGTGAATCCTCAGATGAAAAAGATCGTCGGCATCATCGGTGGTATGGGTCCTGAGGCAACTGCCGATTTCTATATGCGACTGGTCAAGCGGACTCCTGCCGGACGGGACCAGGATCACCTTCATGTGATCATGGATGGGAACCCGGCCATCCCCGATCGGACGGAATCATATCTGAATGAGAGCACCGCCACGATGGATGCCGTCGTGGAATCGGCCCTCCGGCTCGAACAGATGGGTGCGGAGTTGCTGACGATGCCGTGCAACAGTGCTCACATCTGGTACGACGGGATCATCTCTCAGCTCACCGTACCTCTGATCAACATGGTCGAAGAGGTGTTCGCAGCGATCAGGGAATCTGGTCTGCGGACAGTCGGTCTTCTGGGTACTGCAGGGGCCCTGCAATCGGGCCTGTATGAACGATATGCCGGTGATGTGAACCTGATGGTTCCGACCGATGATGAGCGTGAGCATATCCACAGGGCGATCTATGCAGTCAAGGCCGGAGCGCGACCCGATGAGGGCACGGGAAAGAGGACCCTGCTTGAGATCATTACCGGTTACCGGGAGAGAGGGGCGGAGGGAGTCATCCTCGGCTGTACCGAGACCCCCCTTCTGGTCAGCCAGAAGGATATGCCCGAATTCCCGGTGTTCGATTCAACCGATATCCTGGTGGAAGCCACGTTTCAACAGGCGTTCGTCGAGTAATAATCTGTCGACCGGTCGATCCCCGTCAGCGGCTGATGAACCTGTTCAGAGCACCTCGATCCAGCTATAGGGATCTTCACGCTCTTCCCGGATGATCCCGTTCAGACCGTTATAGAGCGCCATTGTCTTCTCACCGACCTCACCCCCGCAGAACTCCATCTTCCGGTCGCGGTGGGTCATGGAGAGGATAGGGGTGATCACTGCCGCGGTACCCGAGCAGAAAGCCTCGTCGGCCTCGAATATCTCCTCGATCGCGACCTGTCGCTCCTCGATGGTGTACCCGAATTCGGTAGCCGCCATCTCACAGATCGACTTTCTGGTGATACCCGGAAGTATCGAGCCGTCGAGTTCAGGCGTTGCGAGGACATCACCCTTGATGAGGAAGAAATTCGCGGCGCCCACCTCTTCCAGGTAACGCTGTTCCCTGGCGTCGGTGTAGACGATCTCCGAGTAACCTTCAGCCTTGGCCAGTGAACCGGGATACATCCCACCGGCGTAGTTCCCGATCGCCTTGACCCCACCGGTGCCGTACTGGGCGGCGCGGTGAAAATCCTCGGTTATGAGCAGGTTGATGCCCGCCAGACCTTCCTTGAAGTAGGGACCGACCGGTGAGACATAGATCAGAAAGGTGTACGAGGGCGCTGGCTTGACGCCGAGTACCGGACCTGAGCCGAACACCAGCGGACGCAGATAGAGGGCGCCTTTGTCGGCAGGGGGTACGTAGTCGATGTTATCGCGCACGATCATCCTGATTGCATCGAGGAAGAGGTCTTCCGGGACCTCCGGCATGCAGAGCCGGCGACAGCCCGAGTTGGTGCGCCTGGCGTTCTCATCCGGCCGGAAAAGGACCACATTGTCCTTCGCGGTCCGATAGGCCTTCATGCCTTCGAAGAGACCCTGACCGTAATTGATCACACAGGCCGCTGGGGAGAGAGTGATGTCTCCGTAGGGAACCAGACCCTTCGATTCCCACGTCCCCCCTTCAAGGCATTCAGCGATATACATCGATCTGGTGGGTGTTATTGAAAAGGTGAGCTCATCCCAGTTGATCGCCACGGTGTCCTTCACATCGGTCTCCATGATCAGCCCTCTCAGGTGATTGGTCTTACACGCCTGATTGCCTGCCGTTCCCGTCCCGGGAGCCGAATGCTTCCTGCATGCTCCGGGAGAGGGATTCAAGGTGCTTCGCCACGCGATAATTGATCGATCCAACCGGCCAGGTGCCATCCTCCTGGAGCTCTCCAGCCTCTACACCAGTCAGGATCTCTATGCCCTGGTCAACGTGTTCGATCGGGTAGATGTGGAACTGACCGGCCTTGACGGCCTCGATCACTTCATCCTTCAGTTGCAGGTGGCGCACGTTTGACGCGGGGATCATCGCGCCCTGGGTTCCGGTAAATCCCTTCAGTTTGCAGGTATGGAACCATCCCTCGATTTTCTGGTTCGCTCCTCCGATCGCCTGCACCTCTCCCAGCTGATTCACCGATCCGGTAACCGCGAGATCCTGTCTGAGCGGTATGCGCGCCAGGGCGGACAGGAGGCAGTAGAGCTCGGTCGAGGAAGCGGAATCTCCGTCGACACCGTTGTAGAGCTGCTCGAAGGTCAGGCTTGCCGAGAAGGAGAGTGGATTCTCACGGGCATACCGGGAAGAGAAGAACCCCTGCAGGATCATCACACCCTTGTTGTGGATGTTCCCGGCCATATCGGTGTCGCGATCGATCTGTATGATCCCTGCCCTGCCGGCAAAGACACGCGCGGTGAGCCGCGAGGGCTTCCCGAATTCGTAGTCACCGAGGCTCAGCACCGCCAACCCGTTGATCTGCCCCTCGACACTCCCTTCGGTGTCCACAAGCACGGTACCCTCGGTGATCATCTCCTGGAGTCGTTCCTCGACCCGATTGGAACGGTAGACCTTTTCCTCTATCGCCTTCAAAACATGGTCACTGGAAACAATCTCGGATTCGTCCTGCTGGGCCCAGTAATCGGCTTCGCGAAGGAGATCGGCGATTTCCACGAACCTGGTTGAGAGTTTCTCCTGGTCGGCTACGATCCGGCCGCCGTACTCGACGATCCGTGCCATGGCTGTCCGGTGGAAGGGCAGAAGATGCTCTTCCCGCGCGCGGGAGGCTATGAATCCGGCATAGGCCGCCACCGTACCCTCATCCTGTGCCACGGTGTGTCCGAAATCGGCCTTCACCTTGAAAAGCTTGCGGAAATCCTCTTCATGCTGGTACAGGAGCATGCCGAGCATCGGAGATCCGATCATGATCACTTTAACGTCGAGTGGGATCGGTTCCGGTTTCAGTCCCTGGGTCTGGATCACCCGGAACTGGTCGTTCAGGTCCTCGAGATGGATCTCATGGGTCCGGAGAGCGCGCTTAAGGGCGTCCCAGGCTGTCGGGTTCTTCAGGACATCGAGTGCTTCGACGACGAGATATCCACCGTTTGCCTGATGCAGGGCGCCAGCCTTGATCATCGTGTAGTCAGTGGTCATGGTGCCCATGGTGGCCCGGTATTCCATGCGCCCGATCAGGTTATAAAAGGAGGGATTCGCTTCCATGATGACCGGAGCGCCTTCCCGGTCGCAGTTGTCGACCAGGACATTCACTGCATACCGGATCAGGGGGTCGTCCTCCCTGGGCATCTTCATGCCCGGGATGGGCATCTGCGGCTGCTGCTGATCCTCCTCCTCCTTGAAGTCGTCCAGATTCGTCAGGACATCCTCTTTCAGTTCGTCCAGGTAATCGATAACCGTCTTGTGGGCCTCAAAAGCCTCCTTCACCTCATCGATCGCATGTGAGACGGGCATTGCCGCGATAACCCGTTCCAGATCCCGCAGTTTGTATTTGGCGCTTTTCTCAAGATCCCTGATCTGCCGGGTGATATCCCGCATCACCTTCTGAAGGTCCTCCTGATTCTCCTCCAGCGTGGTACGATCCTCCTCGGATAGTTCCTCCCACTCCTGTGACGACATCGGTTTGCCATCTTTGACCGGAAGGGTCAGTATCCCACCACCCGACTGCTCGATCGTGAATCCGCGTTTTTCCGCCTCTGCCTTGAATCCGTTAAAGAGCTCATCCCGTTTTTCTGTCAGGTCCTTGACCAGAGTTGCTCTCCGCTCCTCATGGACCGTTCCCTCAAAAGCCTTCGGGATCTCTTCCTTCAGTTCCTCGAGCAGATCCTGTACCGCCTTCTTGAATTCACAACCCATGCCGGCAGGCAGCCGGAGGGCTCTCGGGGAGTCC
Organism: bacterium; assembly: GCA_025774615.1. GTDB lineage: Bacteria > Blakebacterota > Blakebacteria > Blakebacterales > Blakebacteraceae > Blakebacterum. The sequence continues at coordinate 12,540 of JALGVQ010000077.1, forward strand.
GGTTGGGCGAAGTTGTGGACGTAACACCAGTCATCCGGCGTGGGGCGTTCGGCGGCAGTCTGATTTACCGCGATCTTGATGGAGGTCTTTCTTCCCGTCCCCGACTCGCCGGCCACTAGCCGTCAGCAACGACTCCGAGAGCGAATTCGATCGATTTCGCCGCTCTCGGTTGCCCGATCATGACGATCTCGGATTCCATCTCGGCGGTACTGTCTGCGGGGAAGACCGCGGGATCACAGTGGGTACGCAGTCGGTCAGGTGTCAGGGCAACCGGCCGGTCTGGCATGCGAAGATCCTTGCTGAGGTTTGAAACAGTAAAAGCCGCTCTTAATCGCCTCCACGCAACTCTGTGAGCATCCTCCGGGCACTCTCCTTCATTACCTCGCTCTCAGTCCAGATGATGGACTTTTCAAATGCCAGTCGGGCATTCGTTCTCTGGTTCCTCTTCATATAGGCGAACCCGAGATTGAAATGAGCTTCGGCATACCCGGGATTGATGCTGATTGCCCGTTCATACTGTTCGATAGCTCTACGGACGTAATTCTTGGAGAAGAGGGCGTTACCCAGGAGGTAATACGCCTGCTCATTTCTCGGATGGGTGTCGATGTACCGGCGGTACGATCGATCAGCTTCATCGATGCGGTCCAGTTCGATGAGGGCAAGTCCCAGCTCGAAATATGCTTCAGTGTAATTGGGGTCGATGGAGATCGCTCTTCTCAGCACCGTTGCGCCCCGCTGGAACTGACCCCGGGCGACATAGATCTTGCCCATGGCATGGGGGATCGAAGGATCGTCAGGGTTCATGATCGCGGCGATCTGCCAGAATGAGAGGGCCTGATTC
>JALGVQ010000274.1 GCA_025774615.1 bacterium
CTGGCTGACACTCCGGCACGATTACCGATAACCGCCCGTACGGTCGATCTGGATCTCGAGACCAACAGCTTCGATCCGGTTGCGGACGGGGGGCGGCTCACCCTGGGGACGACAGAGAGCGACCTGAATGGTCTGTCTGTTGATTCCACATCAGTCTCACTCACGTTCGCGGACGGAGATATACACCTCCTGGAACCGCTCCGGCTGGTCGGGAACGGATTCATCGTGAATGCCGAGGGCTTTATCAGTGTCGACCGGGGGGCCATCGACTTTGATGTTGAGGCTCTCACAGAGGAACCATCAGGGATACTTGCCCGGGCCGGGATCGATTTCGATGCCGGGATGTTACTTGTCGATGCCCGACTGGTCGGGGCGCTGGATGATCCGACCCTGAGGGGTGAGATAACTACAAGCGGACTCAGGCGGGGGGAGATATCGGTTTCTGAAGGATCTGTCAGGCTCAACATCGCACAGGTACTCACATCGAGGATCGGCACCATCTTCGCAGACCTGGATTCGCTGCAAATCGGCCCGAATCTTGAGCTGGAGGGAGCCCTTCTGGATGGGAGGGTGCAGGGAGAGCGCCTGACCCTGCAGCTTGTCAATAGCTGGTGGAACGGCGGGGAGATCAACCTCCACGGTAACATCGTGGTCGGCAATGACAGCATCAGAGCCCGTCTCGACAGCGGTCGCCTCACCCACAATGAGCTGGAGATAAGCAACCTGAGCGGCAATCTGGCCTTTGCGACCGGAACGGGGGCGGGGCCATTCAGACTGACAGCCAGGACGGCTGAAGGCAGTGCCAGGATATCAGGAGAGAGTGACGAGGAGAACGCCCTCACATTCAACGGAGTCCTCGATCGGATCGCTGTCGGTCCTTTCAGCAGATCCTGGCTTGACAGCAGTATGACGATCGATGGACGGGTGAGCGGTACTATAGCGGGACGGCTCACTACACATCTTGATGCCCTGAGTATCGGCGCCGTCGTATCCGATCCGGTGATCGGAGATTACCGTTACCGGACACTGGTTCTGGATGCACACTATGACCGAGGATCGGTACAGATCGATGACCTCACTATTATGGGCGAGCCGGATATCGAGGATAGAGCTGAAAGCGCAAGGATCACCGGAGATTTCCGGCTTCCAGGCACGCTTTATATGGAAGATCAGGGAGTGCTCGACCTTACCGCGACGATCGAATCGCTCAATCTTGATACCTTTACCCGATATCTGGATATGACTCTGGTTGGAATGCTCAGTTCCGATCTGTCGATCGGGGGATCCTTCAGTGAACCACAAATCGCAGGGTCGGTCCACCTGTGGGACGCGCAGGTGGATACCTTCCTGATCGAAGACGTGAAGGGTGATGTCCGCTACCTGGATGGCCGGATGTCACTTGAGGACGGGACACTATTAACGCAGGGATTCGAGGCACAATATTCAGGCAGTATCCCTATGATGATTAGTCTGTTACCGACAATAATTAATGTAAATAATGAAGAACAGATCAGCGCAATATTGAGGGGAGAGGGAGCACCCGATTTTCTGATCCAGCCGATCGGTGAACAGATAGAGAGTATTGAGGGGACCTTGCTGGCTGATCTGAATCTGTCAGGTACACTCTCTGCTCCTGCCCTGAACGGATCGTTCCGCTGGAGTGACGGGGCGATCAAACCAGCGATCCTTGGACAGAGAATCCGTGACATCCAGATGGCGATCAGCCTCGATGACCAGGTGATCACCGTTGAAGAGTGCACTGGTCTGCTTCCATCAGACCTGAGGAAGAAAGCGGGCCTCCTGAATCTCTGGCATCTCTTTGGTATTGCAGCGAAGAAGGATCCGGGTGGGGACTTCTCCATCGGCGGAACCGTTCAGCTGAGAGAAGGGGAGAATGCACTTTTCAGTCTCACTATGGAGGGGAACGAGCTTGGATTGAGCGACCCGACGGGGAGCGTGCTGTTCATTGTCGATACTGATCTCGAGATGCAGACAGTGGCTGATAATCCTTTCCCCACCCTCAGTGGAGAAGTTCAGGTGCAGCAGGGTCTGGCCGACTGAACATGATTGGGGAAGGAGGGGCTGAAACAGAAGAGGTGGTGGAGGAGAGACAGGGCCTGGAGACCGATATCGAGATTGAGATACCGGGTCGATTGAGAGTAATCGGTGGGGAATTCGGGCAGGATGTTGAGATAGAGCTCATGGGCAATCTTATCGTGAGGAAAAGCCCGACCGGAGATCCGTTTGTTCTGGGGATACTTGAAACGGTACCTGGCAGAGGACAGCTGACCATTTTCGGTTACCGGTGGGCAGTGGATGAAGGGACCGTCACCTTTGGTTCGATCGAGGAGGTCAACCCCGATCTGAACGCCCGGTTCTCGGCCACTGCCCAGGACCTGCTCGTCTATCTCGATCTCACTGGAACACTGCGGGAGCCGCAGACCCAGCTGAGCACCGCGGGGAACGAACTCACGAGCCAGAGCGCGATCTGGGAGCTGTTGACGATAGGGACGATCGGTATCAGCGGTCAGGGCGGCGGCAGGACGGAGGTCATCGGCAACTATCTGGAGCGTGCCGCCAGCCGAACCGTGCGCGGTATCCTGCCAATCGATGAGCTGGAATTTGAAGGGATCAGTGGCATAGGATCGGGGTTGCTGACCGGGGACCTGCAGGTGAGTGTTGGCAGCTATTTATCACGGCGGATTTTCGCAAAGTATGCACAATCGCTCGGTGGACCATCACTCTGGCGGGAGATCGGCGTGGAATACCGGTTCTCCCGGCGGTTCAGTCTCAGCGGCATGCGGGATCGGACAGGGAGGTATCTCTTCGAGGTCAAATGGCGCATCGACTACTGAAGAAGCCCGGCATCCTCCTTATTACGCTCCTGCTGCTATTGGTGCCTGCCTCTACTCTTGCCCAGCGGAAAGTGACTGATATCACCCTTGAGGGGAATACCTGGTTCAGCACCTCGGAACTGAAGAAACTGACCCGGGTGGGGTATCGGCCGTTTTTCAGTCGCAAACCGACATTCAACATCCTCGTCATGAACCGGGACGTTACCTATCTGCGGGGATTCTATCACGACCGGGGATACCTTTTCTGCCAGGTTGAAGCTGCCACTGAATCGGTCGGTGATGATGATCTGGTGGTTCACTTCACGATCGATGAGGGAGATCGAACTTTGCTCTCCCACCTCGAGTTCAGCGGAAACACACACTTTACCGAACAGCAGCTGCGAGGCTGGGCCAGCAATGTCCGGGGGGCGCGATTGCGGGAGGGATCACCGATGAACGCGTCCGCGGTTCAAATTGGTGGACAGGTGATCCTGCGCCGCTACCAGAATGCCGGATTCCACTTCGCGAAAGTCCGTCCAAGGACCGGTGTAAGAGACTTGACCACCGGAATGGCTTCGATCATCTACCGTATCGAGGAGGGGCCGCAGGTCCGGATCATGGGGATCCGTGTAGTGGGGAACCGGTTCACGAAAGAGGAGGTCATCCTGCGTGAACTCACCCTCACAAACGGGGATCTCCTTCGTGAAGAGGAGCGTATCGAGAGTCAGAGGCGACTTTTTTCGACCGGTGTGTTCCGTACCGCGAGTGTAACGGTCGGTGAAGTTCTTGGGGATTCCACCGGAGTGATCCTTCTGGTAACGGTCAACGAGATGCCGGTCCGCTACGTGGGTACCGGGACCGGTCTTGCCGGTGATCAGCAGGAACAGTTCGACCTCCGGTTCCACACCTCCGCGGTATGGGGCCACAGGAACCTGTGGGGATCGGCCCGGGCGATGGAACTGAATGCCGGTGCAGATTTTCGACTCGATTTCAGACGGTTCGGTGATTCAGAGCTCATTCAGAAAGAACTGAGCCTGCGCTACCTCGAGCCATGGATATTCAACACTCGACTGCCGCTCACCACTCTGCTGTATGTCCGACCGCGTTCCTATCCGGAGTACGATACGGAGGAGTATGGCGTCGAAATCGGAGTGGCGAAGGAATACAGTCTGCGCACCCGGGCCTGGCTTAACCTCGCGTTCAGGCAGGTCAGGATCGATTCGGCGGCGGTCTCCCAGGCACTCGTTCCACAGGAACGGAGCTCACTGAGCGGGATAAACAGTACTTTTGAGCGGGATACGAGAGATAACTTCCTTGCCCCGATCAGGGGGAGCGTGACACGGGTCAGATTTAATTCGTATCTCCGCCTGCAGCAACAGAATCCGGCCTATACGAGCGCTCTGTTCGAGTGGGCCCGTTATCAGCTCACCGGGTCAAGAACAGTTGTTGCGATCCGCACCCGTCTGGGACTCGCCTGGCCTCACGGCAAGACGACCCAGGTGCCGATCTTCGACCGTTTCTTCCTGGGAGGGGCCAGCTCGGTCAGGGGACATCAGGAGCGTTCGCTCGGGCCGACCGACAGTGAAGGTGATCCAATCGGTGGAGAGGCGGTGGCCCTGTTCAATCTGGAGATCCGGAGACCGCAGCAGATCGGTCCACTCGGCCTGATCGTTTTCGCCGATGCAGGCAATGTCTGGCGTGACATCTCAGCGATGCGTCGCAGGTTCAAACTTGCGTACGGGATGGGAATCGGTCTCTTTCTCGATACACCGATCGGTCCGTTCCGGATAGACCATGGCTGGGAAGTCACGGTTTCCCCTGATGGAGATGTGGCCTTCGAGAAGGGCATATTCCATTTCAGTGTGATGTATGCATTCTGAACTGATCCTCGCATCCGGATCGCCCCGCAGGACGGGGCTCCTCACCCGGCTGGGTGTTGATTTCCGGCAGGTAGTGAGTGGTGTGCCTGAAGTTCATGAGGGCGACGACCATGCGGCCAGTGCCGGGTCAGCGGCGCTGGTAAAGGCCAGGAGTGTCGCCGGCAAGTATCCCGGGGCGATCGTCATCGGAGCCGATACGATCGTCATCTCGGCCGATGGGGAACTCCTCGGGAAACCGGAGAACCCGGAATCAGCGGTCGATACGCTGATGAAGCTCTCAGGCCGTTACCATACCGTGATCACCGGTGTGGCGGTCGTCGGACCGGGGGAAGAGGAGATCTCAGTTGATGCGGAACAGACTCAGGTAGTGATGATCCCGTTCAGCAGGCAG
>JALGVQ010000078.1 GCA_025774615.1 bacterium
TCCTCAAACTCAAGAATTGTCTTCGGATATTCCTCAGAGCTCATACACTATATATAGTGGGTACGGGAGATAAGTGCATAGCCCCATATAGCTATAAAGAGCGGGGCAAATGGTATACAGAGGTGCAGGCTGTTGCCTCATTTTCACTGAGCCCGAATCCATTAATTGATCCATACATTTCCTGGCAGTGGGTTGATGGAGCCGGACAGGTTCTTGCCACTAGAAGCAGCCTCTCCTACCCCAGCGATACTACACTCTTTGAGGTAGTGTATTCAGGATTGGACGCTGGCCAGGATATCACCTTCAGGATCGTGAATATCTGCAAAGACACCGATGACTGGGTCTGGAATCCGAATACAGACGTCCATGTAATCACGGGGGAGTATTGAGTCCTCTACAGAGACATGCGACAATGTAACACTATCAATCATGGTGGGAAGGCATTCAAAATGCCCTCCCACCCCTGAACGAGCAGGGCCATAAATATTCCAGCCCCTGGGCTATTGGATATGATGTACCAGTTACTTTGACCATTTCTGGCTCCAGCTCATTTCACTAAAGAAGAGGAGCATCAGAAATATGGATCTGAGAATAAGTAGACGTGAATTCTTCCCCATGCTTGGTGCTGGGGCAATTGCAGCACCAACAATTCTCAGTTCCTGCTCAGATCCCGGCGGCGATACCATTCTCGGATTTTAGGAAATAACTCTCCCTGGAGCAATCGCCTACGAATGCGAACTATTATACGACAAGTTGGACATTTTTGTTTCTGACTGGAACAACGGACAAGTGTTTAACATCACAAAGGACATTCCAGGGGACCATACATATCCAGCTTTCGGCCCAAATGGTGAAATATATTTCATCTCTGGACACAATCCAGAAATTGGAGTGACCGAAAGAGCCATACACGTTATCAGAGACATTAATAACCCTGAAAGCTCACTTGAGGCACTGCTGATAGAAAATTCCACGGATTCCAATTTCGCAACTATTGACAAACCAGAAGTAAGCCTGGACGAAACAAAACTGATCTTCCAAAAATTCATCTATCAAAACGAAACGGAATCAGGAATATTCGCAATAAACTTAACAGGCGGGGAACCATATCCTTTAGCATTAGGGTTTGGTTCAATGGGGGCAATGACCCAAGTTCCCGGCACTAACGAAATGTTAGTTGGGATTTACGGTGGCGACACCGCTTCAGGACTGAAAAAAACAAATATTTCCACTGGAGCAACTGAGGACTACTTGTTTAGCTTTAACAGCGATGAAGATGTAAGCTTTAATGAAGCAAGATTCACGACTATTGCAGCCACCATGGGAGGCGAGATATTTGCTTTCGCCAGAAAACCAGGAACAATTCTTGGATTCTCATATTTATATTCTTGGAACTATGACGACCCATCATCCTTAACTATGAAGTTCGGACCAAAAACTGTTCCTGTAGTCCCAGGTCATAGAACTTGGTGGAACGACCTTCGCAACATAGGAAACGTTGAAGGGGACGGCGAATACATGCTCATGGTTCACTACAGGAACATGTTCAGCGATAACAAGAACTCTATTGGTATAAGCAAGGTTAGTGATATCGGGTCAGTAGTTGACTGGAGCCCCACATACGTGCGAGTAGTAGCAAGCGCGTCTAGGGCTGATAAAAGGCATCCTGCCTGGACTCCTTTCAGCATTGATGAACTGTAAAGTTATTTACACATTATTGATTTAAGCCCCCAGCGGATCTCGTAATCCGTTGAGGGCTTATTATTTATCTGGCTCCGGCGGCAGGACTCGAACCTGCGACCTGGTGGTTAACAGCCACTCGCTCTACCAGCTGAGCTACGCCGGAGTATGTTCATGCGGAAGCCGGAATCTTCCGGCGAACCGTTAAAGTGCCATTATCAGACCTGCAGGTCAAGACATCGCTTGTGTTGCTGATGATGAACCCTGCAACAGGACCGTCAGCGATAAAGATCCCTGGCTACTTCTCCTGCCCGCCGACGCTCTCACCAGAGAGCACCGCAGCATATTGTGACCGGTCACTCAACACATCCAGGGCAGCCTGGAACTGCGGGTCCTGGCTGAAGTACTCCATGAGGCCGGCGTCATACCCCTGGAGTCGGGTGACGAACTCCCGCCTGAGTTCCAGGGCGATGCTCTCACGGCTCTCCTGCCACAACGAGTCTTTCTGCCGATCGATCGCCCGCTGGAGGGCCGCGATTTCCGTTGCCATCGCGTCGTCTGCGCCCTCAGCCGCAGCGGTCTCCACCAGGTCATCGAGCCGCATCTCAGTCGGGGTCTCGAAACTGAATCCCTGCTCCTCTGCCCAGGTTCTGAAATCATTCAGAAGCTCTTCGTTCACCGTTACGGTACTGCCATCGGTGATATTGCGGGTGTTGACGTAGTTATTCACGTATCGAAGGAAGATCCCCCGCCTGAATTTCAGATCGAAGAGAAGGATATTCCCCATGATGCCGTCGAGCTCGATATCAGGTACGACGCCGCCACCACCGGTCACTTCCCTGCCACGCTGGCTCAGGAAGATCGGATGCTCGGTCGTGTCGGGAACACCAGGATTGCGGATCACGATCCTGCCGAAATCATCGGTTCCGAACGGGCGCTGGAGGTTCCGACCGCTGGCGGTGAAGTACTCAGCGGTTGTGAGTTTGAAGATGTTGGCGCCGCCACCGTCAGGCATCTGTCCCAACTGTCCCACCACCTGGACCAGCCCCTTGCCGAAGGAGGTCTTGCCGACGACAATACCCCGGTCGAGGTCCTGCACAGCACCGGCGATGATCTCGGAGGCGGAGGCACTGGCCTGGTTGACCATGACCACCAGTCTGCCGTCGTACAGTTGTCTCTCTCTCGACAGGTAGTTCTCGTTCATGTTCGACACGCGACCCCGCGTGTAGACGATCATCTCACCCGGCGGGAGAAACGGTTCGGTCACAGCGATCGCTTCATCCAGCAGACCGCCAGGATTCCCGCGCAGGTCTAGGATCAGGCCTTCGATAGCCTGCTCCTTCCCCAGTTCTTCAATAGCCTCCACCAGGAACTGGCCGGTGTTCTTGCTGAACCGGCTGATCTCGATATAGGCGATCCCAGGAGCGGCAAAGGTCGCGGCCGAGACATCGTTGACCTCTATCTGTGCTCTGGTGATAACGAACTCGAGTTGTCCGGGAAATCCCTCCCGTTCGATCATCAGCGTGACATCGGTGCCCACGGGCCCTTTGATCAGGGAAGCGGCTTTTGCGGTGGAGAAGGCCTTACTCGGCAGACCATCGATCTCTGCGATAACGTCACCGGCGAGCAGTCCAACCCGCATCGAGGGTGAACTTTTCATGGGAGCGATGATCGAGAGCACTCCCCCGGAGTACCCGATGGTCGAACCGATACCGCTGTAGGTGCCGGTGGTCGTGATCTCCATGTCGGCCACCATGCCCGGGTCGATCTCTTCCACGTAAAAATCGGAGTAGGGGTCGAGCTGGGCCATCATCCCCTTGATACCCGCAACGGCCACATCTGCGACATCGATGTCCTTGTAGTACGCCCTTCCTACTTCCATGAGGACGTTGTACATGAGGTTATTGTACTGTCGGACCTCCTGCTGGAGGTTCCTTGAGCCCTGGCGGGTAAGCCCCGGATCTTCAGAGCCTATGGCGCTTGCGCCCCGGAATACACCGCCCGCAGTCAGGCCGATCCCCACGACCGTGATCAGGAGCACCAGTGAGAGTTTAGTCCTTCGTCTCATAATCATCACTTCCGCTGAAGGTACGAAAGAGCGCGCCGGGCGATCTCTTCCGATATATCAGTTACTGTTCCGCCCGCCGGTATTACATGGATCCGGTCAGGCTCAGCCTCAGCCAGGGCCAGGAACCCGTCCCGCACCCGGTCGAGAAAAACCGTTCCCTCACCCTCAAGTCTGTCGGGAGAGCGTCCGGCAATCACTGCCCTGTTCAATCCCTCCGAAGGATCGAGATCGAGCAGGAATGTCAATTCAGGCCCGAGCCCGCCTGTTGCGAGATCGTTTGCTCTGCGGATGGCGTCCATCGCCTCGATGACCCGCACTCCGCCTCCCTCGCGACCGAACGCCTGATACGCCAGGGTCGAATCGAGGAACCTGTCACACACAACGACCTCACCACGTTCCAGGGCCGGCCGCAGGAGCGTGGAGACATGCTCTGCCCTGCTCGCAAGATATAGCAGTACTTCGGTAGACCAGGCCATACTCTCGATCTCGCGATCGAGCAGGATATCTCGGATCTGCTCGGCTACCGGAGTGCCACCGGGCTCGCGGCTCAGGAGTACACTGAAACCGGCGTTCTTCAAAGCCACAGACAGTGCTGCCGCCTGTGTCGACTTGCCGGAACCGTCCACCCCCTCCAGGGTGATGAACGTGCCGGGGAGCTGTCCTGTTGACTGATTCACAGCATTGAAAGATACAGAATCCGTCGTCACGACAGAAGCGTTCCCTTGAAACCTGATCCGGCTACTACAATGGTAAACTCCCCCCGCGCGCGGGAAGTTTCGTGAAAGTGCGCCAGATCACTGAGCCTCCCCCGCCTTACCTCTTCGAACTTCTTGGTCAGCTCCCGACACACTGCCGCCCAGCGATCACCGAACACTTCGCTCATATCGGCCAGGGTGGCGGCTATCCGGTGAGGGCTTTCATAGAACACCAGGGTATGCGGGAGATCTGAAAGAGAGGTGAGCGTAGTGCGGCGGCGCCCCTTCTTGGGCGGCAGGAAACCGGTGAAGGTAAACGCGTCTGTAGGGAGGCCAGAGATCACCAGTGCTGAGAGAACGGCTGATGGCCCGGGAATGGCGCAGACCGGTATTCCCGCGAGAACAGCTGCCCGGACGAGTACGTATCCGGGGTCTGAGAGCCCCGGTGTGCCGGCATCCGATACGAGCGCCACGCTGAGCCCCGCTTCAAGCTCTTTGAGCAGTTGGACGGATGCTTTCGCCTTGTTGTGTTCGTGGTAACTCTTCAGGGGACGGGACGCCCCGAGGGATGCCAGGAATGATCCGGTATGGCGGGTGTCCTCGGCCGCGACGATATCAGCCCCTCTGATCACGGCAAGCGCCCGGGGACTCAGATCACCTCGATGGCCGATCGGAGTGCTGACCAGGTAGAGCGTTCCCTGTTCTATCTGTTCGGTGAGTTCTTCGAATGTTGGCGGACCAGATGAAGAAGGTATCTCATCTGGCGGAACGGGCGGAGCCGGAGGTGCCGGGGAAGCTGGCGATCCATCAGTGAGATTCATCAGGTACACCAATAAATCTGCAGATCTCGGGGAGGCGGCTCTTGAACGCGTTCCGCTCCACTCGCTCCCACACACCCCTGACAAGGGAATCATCGAACCCGATCCCGATGACCTCTTCTACCGGAAGTCGTTCGTCAACCAGGTGGTGGAGGATTTGATCCGCGGTTGCGTAATCGAGGCCGAGCTCATCCTCATCGGTCTGACCAACCCAGAGATCAGCGCTTGGAGGTTTCGATCGTATCGATTCCGGTATGCCCAGGGTAACAGCGAGTCCTCTTATCCAGGTCTTGTAGAGGTCACCGACCGGATTCACCGCGCACGCGGTATCGCCAAAGAGGGTGCCGTAACCGAGAAGGATCTCGGTCTTGTTGCTGGTCCCGATAACGAGTGCCTCATGCTCGGCAGAGAGGTCGTACAGGATGGCCATACGCATCCGAGCCATCAGATTCCCCGCCCGAAGGTGGTCGAGATTCTCGAATCCGGTATACCCTCCGGTCATGCCGGTGATGGGCACCTCGATCAGATCGACCCCGAGCATGGATGCCACTTCACGCGCATCCCGGGCGCTTTCATCGCTCGACACTGCATGGGGCATGTACACGAAGCGCGTTCGTTCGGGACCGACCGCGCGAACCAGCAGAGCTGCCACGACCGCTGAATCGATTCCGCCGGAGAGGCCGACGATCCCATTATTGATTCCCGGTTTTCCGAGCGCGGTTCTGAGGAAGGTATCCAGCCGGGGTAGAATGGTGTCAGGATCGATTCGGGCCAGAGTGCCCATCAGGAACTTTCAAAATCCCTGAACACCTCGATGACCGCGGCAGGAGTACCTGCTTTGCGGAGTCCCATCCGGACAGATTCGTCATCACAGAGGCGGGCAAGCCGTCCCAGGATCTTGACGATGGTTCCTGGATCGTCCTTGTCGGCCAGGAGCATGAAGAAGAGATCGGCAGGCTGTTCGTCGACGGCATCCACATCCAGCGGTTGCAACGGCCTTCCGAATGCGAGAGCGAACCCGTTGTAATTCTCAAGCCTCGCGTGGGGGAGCGCGACGCCATTACCGACACCTGTGGAGAGAACTGCTTCGCGCCGGAGGACTTCTTCCAGGGCCGGCAATGCCGGGTCGATCTGCTCAGTGATAACCAGAGCCTCGACCAGCACTTTGAACATTTCCTCTTTCGTGCCGGCATCGATATCGAGCCGTATCGCATCGTTATTGAGTTCTTTGAAGATTTCCATCGTGCCCCTGCCCCACAGTGCTTACACCTGTATACGCGCTTCCCGCTTTATTGATACAAATCAGAAGGGGAGATCATCATCCTCTTCAACCACCCCTGAACCTCCACCATCTGGTGCCGCTGAATTATCGTAGGAAGAACCACCGCCGCCACCTCCACGGGAGCCGCCACCTGATCCGAGCATCACCATCTCCTGAGCAACGATCTCGGTGGTCTTCCGCTTCTCACCCGACTTGTCCTCCCAGGAGCGGGTCTGCAGGCGACCTTCGATATAGACCTGATCCCCCTTCTTCAGGTACTGCTCGATGATCTCCGCCAGCTTCCCCCAGGCAACAATATTATGCCACTCGGTCTGTTCCTGTTTTTGACCATCCTTACCGGTCCATGACCGGTTGGTCGCCACACTGAAGTTGGCAACCATCTGTCCACCCGAAGTGGAACGGACATCTGGATCCTGCCCGAGATTGCCGAGAACGATCGCCTTGTTGACTGAACCGCGACCCATATCTGCCTCACTCAGTTATGCTACGCCATCTGACCGAGAGGCCGGTGAGCGTAACTCTATTTGAAATAACTACTTACAGAGAGTCTACTGCTTCCTCGGCATCCCCTGGAGAATGGAGAGAAATGACAGTATGCGTGGCTGTCTGATGGGTGTCAATATGCAGTGAGGTATGACAGGGTAAATCGGCGTCAGGATAACTCTGTTGCCAGATCCATGATCTGCGCAGTGAGCCTCTCACGCCCTGCATCACCCAGGGTGATACCTGCTGCTTCGAATGCCAGGAGTGCGGCCCCTCCTTCAGCGGGCATGCGTGGTGTGACGAAGGTGAGCGATTCACCGAATCTGCCCGCGCTGTCGCGGACGTGCTCCTCGATATTGGATGCCCACGCCATCGCAAGACTGCCCATGAACGAGATCGGCAGATCGGAATCAGGAGGCATGTTAAGGTTCTCGCAGCACCGCAGAACAAGAGTACCCATCGCCCTGCCCGCCTGCGTAATCAGTGCCCGTGCGTCAGGATCCCCATCGAGCGCATATTCGTAGACACCGGACGCGAGGCGTGCATACATGTAGGGATCATGGCTGGCTTTGACCGCTTCGCGCATCAGGTCATGGGTGTCTGAAATCTCATCACCCAGGTTCCAGCGTTCGATGACAAGTCCGGTCAGAGCTGAGGCCCTTCCCTCTTCCCACGCCTCCAGGGCTCTCCTGACCGCCATCCATCCGACCCACGTCGCGCTCCCTTCATCACCGAGCGGCCAGCCCCACCCACCAGCCAGCGCGGTCGATCCCTCGTCGTTTCGGAGCATGCAGATCGAACCGGTCCCACTGATGATGACGCATCCCGGTCCTTCTTCCCCGATGGCCCCAGTCAGAGCTATATGAGCATCATGAGTGAGCGTGAGCGGCAGATTCTCCCGGTAGAGCGGTGGTGAGAACACCTTGACCAGCTGCCCGGCAAAAGCCATCTGAATGGGAACCGATCTCCCCCCCGCGAACCCCCCGGCGATCGCTGAGAGCCGCTCGGGCAGGTCATCCCCGTTCACACAAGCCTCATGCCAGAGTGAGGCCACAACCTCAGTGGCACCCTTCATACTCGCCCGGGTCAACGAAGCGTTGCCACCCTTACCCTGCCAGAGAACCAGACCTGTGGCATCGGCCACGATCGCCCGCGTATTGGTCGCCCCCGCGTCGAGAGCGAAGATGACGGCATCCGCGGTTTCCGTCATCAGAAGATGCTGAACCTGATGTATTTCTTCGGATTCGCCATGATATCGAGCAGGAATGAATCGAGATGTGCGACCGTCATGACGATCTGGTAATAGAGGGAATCCGATTCCGCCAACTTCCAGAGTGTTCCCTCCCCGGCTGAGATGCGGGTCACCATGTCACGGAGAGCCCCTGAAAGCGAATCGATCGTGGTGGCAACACCGGTGATCCCGTCGGTTGCGTTTCCTACCGAGATCAGGGCCGACTCGAAATCATCCACATTCTCGGTGATCGCGGTATTGATGTTTGTCACAACCGAACCGAGGTCCTCCAGGCTGTTCTGGATGAGTCCCTGGTTGTCCACCATCATCTGATTCAACAGGCCTATCGTGCGTGAGAAGTCGTCGAAGGTCTCCCCGATCCGGGCCCGGACGGTGGAATCAGTGATAACCGCCTGCATGGAAGCAGTGAGATCATCCACCCGAACCATCAGTTTCTGAACATTCCTGAATATATCATTCAGACTCGAGGCGTTCAGGCCGTACAGCGTGTCCCCGGGCGCCAGGCTCGTCCCTCCGGGATTTGTCGTCACGTTGATGAATCGTGAGCCGATCAGTCCCTCGCTCTCGATCGTGAAAATGCTGGAAGTAAAGAGCTGGATGTCGTTTTCGATGATCGTCTCGACCGCTACCCGGTTGTCAGAAGTCAGTGCGATCCTCGAAACCTGTCCCTTCTTCACACCGGCAATAAGTACCGGGTCGCCGGGCGAGAGACCGAAGCCCGACTCGAAAACCACGGTGACCTTGCTCATCCGGCCTGCCCGCAACATATCCTGTCCCCACAGGAGACCGACAATGAGGATCACCAGCCCCAGGATAACTACCGATCCCACTTTCAGGCTTGTCAGATCTCGTTTTCCCTGCTGCCAAGACATGCAAACAAGTCCTTTCTCTCACTGTTGGGAACATCTGCACATTCGACCGTTACTCCATGGTCGCGAAGTGCTGATAACGCTTCGACATCATTCCTGTCCAGACATACATACGGGAGGATCCGCGTTCTGCCGTCCCGGTGATGCAATCCGCCCATATTCAATACATCGAATGTCAGACCGGATCGATACAGCTCCAGAGCGTCAGAAGGATTTTCGATGAGGAGGAGGATGTCCTCCCCTGCCTCGATCCACTCCCGGACCCGCTCACCCGTCTCGGCGATTGTGACAATGGAAACCGCCACCCTCTCCGGGGCGGAAGATTCATACATCTCGCGCTCCCACTCGTTGCCGGCGACCGTGTCATTGGCTACAACGAACCGGTCGGGATTGAGTACTGAACCCCAACCCTGGGTCACCTGGCCATGCAGCAACCTGTCATCAATCCTGATCAGGAGTAGACTCACGGCTTGATCCCTCTATGCCCATACCCCGCTACCATATCCACCAGGTCATCAAGCGCTGTCTCTTCACGTTTGTTGATGAAGGCGAGCAGCATCGGAAGATTGGTGCCGGTAATATGCCGCACATCACTGCGTTCCCGCTGGAGTCGTTCAGCTGTCTGCCAGCACGACCCTCCGAAGAGCGCGGTAAAAACCACAATACCATCACCTTCCGGACCTGTCGTGGAAACGAGCGCATCCATCATCTGTTCGCTTGACAGTTCATTGTTGCTCAGACAGACCAGGTCTTCCTGGATACCGAGAATCGATCCCACCGATTCACAGAACGCTTCACCCAGATTGGCATGGGTAAATACAATGCCACGGATCATTCGTAATCCTCGCCCAGCTTCTGACGGGCCTGGACCTTCCGTTCCATTCTGTCGAGCAGTTTTTCATTGAGTGATTGCGCGGCATTCAGACCGGATATCTTCATCAGATGATTCAGTGCGATCGTTTCAGCCAGCACCGTGATGTTCTTGCCCGGAACGATCGGGAGAATGACCTGGGGAATATTCACGCCCATGATTTCGATAATCCGTTCTTCCATACCGAGCCGGTCTACTTCTCCTACCTCATCCCAGTGTTTCAGTATTACCTCTACTTCTACGCGCTTCCTCAGACGGATGCACTGAATACCGAACACACCCTGAATATCAATGATCCCGATACCCCTGATCTCCATGTGGTGCGTCAGCAGTTCATTGCCCGCACCATTCAGAACACCCCGCGCGGTTCGCGTCAGCGTGACGACATCATCAGCAACCAGGCGATGTCCCCGTTCCACGAGGTCGAGCGCGATCTCACTTTTGCCCACACCGCTCTTTCCGGTGAAGAGGAGTCCGACACCATACACATCCACGAGCGTGCCATGGATGACTGTCGTCGGCGCGAACCAGTCGTCTAGATACTCACTGAGCAGGTGTGTCACCACCGTGCTTGTCTGTGGAGAGCAGAGAACCGGGATATTCCGCTCATCGGCATGCGGGATGATGAAATCGTTCGGTCTTGTACCATTGGCGAAAATAAGGACCGGGATGTCGTATGAGAACATCCTGGTTATCGCCTTCCTGCACTCTTCTTCACTCAGGCTGTCCAGGTAGCTGAATTCGGTCATGCTGACGATCTGTACCCGATCGAAGGGGAACGATTCAACGTAACCCGACAGAGCCAGTCCGGGACGGTATACATCGTTGCTTGATATCACCCGCAACGCACCGGACCGGCCTGCGGACCATTCCAGCTGGAGAACCTCTTTATTGTCATCAACCAGCTTCTGTACGTTCAGTTCTTTTATGGGCATCAGCTGTTTATTTCCGACGTATTCCAGGCCGCTCAGAATGCAGCTTCTGCATGCTTCGCCGATCTCGTTCGTGGCTGACTTTCGCCTTGTATTTCTTGAGTTGCCGTTCGGCTTTGTCCGTAACATCATCGATCGCCGTAAAAAGCAGATCACCCTCACTCTCGGCGGTCAGCGTTTCACCAGGGACTCCTATTCTGGCTTCGGCCCTCCAGCGGTTGTTTTCCTTAACCAGGACAAAATGGGAGTCAACTATTCGATCGAAATATTTCTCCAGTCCCTCCATAGCTGAAATCGCGTGATCGTGCACCTGCGTGGTCAGATCAAAATGGCGCGCGGTAACGCTCGTTTTCATATGCCCTGACTCCTTTCCTGCGTGATGGAGCTTTCAGGTGATTCCTCAGTACCCCGATCGGTACACTCAGTACTGCTTCCGGAATCGAGCTGGCTGGATGCTCATCTGGTCACGGTATTTAGCGACTGTCCGGCGGGCGATTTCGTATCCTTTCTCATGGAGGATTTCCACGATTTTCTGATCGCTCAGTGGTTTACTGCTGTCCTCTTCCTGGATCAGTCGTTCTATCTGTTTCTTGATGGCCTTGTTAGACGCGTCCTTCCCTCCCTTGTTTTCGATCCGGCCGCCGAAAAAGAACTTCAATTCGAAGATTCCCTGCGGCGTCTGAACATACTTCCCGTTGGTGACTCTGCTGATGGTGCTGACGTGCATCTCGATCGCATCGGCGACCTCCTGCAGGATCATCGGCTTCAGGTGGAGGATACCATGTTCGAGAAACTCGTACTGCGCTTTCACAATGTACTCCATGACCTTGAGCATCGTGGACCGGCGCTGCTGGATCGCGCGCAGAAGCCATCGGGCGCCATTCAGTTTCTCGACGATGTACTGCTTCGTCTCATCTGAAGCCTCTGATTTCTTCGCCAGGATATCTTTGTAGAGATTGCTGATCCGCAGGCGGGGGATGCTCGCATCGTTGTAGAGTACCACGAATGCGTCATCGACCTTATCGACGATAATGTCAGGTATTATCGTCCGAGCGGCAGCGCCGAACCGCCCTGCCGCCGGCTTCGGATTCAGCCTGGAGAGTTCCTCCACGGCTGTCTGCACTTCAGATTCGTAAATGTCGAGTGCTTTCGCGATCACCGTGTACCTGTGGTGCTGAAGATCTTCGAGGTGTTCTTCAACCAGGGCCATCAGGATAGTATTTTCCAGCCCTTTCTCCCGAAGCTGGATCGAGAGGCATTCCTCCAGATCCCTGGCTCCGACTCCCGAAGGATCGAAGGACTGGATCACCCCCAGAACTCGTTCCACGTCTTCCTGGCTGCCTGCCGCCCCCGCCATAATCTCCTCAATCGTTGATTTCAGGTACCCGTCTTCATTGATGCTGCCAATGATCTCTTCGGCGATATCGGAGTCGTCTTCTGAAATATCCGCGAAATTGAGCTGGTTCAGC
>JALGVQ010000275.1 GCA_025774615.1 bacterium
TAGCCGTACCGCCGGGCGCCATCAAGCTCATCGTCAGTCGCGGAATAGGCCACCGGCTCGAGCGTGACCTGGGTCATCGCGTCACCGAAGTGCCAGAGCGTATCTTCAACTGCTGAGCCGCTCGGGTAGAGGTGCTCGAAACGCGGTACCCAGCCGTCCTCGTTGACGAACCGGTCCACCCGCATCGCGCGGTTGTAGTCATAGTAGGAACCACGGATGCTGTAGAAGGTGGAGGAACCCAGCTGGTGCGTCCAGATGAACGCCAGACGCTGGTTCTTCATATCCAGCCGGTTCTTCTCGTTGTGGAAGTCGGTCAGCCCGGTGTTGGGGATGATCCGCCCACCCTGACTGGAGAAGAGCGGTTCACCTGTATCGGGATCGACTTCGTCAGCGTTCCACCGTTCGGTACCCCAGACGGCGTTGTCCTGGTAATCGCTCGGCACGCCCCAGAACATCGAATACCGCCAGGCATTCGTGTAGGGAGTGCGGTCGGTACCATTCAGGTTCGCCGAGAGCGTGATCTTCATGCTCGGCGCCAGCTTCCAGGTAAGGTTGCCCATACCCGACCAGCTGTTGTTGAACCCGAAGCCCAGGTAGCCTGAGTAGATATCTGTCGGATAGATCCGCCAGTCGTACCCTGACACCTGCTCGCGCTGTGCATAGGGATTATCGTCTGCGGCGTCAAAGTCGTCCCAGTCGTCCGGCATGTCGTAGTAGTTGATGGCCGGGTCGCGCGTCGAGGGATCCTCAGGATCGACATACAGGTCGTAGACGATGTCATCCTTCTTGACGGTGTAGTCGCGCGAACCGTTCACCGAACCCGACAGGAAGAAGCTCACCCTGTTGAGCAGCGGCACCGGACCACCGAGATAGCCCTGGAACCGTGTCAGGTCGCGGATGTCGTCCTGCTGAGAACCCGAGAACTCCGAGGAAAGAACCTCGATGTTGGCGTCGATCTGACGGCCACCCTCACGGGTGATCATATTCACGACACCACTCATCGCGTTCCCGAACTCAGCGCTCATGCCGCCGGCCATGACCACCATCTCCGAAAGTGAGAAGGGGCTTACCTGTGCCGCCTGCCCGCCGAAGACCAGGTTGGTCACCTGCATGCCGTCGATCATGAACGCCACCTCGGCGTTACGACCACCCCGCATGTGCACCTGTTCGAGACCCCGGTCGTAATATCCGGGGATGTCATCGTTGAAGTTGTCGGTCAATGACACGGTGTAGGTCTGAAGATCGATGATATCCTGGGTCGTGGAGACAGCCATCCGCTCCATATCCTCGGCGGAATAGCTCTGCTGTGTTCCGGTGACATCGCGCTTGATGATGTCCTCTACAGCAACCACGCGTATGACTTCCCCAACATCGATCACTGTTGGTTGGAGCTCGAAGTTGTGGGTAGTGGAGACACCCACAGTTACGAGCAGCTCGTTCACTTCCATCACCGAATACCCGACCATGGTGGCGCGCAGCATGTACCTGCCGGGCGGTATGTTGATGATCACATACTCGCCGTCAGCATTGGTAAACTGCCCCATGGTGGTTGCGGTTCCATCGGCCTCCAGTACGAACACGTTCACCGCTGCAAGCGGTTCATTGTTTGTACTGTCGGTGATTTTACCGCGAATGGTACCCGTGGTGCCCTGGGCCAGAACGGCCGGGGCGCAGACCACGAGCAGGTAGAGGGCGACGGAGGCTCCCATCAATCGCTTACCCACGGGGGTAAACCTCCTGAAACGCTCCGTTCAGAGGACCCCCACCGGACATTGGCCGCTTCGGCGGGGGCAGGTTGTTATGGTGTGATTCCACAGCGCTATCGCGCTGCTGTGTGATTGAGTGACGCAGGTTGAATCGGATCTATTTACATTTATTACATGAATCCCAGAGTCTGCATCATCGGTCTCGACTGCGCCGACCCGGAACTTGTTTTCGATCGGTTCTCAGGCGACCTCCCCACCCTGACCGCTCTCAGGGCTCAGGGAATATGGGGACCCCTGCGTTCATGTCACCCTCCCATCACCGTGCCGGCCTGGTCGGTGATGTTCAGTGGTCGCAATCCGGGGGCACTGGGCATTTACGGATTTCGCAACCGGAGGGATCGCTCGTACGACCGGCTGTCGATCGCGACCAGCCGCGACGTGAAGGTGCCGCGGATATGGGATCATCTGAAGAGACCAGGCGACCACTCGATCGTGGTGGGCGTGCCGGGGACATGGCCGCCCCCCGCCATCCAGGGTGACCTGGTGAGCGGTTTCCTCGCTCCGGGCACCGATACCCGCTACACCCATCCGCCGGAGCTGGCCGATGAGATACAGGAGGTCCTCCGGGATCGTGGAGGCTATCAGGTAGATGTCCGCGATTTCAGGACCGAAGAGAAGGATCGTCTGATCACCGAGATCCGGGAGATGACCAGAAACCGGTTCACCCTCTTCCGGCACCTGCTGAAGACCCGCCCCTGGAACTTCTCGGTTATCGTGGAGATCGGCCTCGACCGGATCCATCACGGATTCTGGAGGCATCTCGATCCCAACCATCGACTGCATGATCCGGACTCTCCTTATAAGGAGGTGATCCGTGACTACTACCGCCTCCTCGACGCCGAGATCGCGGAGACGCTCGAAGTGATCGGATTTGATCCAGGCACCGAAACCTCCAGTTTCGCTCCCGGTTCGAGCGACACCACGGTTCTTATCGTCTCCGACCACGGCGCCCGGTCGCTCGAGGGAGGATTCGCCCTCAACGACTGGCTTTTACGGGAAAAATATCTCGTACTGAAGGATCCCTGTTCCGACATCGAACCCGATCCCTCATTCGACACCGAACCAAATAATGGCAATCACCCTGAAGGCGTCCCACCGCGTATTCCCCTCTCCCCCGACATGATCGACTGGTCACGCACACAGGCCTGGGGCGAAGGCGGGTATTACGGCCGCGTCTTTCTCAATGTAGCGGGCCGGGAGCCGGAGGGAATCGTTCAGCCTGAAGAGGTCGGGAACCTGCTCACCGAACTCACCCACAAGTTCGAGAACCTACCCGATGATCGAGGCAATCCAATGGGTACAGTCGTCAGGCGTCCCAGGGACCTCTTCACCGAGGTGAACGGGATCCCCCCCGACCTCTTCGTCTATTTCGGCAATCTGGCCTGGCGGAGCATCGGGAC
>JALGVQ010000079.1 GCA_025774615.1 bacterium
TCACTACCATCGCGATGGGACTCTACGCCTTCCTCTTCTGGAGTATGACGATCGTGCCGCCGGGCAGTGCCTGGGTCCGACCTGAACTCTACCGGCAATACCTGGAGATCCGGTTCGGAAGTCCCCAGGCAAGCGTGGATATCCTCCTCGACCGGTATATTGCAGGGAACTCGCACCTCGCCGAAGACTCGCCGGAGGTACAGGCCATATGGGTGTTGAAGGATGTGGATATCCGGAACGTGTCGGTCGACTACTACTACTATTATTACAATCTGGACCGCTTTGAATATGAGGGACGCAGGACCCTGGGGATACCCAACCCACCCGCATCACCCCGTGAGGTAGTGATGTACGTCCGCGGGGAGACGACGATCGAACGGATGGCGGCAGAGAACCGTAAACCAGCCTGGATCGCCGAATGTCTCGCACAGGTGAGGGACCCCTCCGGTTCGGATCTGCAGAAGATGACAGCAATCCGCCTGGCAGGAGTAGCAGGCCACCCTGAGCATACAGAAGCAATCGCGGCGTTCCTGCAGGACCCTTCAGAGCATGTGCAGTTGATGGCGGCCCTGATGCTGTTCGGTCGTGATGATCCACGGGGGATGCCTCATCTCACCGAAATCCTGACGAATGGCAGGCATCCTGACCTCTTGAGCTACTACGCGACCCGATCATCGCAGTGGCGGGTGGTACTGGATGAGGGAGAGGAAGATCTCTACCGTACCTGGGCTGTTTCACCAGACTACCATGGTTGGAGAAGGGCCGGCAGGAACTGGCTTCGTGTGAATGGAACGGTGGCCGATGCCGACCTGGTGCGTCGATCCATATGGCTCGGCAGGAGAAATTGGTATACCGACGTCGGTCTAACCCCCGATGACATGGATATTCTCCCCTATCTGAAGTCGTGGGACGCACCCGATTATCTCGACCAGCTCTGGGAGGTGGCGAGAGAGCATCTGGAAGAGATGGACACGCTCTATCCCCGGGTCGAAGAGATACCTCCATCCGTGAAAAGGAGTCGGTATTATGCCAGAAGATCCCGTTTTCGGGCTGATGACTGGAATATCCTGAATAACTGGTCCTCTGCGCGCAGTGCTTTCCTCAATTATTGCACACAGCTGATCCGGGAGGGCGAGACCGAGGCAGTTGAACTCTGGCTGGACAGACGGACATTGCTTCTCTCGGGAACCAGCGCTTACGACTATTCCTACCTCTACCGGTCCTTCGGTGATGACATCATCGGTCTACTCCCCTCATTCGGGGACTATGGTTTTCAGCTGCTGCATGAAATCGTGGCCAACAGGCGGGAGACCTCCCGGGCCCGATTCCAGGCCGCTCTGATACTGGCCTGGCATGGAGAATCCCGATATCACACTGAAGCCTTCCGGATACTGGAGACCTTTCATGATCATCCGGAGTTCTATACTGACCGTGACCTGCAGAATGTAGCTCTGCTCATGCTTGCCGAGGGCAACCCCCGTTACGCCGGTCTCATCATCGACTTCTGGTGGGACAGTTTCGAGCAGGGCAGTGGTGGTTACCGATACTGGGGGGGGATGACCATCGAAACGATCGATATCCTCGAGAAGGTCACCGGCCAGAACTTCGACTGGGATCTCAAAGCCTGGCATAAATGGTGGGAGCGGGAAGGGATGCATATTGCCGCTACAGGAAGTAACAACTAGGCGGCACAAGACTATCCTGCTATTCCGCTCCTGCCGCTTTTGCCGACAGTGACACTCTACCCTTCCCTACTGTCGCGGCGGCGGGAAGGGGATGATGTAATCTTTATCCGGATCCCACATGAACCGGTCATTGGCCTGCGGGAAGAACTGTGACAGATAGCTGATCTGGCTGTTTGCGCGCGACCGGTGCTGCGGGTCGGCCTTAGCCTTCTCGTAGTACTCGTCTGCGATCCGTTTCATCAACATCCGGAAATCGTACAGCATCTTCTCGAGTTCGCGGTCGGGGTACATCTCAGCGAATTTATTCAACGCCCACGGTACCGCCGCGTCACCCATCACCCGGTTCGCGTACGGGTGGTCGGCATCGATGGCGAGGGCGCGCTTCGCCTCCCGGATCGCGTCATCGATCCGCTGCTGCTGGTAATAGACATCGGCGATGTCACAGATGGTATCGATCCTCCGCGGTTCTATCTCCAGGATCCTGCGATAGGCGCTGACCGCCTCATCCCAGTTCCCCCGGCGGAGATGTTCACTGCCGAGCATACTCAGAGCGAAAAGGTCATCAGTGCGTACCGACAGGTATTGGTTCAGGTAGTCGAGACCTTCATCGAACCGGGCCTGATCGAACTTGAATCGTGACATGTCCATCAGATACTGGGGGGTATCGGGAAAAAACTCGATCAGCTTGAGGGTGATCTCCTCATAGCGCAGTGTTAGCCGGCTCCTGAGGTTCAGGATCTCGGTCCGGGCGGGACCGACCCCGTCGGCGAACTCCGGATCGCTCTCCATCACATGCAGGAAGAGATCACACGCCCGGTTGTTGTTCGAGAGTGAGAGATAGATCCTGCCGATCCACATGAAGTTGTTCAGATCTTCAGGCCGGAGTTCCAGGTACTTCTCGAAATAGGGCATCGCGCTGGGATACCCCTCCAGCTTCACTGTTGCCCACCCCGCCTGGAAGTTGTTGTAGGAGGGTTCCTCACCGGGCGGATCCCGGTCGATCATCCACTGGAAGTACTAGAATGTTTTCTCCCACTGCGGCGTTCCGTCGGTGGCGGTCGCATACTTGCTTATCTGGAGATAAGAATCGGCAAGCTTCCTGAAGATGCTGACCGAGTCCAAGAAGGTTATCTCAGGTACGGCGGTCATATAGAGGTTGAAGTACCTGATGGCCTCGGTGAAGTCGTTGGTCGGATCGCCTTCATTAATCTGCACCTTGTATGAACCGGTGTCATAGTAACTCGTGGCGTTGCTTATGAGCAGTGCAGGCGGGGGACCGTTCTGCTCCGGGTCCTGTGCCAGAATGGTATTCGGAAGAGCCAGCAGCAGCCCCACACCAACCATTATTGACAGGTTGACCTTACGTCTCATCACGTTGTCGTCCCTCAGTCTTCCAGTTTTCATGATCCATTCAGCGGGATAATGTGTACCATTTCGTACAGGCCGATGACGCCTGAAGAATATGGAATATACCCGCGTCCTCCTGCATAGACAAACGTATGTACAGGCGAATCTATTTATCCTCTAATGGCGAGAAGCGCGCATTGAAGTGTCTGAGCATCGGCGCCTGTTCAGTGATCCTCACCCCGTGTATCGAATCCCGGCGTTCAAAAACCGCGCGTACCGCTTCGGCGACATACTCCAGATGGCTCTGGGTATAGACGCGTCGGGGGATGGCCAGGCGGACCAGATCGAGATCAGCGGGGAGCTCCTCTCCGGTCTCCGGGTCGCGGTGGGCGAACATCACGCTTCCGATCTCGACCGCGCGAATCCCCGCCTCCCGGTAGAGCTCGATAACGAAAGCCTGTCCGGGGTACTCCAGCGGTGGGATATGAGGCAGCATCGCCCTGGCATCGATATAGATCGCGTGCCCTCCGGTCGGCTTTACGATCGGCACTCCCGCTTCGGAGATCGCCTCTCCCAGACTGCGGACCTGGTTGATCCGGCAGGTCAGGTAGTCATCCTCGAGGACCTCTTCGAGTCCCTGGGCTATCGCCTCCAGGTCACGACCAGCCAGGCCGCCGTAGGTGGTGAACCCCTCGGTCAGGATGAGCAGATTCTTCGCCTTGACGGCAAGCTCGTCATCATGCAGACCGAGGAACCCGCCGATGTTTACCAGCCCGTCCTTCTTGGCTGACATGGTGCAGCCGTCGGCATAGCTGAATATCTCTCCGGCGATCTCTGCGATCGATCGATCTCCCTGACCCGGTTCACGTTCTTTGATGAACCAGGCGTTCTCCGCGAACCGGCAGGCGTCGATGAAGAGCGGCAGACCGGCCCGGTCGCACACCTCCCTGGCGGCCCTGATATTTTCCAGGCTCACCGGCTGACCGCCGCTGGTGTTGTTCGTGATCGTGATCATCACCAGGGGGATGTTCTCCGTGCCCTGCTCCTCGATGAGCTGTTCGAGCGCCGTGAGGTCGATATTCCCCTTGAAAGGATGTTCCTCTGCCGGGATCCGGGCCTCGGGGATCGCCAGATCGAGCGCCGTGGCGCCGGAAAATTCCACATTCGCCCTGGTGGTATCGAAGTGGGTGTTGTTGGGTACCGTCTTTCCCTCTCCGCCCATGATCGAGAAGAGGATCCTCTCCGAGGCCCGCCCCTGGTGAGTCGGGATCACATGGGTAAAGCCGGTGATCTCCTTCACCACACGCTCGAAGCGGAAGAAGGAACGGCTTGAGGCATACGACTCATCCCCCCTGACGAGTCCGGCCCACTGCTCGTCAGACATGGCCGATGTCCCGCTATCGGTGAGCAGATCGATGAGGCAGTCCTCTCCCTTGACCAGGAAGAGGTTGTACCCCGCTTCCTTGAGGATTTGCTCGCGCTCGGCACGGGTGGTCGTGCGGATCCGCTCGACGACTTTGATCCTGTACGGCTCCAGGGGATATTTCACCATTATACCTCTTCGGTATCGATCTGAGCCCGCTGCAGCGCACCAGAGTAATCGAAGTACACGGTCTTCGTCTCGGAGAAGAACTCATACGGTCCCCACCCTCCTTCACGATGTCCGTTCCCGGTTCCCTTGCACCCGCCAAAGGGAAGGTGACATTCGGCACCGATCGTGGGGGCGTTGATATAGGTGATGCCCGCCACCAGGTCGTCGACCGCATGGAAGGAGAGGTTGAGGTTCTTCGTGTAGAGAGAGGAAGAGAGACCGTAATCGGTGTTGTTGTGGACCGCGACTGCTTCATCCCAGTCGCTGACCTTCAACACCGACAGGATCGGCCCGAATATCTCCTCCGTCGCGATCCGCATCTCCGGAGTCACACCGCTGAATACGGTCGGTTTGAAGAAGAATCCCTTGTCGAGCGCACCATCGGAGGCGACCTCGCCGCCGACCCGCAGCTCGGCGCCGCCCTCGAGGCCGATCTGTGTGTAATCGACCATCATCTTCAACTGCTCTTCGTTCACCAGCGGACCGATATCGACGCCCTCCTCGAGTCCGTTCCCGAGTGTGAGCTTGCCGATCGCTTCGATGAGCATATCAAGGAACATGTCATGCACCGCCTCGTGGATGATCAGCCGGCTTGTGGCCGTGCACCGCTGTCCCGTGGTGCCGAAGGCGCCCCATAGCACTCCTTCGAGTGCCAGGTCGAGGTCCGCGTCTTCCCAGACGATCTGCGCGTTCTTCCCTCCCAGCTCGAGGCTCACCCGCTTCAGCGTGTCGGCAGAGACCCTGGTGATGAGTTTCCCGACCGCTGTCGATCCGGTGAAAGAGATACCCTGGAGGCCTTCATGTTCGATGATCGGTCCACCGACACTGCCACCGGTACCGTGGACCAGGTTCAGGAGTTTCGGCGGAACACCGGCGTCTATCAGGGTCCGGATGAAATGTGTGCCGCTCAGCGGCACATCACTCGCGGGTTTGAAAACCACACCGTTGCCCGCCAGCAGGGCCGGAAATGATTTCCATGAAGGGATCGCCATCGGAAAGTTCCAGGGGGCGATCAGTCCGACCACGCCGAGGGGGAGATGTGTCGTGAATGCGGCCTTGTTCGGCAATTCGCTCGGAACGGTCCGGCCGAAGAATCGACGCCCCTCGCTCCCGGCGTAGTAGCCGGTGTCGATGGCTTCCTGGACATCGCCGCGGGTCTCGGTGAGCACCTTGCCCATCTCACGGGTCATGTCACGGGAATATTCCTCTTTACGCTCGACCAGCAGATCAGCGGCTTTGGTGAGGATCGCGCCCCTGACGGGGACCGGGACCTTCTTCCAGTCCTTCTGGGCCTCGGTTGCCGCCTTAACGGCTCTGTCCACATCCTCTTTCATGGACTTCGGGAACACACCTACGACCTCTTCCCAGTCTGCCGGGTTGCGATTCTCGAAGGTCTCTCCTCCGAGAGCATCCACCCATTTACCGTCGATGAAATTCTGATAGCTGGTGCTCATTATTCCGGTAGCTCCTCGTGTCTGGACGATCATTGTGATGATCGGATCATCTCGGTCTATATCGAACACATCAAAGATGGCTCTTTCAGGCTCTCCATTCAACCCTTCCTCACAAACACCCCTCCTCGGCCAGACTCCGGTACACCCCATCCCCGATGATCAGGTGATCGAGAACGTTGATCCCCAGTATCCGCCCCGCCTCACGGAGCTGACCGGTGACGGCGATATCCTCGGAACTGGGCGTTGGATCTCCTGAGGGATGATTATGCGCGAAGATGACCGAGGCCGCAGAGGCGCGGATAGCCGGCAGGAAGGCCTCCCGGGGATGGACGACCGAGGAGGTGAGGCTCCCCTCCGATATCCGGACATGACGGATAAGCCGGTTCTTTCCGTCGAGCAGGAGCCCGACGAACTGTTCCTTTCTCAGGTGGGAGAGTCTCGGCATGAGCCAGGCAGCAGTCTCGGCAGCCGAGGAGAATGTCTCACGACCATTCCGCTCACCCGGCCACGCCCGGCGCCCCAGATCGAGCGCGGCGGCGATGACCGCCGCACCTGCCGGTCCAAGGCCGGGAATCGCCTGCAGTTCCTCGGGACCGGCATGCGCGAGTTCCCTGATGTCACCGAAGTGGCTAAGCAGGGCTCGCGAGAGCTCAAGGGCGGTCTGCCCCCTCCTTCCGCCGGTACGCAGGAGGACCGCAAGCAATTGTGCCGTGGAAAGGTCGGCGGGACCTTTTGACAGCAGGCGCTCGCGGGGGCCCTCCCCGCGCGGCCAGCGACTCAGCGGTGTATGGATCTCCATGTCGGCCATCATGATCATTCCTCACGAGGGGCAGGTTGGCGGGGAGCAGTCGCTGAGGGGTGGGAAAATCCTACAGGTCGAGTATCCGGCGCAGTTCGAAGTGCCGCAGGGTCAGTTTGTATATCACCAGTACGATCGTGAAAATGATGGTGAACCAGGTATGGGCGATCAGATCGGTATGCGCCGTCTCCCACAGGACCCGGATGATCGCTACCATCGACAGGGCGATGATACCGTTCCGCAGCCAGTACGACCTCAGCCCCCTGATGAGTGTCACCAGGTTCCACACCAGCAGAAGGAGCGGCATCCTCATCAGCCAGAACCCGACCACAACGATCAGGACCAGTATCGCGGTGTAGATCGCGTATCCGCCCGATGTCAGCTCAAGCAGGGCATAGCCCAGAAAACCGAGCAGGAATGTCAGCGCGTGGTAGATCAGCGGACCGTAAATGGCGCCCCGGCGATTGAACAGGAGCGCCGACCCGAGACCGATCGGGGCGAGGATGGAGAAGACGTGGATCCAGCCGATCCAGTGGAAACTGACCAGGAAGAAGAGCAGTGCCAGCAATGTACCCCACGCGGTACCGTATTCCGAGGTCAGCAGTTTCTGTATGTAACCACGGTAGAAGAACTCGTTCCTCAGGGCAGCTACGAATATCGCCACATACACCATATAGAAGATCGCGTCCCACCAGTCATTGATCGCCAGCAGCGACCGGGCAACCTCGATTGCCTCCGGGCTTATCCAGAAACCGAGTGAGAACCACAAACCCATGAATACACCGAGATAAACGGCAAGGATCACATCCCTTCGACCCGGTCGGGGAGCGAATCCGAAGTCGACCAGCTTCCAGCCTTTCGAGAGCCACCGTATTGAAACCGGGATCACGAAGAGGCCGAGCACGCTGGCAACGATCCATCCGGTGTTGGTCGCCAGTGTCCCGAGGGTACCGGGAGCATCGAGGGCCTGTTCGAAGAAACCGCTGAAGGCCAGGTACTGCTGGATGAGATAGAACAGGGAGAAGACCAGGATGGTCTCAAGCAGGGCGGTAAAATGCTCGAGCCTCAACGCCGTGATATTGACGTCTGAGGAGGCGTATTTTCTGAGTCGTTCCCTCATACCATTCCGCGGGAGGCTGTCAGGAGGAAAGTACCTTCCGAAGTACGCCGATCCCCTGATCGACATGCTCCGTGGTGGTCTGCAGCGGGGGGCGGAACCGTAATGACACGGTACCGCAACCGAGAGCCAGCATACCATTATCCATACAGCCGTTCAAGCAGGCATCCCGACCTGCCTCATCGGGCAGGTCGAACGCGCACAGCAACCCGCGACCGCGAACGTTGCTCATGCTCTCGAATTCCGATGCGAGTTCTCCGAGCTGTGCCAGCAGATACTCCCCCACCACCCGGGCGTTCTCCACCAGGTCGTCCTCCTCGATGATCTCGAGGATACGGGTGAAGCGGACCATATCGACGAGATTGCCCCCCCAGGTAGAGTTGATCCGGCTCGATTCCACGAAGCAGTTCCGTTCCACTTCGTCGATCTTCGGTCCGGCCATAATCCCGCACACCTGGGTCTTCTTGCCGAACGCGATGATGTCGGGGATGACATCCTGCGCCTGATGGGCCCACATGACACCGGTGAGCCCCATGCCGGTCTGGACCTCGTCGAGGATGAAGATCGCTTCATGCCGGTCGCACAGCTCCTTCAGGCCCTGAAGGAATCGGTTCGTGAAGTGGTTATCCCCGCCCTCGGCCTGGATCGGTTCGATCAGCACCCCGGCGATCTCGTCCCGATTATCGGCAAAGGCCTGCTCAACAGCTGCCAGCGCTGTTTCATCGTTCCGCAGTGCGGCATCCTCATCCACCGGGAAATGCAGCGCCGGCGGATCGATGCGGGGCCAGTCGAAAAGCGGGAAGTACTGGTATTTGCGTGGATCGGCCGTATTGGTGAGGCTGAGCGTATAGCCGGTCCTGCCGTGGAAGGCATGCCGGAAATGGATGATCTTCGATCCCTTCTCTCTCCTGCCCGCTTCCAGGTTCTTGCGCACCTTCCAGTCGAAGGCGACCTTGAGCGCGTTCTCGACCGCCAGGGCACCGCCGGAAACGAAAAAGAGGTGCGGCAGATAATCAGGGATCACGACCCTGTCCATCGTCGCGACGAGTTCGGCCATCTCGACCGTATAGATATCGGAGTTACTCACCTTGTTGACGGCCACCCGGCCGAGTTTCCCGATGAACCCGGGATCGAGCATCTTCGGGTGGTTGTTCCCGAAGGGAGAGGAAGCGAAATAGGTGAAGAAGTCCAGGTACTCCTTTCCTGCGGCTGCGTCGCGCAGGATGAACGGAGTACTGTTCTCGGTATCGAGCACGATCGGATAGCCGTCCACCAGCATGTGTTTGCCAAGTATCGCATGTACGTCGGAAGGTGTGATATCGGGCATCTGGTCGCTCCTCTGTTGTCCTGATCCAAACCGGCCGTGCGGTCGGATGCACGAACGTGATACGATTCTCCCGTAGCAAAGTATACTCCGACTGCCTCTTCGGCCAGAACGGAGCCGATTTCGTCAACCAACCTGAAGCAGGCTCGTTGAAGTCTTATGAACGCTGACAGAGAGAACACATTTTCAGGTACCGGAAATATGAGCACAGGCGTCGAGCAGCAGGAAGCACACGACATCGAGGGAGGGTCTCCTGAGGAGGCGCGCCTGGTGCAGGCGTGTCAGGATGGAGACTCCGGGGCCTTCAACCTGCTGGTGTGGCGGTGGGAAAAACCCCTCTACAACTTCGTCTACAAATACGTAGGGGATGCCACCCTCGCCGAGGATCTGACTCAGGACACCTTTCTGCGGGTCCTCAAATCGATCCGGAAATACAACTACCAGGGTTCGCTCAGCACCTGGCTCTACCGGATCGCGATCAACCTGTGCAAAGACCACCTGAAGCGGAAACGGCTGCCGATGGTGTCGATGCACGACTACTACACGACCGGTTCGGGTGAACGGATCTACGTCCAGGACAGGATCAGTGACGAGGCGGCCCGGACCGATGACAGCCTCATGGCTGAAGAGAGGGAGGAACTGGTCAGAAGGCTCCTGGCCGGACTCCCCGAGGAAGAACGGATAGTGATACTGCTCAAAGAATACCAGGAACTGACCTTCCGTGAGATCGCGGAGGTCCTCGACGTCCCTGACGGGACGGTCAAATCCCGCCTCTACCACGGACTGAGGGCGATGCGGGAGAGCCTGGAACGTACCGGGATATCCGGCGCATCCGGGATCGGAGGTTGATGATGGACTCCCTGTGTGAACGGCGCGAAGAACTGGTGGTCTCTCTTCTCTACGATGAGGGGGATCCGCGGGAACTGGCCGAGGCCAGAGCCCATATCGCCGACTGCGAGGAATGTCGCCGCGAATATGAGAGCATGGCAGGCACCCGCGAACTGCTCGGCGCCTGGCCGAACGTCTCGAATGCTCCAAGGGTGGTTTATGTGACCAATCCCTCGGATCTGGTGAGCCGCGTACGGCGGTGGGTCAGCGAGATGGGCGGACTGGGGCTCAGGTCTCTCCTGCGGCCCGCGATCGCGACCGCGGCAGTGTTCCTCGTCATGGTGGTCGGGGTCTCGATCCTTCGATTCGAGGTGAGTCCTGAAGGGATCCTGCAGGTGGGGTTCGGAAAACGGAATGCCAATCCCGCTGCCGCCATGGTTGACAGAGGTCCCGGGCAGACCGGGGGAGGCGAGATCGTCCCGATCACCCGGGAAGAATTCGCACGCGCCATGGAAGATATGGCCCTCTACATCGACGATCTGGTACAGAACACACGGGTGCAGGACCGGCAATACATCATGGCTCAGTTCCAGGAGCAGATGAATGCCCGCGACGAATATGTCACCAATACCCTTCTGACAGCGCTCAATACCGCTTTCACCGAGATGGACACGTACACCGCACGACTCGAAGTGCTCGCGGCCGCATTTGATGACCTGCAGTACATCGTGGGATCGGAACTTCAGAAGACCAATATGATCCTTGCCTCTCTCCTTCAGGGTGGCGATGACCAGGAATGGAAGTGATACAGATGAAGAACAGAACCAGCCCGACGAACCAGTTGATTGCCCTGATAGCCCTGTTCACCGCGCTGGCGATCACCGTCACCGCCCTGCCGATCGGCGCCCAGGAAGTGGTTGTCGTACCTGAGGTCGAGCGGCATTACATCGACACCGCGCTGGGCATAACCGGGATACTCGCGCCCGAAAGTACGGTCCTCGGTGAGACCTGGTCGCTGCGACTCGAAGGATCACAGGAACCGCCTGAGATCCGGATCATGAACCGGATCATCCGGACCGCCCTCGAGGAGGTGAAGGCGCCTGAACTGCCGGAACAGCTGACGGAAAGTTCGCCCCAGAACTATGCCATCACCAGCACCACGGGGTCGGGGAGACGGGATCTGGCTTATACCTACAGAGTCGGAGTCCCCGGATCCTGGAGCATGACTCCGTATTTCTCCGGTTCGCAGAAGGTGACCGGGTTCTACATGGACGGGTATGGCTACCTCTTCAACATCCGGTGGCCGATCCGTCAATCAAACCTGCTCTCCACCTTCTCGATGGGTGGAGGCGATGATCTCGTGATCACCCTGCAGGCCCAGAACCGGGCCCTGGAAGAACTTCTCATCCGGCGCGAGCAGAGGAGTCAGCGGGCTGCCGGTCGAGCAGATGCCGCCCCTCCCGTCGAAGAAGCAGAGGGCGCCGCAGAAGCAGAGCAGGCCGCCGCGGATCGGGAGCAGGAGATGGAGGCTCTGAGGGAGAGTCTCACAGCGTGGCAGTCGGAGTTCGAGGATCTCATCGTCGACGCGCTGAAAGACATTATGGCGACCTACGGCCACACCCTTCACCAGGCGGCAGATGACGAGAAGGTCACCTTCGTCTTCCAGCCGGGCGATGAGGCGGAGCAGAACATCACCCTCAGCGTCGAGCACGGAAGCCTGGGCGGTCCCGGCCAGAAGGACGCAGCCCTGCGGGCGATCACCGTCACCCGCGGGAGCGCCGAATCGAATCCGGCCCTGAAAAGCCAGATCCGCATCATGTCGGAGATCATCAACGCGGCCTTCGAGGAGGAGAGCGGAGTAAGCGAATATATTGGTGTCGTCAACTTCAGCCGAGCGTACTACTTCGGCGGAGAGGCCCGTATCCAGTACATCCCCGGGTATGGTGTCATCTTCACCAAGAGCGCGCGGATGAACTTCGTGACGGTCCTTGAAGAGGCTGTCCCGACGCCCGATGCCCCTGCGGCGGCCGGCAGCAGGTCAGGTGATGAAAACCGTCGCGCACGGGATGTCTACCAGCGGGTGTTGACGATGACCGGTGAAGAGGCTACCGAGGCGTCCCGCGAGAAGCTGCGGGAGCACTTCGACAACCTGAAGCAGAAGACCGCGGAGATCTTTGCCACCTACGGCAACACCCTGACCGAACTGAAGGCTGACGAATGGGTGGGTATCAACTACGAGGTCGGCTCCTCGGCCGGTCTGCTCCAGTCA
>JALGVQ010000276.1 GCA_025774615.1 bacterium
ATCACTCGGGATGGGCCGTTCAGACCGCGGAACACTTCCTGATCTTCGACTACTGGGAAGAGGATCCCCCCCGGGGAGAACGGAACCTGGATACCGGATACATCGATCCCCGGGCGATCGCCGACCTGAACGTCACAGTCTTCACTACTCACGCTCATGGCGATCATTATGATCCAGTGATACTCGGATGGGAGGAAACCATCCACGATCTCGAATACATCTGGGGATGGCCGAACGACGATCGCAGGGATGACCTCTCATTCGCGACCGAGCGAAGGAAGGTCGTCAGGGACGGCCTTGAGATATGGAACATCCACCATACCGGAGACGGTATCCCGGAATCAGCGTTCCTCATTCGGGTGGATGGGATAACCATCTATCATTCAGGTGATCATGGGAACAGCGCTAACCGTCCGATGCGTCCCGATTTCAGGGCGAATATCGAATACCTGAACAGCCTCGAGATGCCGGTCGATCTCTGTTTCCTTCCCATCTGGGGCTATACCATCTGGCAGGTCGAGCAGCTCGGGGCCAGTCACCTGTTTCCGATGCACGAGGGTGGCCGCGAG
Source organism: bacterium (assembly GCA_025774615.1). Taxonomy (GTDB): domain Bacteria; phylum Blakebacterota; class Blakebacteria; order Blakebacterales; family Blakebacteraceae; genus Blakebacterum. The sequence goes on from JALGVQ010000276.1 coordinate 570, forward strand.
TCCCGACTGGCACTCGACGCAGAACGGTTGAGAACAGAGGGGGTGAACATTCCGATCCATGCCGCCCTCGGTCCCGGAGCGTATTACTTTTTCTCAGGCGGTACCATTCGTGATCCGTACTCACCGATAGCCCGGCTCCTGTGAGATTCCATCCGGGATTGTAGTCGGCACATATGATCGGAGATCCTTCCATGAAGCGCTCAGCGATCCTGCTCACCATTACTCTGACATATATGGTGACCGCAGTTGGTGTCCGGGCCCAGGAGCGGGCCGAGATGGCCATCGTCAACGGGAAGATCTGGACCGTCGATGAATCGAATCCGTGGGCAGAGGCAGTGGCGGTCACCGGTGGCAGGATCGTCGCCATCGGAGACTACTCCGAGGTCAGGAGGCATATCGGACGCCGCACCAGGGTCCTGGACGTTGAAGGCGCGTTCGTGATGCCCGGCTTCATCGACTCTCACTGCCATTTCTCAGGCGGCGGCCAGCGTCTCTCCCAGCTCGACCTCAGCAAGGTATTCACGATCGAGCTGGTCCAGGAACTCCTTGCGGCTGCAGTGGCGGAAACGCCGCCCGGTGAACCGATATTCGCGCTGGGCTCCTTCCCGAACACCCAGATATTCCCCGGCCTTGGATGGCCCACGAAGGAGATGCTCGACGCGGTCTCGCCCGATAATCCGGTGGTCGTGAACCGGGGGGGCGGTCACGCCGTCTGGCTGAACAGCAGATCACTGGAACTCTCCGGCATCACCGGCGATACAGAGGTTCCCCCGGGTGGAGAGATCGTGCTCGATCCTGACACCGGGGAACCGACCGGTATTCTGAAGGAGGCTGCCTCGAGTCTCCTGCGGGTCCCCGGCAACTGGACACCCAGGAAGTATATCGAAGTCGCGCTCGACTACGCGAAACAGGTCGGGATAACCACCATCAGCACCGGCTCATACCTGGAAGAGATAGACATTTACCGCGATCTGCAGCAGGAGGGGATTCTGACCCTGCGGGTAACGGCCTGGCCAGGTCTTGGCGGTCTCGACTCGTATATCGAACGGGGGATCACCCAGGACCGGGAGAATGAATGGGTCAGGGTCGGCATGCTCAAGGGATTCCTCGACGGCACCATAGGAGTCAGGTCAGCATTCATGTTCGATGACTTCACCGAGGAACCTGGCAACTCAGGTCTGGCCCAATACGAGGAAGAAGAGTTCTATCGCATCGTCGCCCGGGCCCACGAACACGGCTACCAGGTCGGCGTACATGCGATCGGTGACAAAGCAGTCAACTGGACCCTGAATGCCTATGAGCGTGCCCAGCAGCAACATGGCCGCAAGGCCCTCAGGCATCGGGTCGAGCATGCCACGGTGATCGCCCTGGATGATATCCCACGTTTCGCGGAACTGGATGTCATCGCCTCCATGCAGCCGAGTATCACCGGGGGGCAGGCCTACCGGGAGATACGGCTGGGTGTAGAGCGTTCTCATCGAGTGGATATGTGGCGCTCACTGCTTGAGGCGGGCACAACGCTGAGTTGGGGCACCGACTGGCCGGTCTCTGATATCGATCCACGGATGAACCTGGCCCAGCTCGTCACCCGTTACCCGGAACAACGGCTTACGATGGAGGAGGCGATCAGGCATTACACATACGGATCGGCTTATGCCAACTTCTGGGAGGACGATCTGGGTAGTCTGGAAGTCGGGAAACTGGCCGACATGGTGGTGCTTTCAGAGAACCTGCTCGAGATATATCCCTACAAGATCCTCCAGACGGAGGTTCTCCATACCATAGTGGGTGGAAGGATCGTCTATTCCCGACCTGTACCGGACTGATCGGACCACCACGCGGCCGGTCATATCTCCGGATAAAGAATGGAATTGCCCGTCAGCGGACTCTGTGGATCGTGGACTCGATCTGCATATCCATCGGTATGATCATATCCATCGGAGCGAACATCTCGATGAGCATCGAAGTGCGCATCGATGATGTGGAGGTGAGCAGTAACCCATCGTCCTGGTCGAACCAGTAATCGGTTTCTCCACTCCACGTTCCCGACATCATCATGTTCGCTCCCTCCTGGTCGACACCACCGGCCATCGAGCCGGAAAGCACAGCATGGACTTTGTGGGCAAGGACCGCGTCTTCTGTCCCCTCAACCGGCTCCAGTCCCAGGTAGGTGTACTCGGTGATCATGGTACCGTTGATGTCCATCTCCATCTGGGCCTGTTCGATCGATATGCTGTCGGTCCAGGAGGTACCGATCGGTACCGGATGATCCGGCCAGGGGACAAAGAAACTGTTCAGACCACCCGGCATGTTCATCATGCCGCCCCCCATTCCCGTCTCCTCGATGGAGAAATCCATCTCTGACTTGCCCCGGGCAGTCATCCTGACCGGCATCTTCATGTTACCCAGTTCACCGAGTCCCATCTGGCTGAGCATCTCCCCCATACCGGACATTGAAAAATTCTCATTCACCAGTTCCCCGGTGATCATCCCATCCCGGACCTCCTCCACTACAAGCTGGTGGGTCATACTGAGCGAAATCTCGATCGGCTGTGGGATGGGGAGTTCAGGCACATCCATTTCCATGCTGATA
>JALGVQ010000080.1 GCA_025774615.1 bacterium
GGGATGGGGCCAGACGCTCTCGTTCCCGGTGAGTGCGGTCAGTTCCCCGGCGGTTCGCTCACCGGGGCGTGGAAAGAGGATGATCGCTCCCATCTCGGTCGCCATCGAGGCCAGCGTGATCCTGCCGGCCAGATCGAGTGCTTCTATCGCTTCGCCCTCTATCTCGGCGGCTCGGCCAAGCAGCCCCTTTGCGCCGAAATGCCGCACGAGAGCGAGCGTGAGATCCTTTGCCGATGCATCAGGAGAGGGAGTGCCCTGCACGATCACACGCACCGTCGGAGGCACCTTGAACCAGACCGAGCCGCGGGAGAAGGCGCTGGCGATGTCCATGTCCCCCATGCCCTGGCCGAAAGCGCAGATCGCTCCGAGGATGTTCGCGTGGGAGTCGGTGGAGACAAAGGTTGCTCCCGGCCCAATGAGCCCTTCCTCTATCGCGAGGTGTGTGCCGATTCCGCGGTCGATATCGAACAGGCCGATCCCCTCGTTGCGCGCATAGAGACGGCACCGGTGCTGGTTGGCCGTGTATCCCTGGTCGGAACCGGTGGGATTGCAGTCGAAGGTGAACCAGGTGCGCGATGGATCATCCACGGAAAGGGCGTGCGTTTCCATGTTGGCGACGACGTTCGCACCGCCGAAATCGCGCGCCACCCGGGCGTCGATCTCGAGCTCGACGATCTCTCCGACCGTGACCGGATCCCCGGTGTGCGCCGCGAAGATCTTCTCGATTACCGTCTGTCCCACGTGATTACTCCCCGGTGATCAGCGTTCCCGCAGCCAGCATCGTCAGCGGATCGAAGGTGGCGAAATCAGCCTGATGGATCAGGATCGTTTCCACTACCCTGGGACGTCCCTCTCCTTCTTTCGCGTGACAGGCGATGGTGTTCTGTATCTCGAGCGGGAGGCCGACCCGGGCCGCGAGTGCCGTCCCGCTGATCGGATGTCTCGCGCAGCGGCCGTGATGGCTCTTCCGGTACCCGCCGCTCCCGTCCTGTTCGATCTCCAGGAGCTTGCCTACATCGTGGAGGAGTCCACCCGCGATCAGGCGGTCCCGATCGACGGGGTAGGGCATTGTTTCATATGATTCCGACTGTGCTTCCAGAAGGCCGAGAGCCCCCCGGGTCACGGCGAGGGTATGTTCCACGAATCCGATCCCGCGGCAATCGGTCAACAGGGTGAAAGGCATCGCCCTGAGTGATCCGATATCTTTCCACCCGCCCTCATTGCATCCAAGGAGCCAGGTTTCGACGACTTTCCCCCTCAGCCCTTCATCTCCGATCTCATCCAGAAGATCACCGAAGAGGGTCTTGATCTGTTCAGCGTCTATCATCTGTTGCCTCCCGCTCCTTCAGTGGATGATGGTCATCGGTCCAGGGCCGCGATGATGGCATCGGTCAGCACCGTGGTCGGGGCGGCTCCCTGATCGACGACGCCCTGACCCCCGGAGAGTTTGCTCATGTCGTAGGTCCGGACATCCCCATCGACTACTACCGATGAGACTGCCTTCCGGATGGTCTCGGCCAGCCCGTTCTCACCGATATGATCGAGCATCATGGTGGCCGAGAGGATCATGGCGACCGGGTTCACGATGGGCGGGTCGAGCTCGAAATATTTCGGAGCCGAACCGTGGGTCGGTTCGAAGACCGCCACATCCTTCCCGATGTTGGAGGAAGCAGCAAATCCGAGTCCTCCAACAAGACCGGCGAAGGCGTCGGAGATGATATCTCCGAACATGTTGCCGGCGACGATGACCCCGTAATTCTCCGGGTTCTTCGTCAGCCACATCGTCTGGGCGTCGATGTTGGTCGACCAGAGAGCGATGTCGGGATGGTTTGCGGCCACTTCGCGGGCCTCGTGCTCGAGCATACCGGAGGTTTCACGGATCACGTTCGGCTTCTCGCAGACAGTGACCGACCGGTAACCGTGCTTTTCGGCGTAGAGGAATGCCTCCTCCATGATGCGCCGGCAGGCAGCGCGGCTGAATATCCTGGTCGAGACCGCAAGGTCGGGACCGGGGACGTCGGCGAAAGCGGCGAATTTCGGATGGCTCCTGAGTGCATCCATGACGTTTGCCGGCGGATCGGTCCACTCCACCCCTGCATAGAGCCCTTCGGTGTTCTGACGGAAGACCACAACATCGACCTCCGGCTCCTCGAAGCCGCCGTCCACCGACTGGCGAATGAAATTGAGGGGGTTGCCCGTAAAGGAACGGCACGGGCGGATGGAGATATCGAGGTCGAATCGCTGCCTCAGACCAACGATTGGACTGTAGTAGACGTACCCCTTGTCCTGAAGTGAGGGATCGAGTTCCGCGGTGGCCTCGTTCTTCGGTTTGCTCGTGATCGCCCCGAACAGTCCGACCCTGTGTTCGGCCAGCAGGTCGATGGTCCGATCGGGCAGGGCGTTCCCCTCGGTGCACCAGAACTCCCATCCGATATCGGCATGGAGATATTCCGCTTCGAATCCCGCCGCGTCCAGGACGCGGATCGCTTCAGGCAGGACGATCTGGCCGATGCCGTCGCCCGGCATTGTGATGATGGTGCGTGATGACATGATCTCTCTCTTCTCCGGTAACGTTGTCAGAAACCGAGTTCATCGATCACGTCCGTCGCTCCGAACGTCTCACAGATGAACAGGATGTAGTGCATGTGGACGCTGATGTTCCTCCCGAATTCGGGATCGAAATTGTAGTCGTTGGCCGTCGCCTCCCAGACGCGGTCGAAATTGATGCCGATCAGTTCTCCCCGGGCGTTCATGAGCGGACTGCCGGAATTGCCGCCGGTGGTGTCGCAGTTGGTGAGGAAATTCACCGGGACGTCACCGCTCGAGTCCGCCCAGCGGCCGAACTCACGCTCCCGCCAGGCGTTGGAAAGGATCTCGGGGACGATGAACTCGCCCTTGCCGGTATCCTTCTCCATCACTCCCTTCAGGTGGGTGAATGGCTCGATCGAGACTGCGTCTCTCGGTTCGTATCCCCGGACATATCCGTATGAGAACCGGAGTGACCGGTTGGCGTCGGGGTAGAGCATCTCTCCCTGAGATTCACGGAGGGTCATGATCCCCTCGGCGTAGAGCTGCTGCAGGCGGCCCAGCTTCGAACCGGTGAACTGCCGGGCGGCATCCGATTCCAGATACCGTTCCCGCATGTCGGCAGCGACCTCCAGGAAGAGGCCTCCGCGGTCGATCGCTTCCTGCGCGCTCATCTCGATCAGGGCAGCTCTGCCCTCCGGGTGAAGGAGGGGAGAGGATGAGTAAGCTTCCCGGATCGCCCGTTCCAGCGCGGGGGCATAGCCCTGGATCTCCTTACCGAGAGAAATGATCCTGAACGGTGCGATCGCGTCCTCCCGTGTGAGGGTGAGCGAGCGGACCGCCGCGTTCAGGTAGAGTTCTTCATCGACCGGCCCGTAGTAATCACCCGGACCACCGAGGAGCGAGTCCCGCACCCGATCCAGCGATTCCCCGCGGTACCGGTTAGCCCGGCGGTTCTCGGGCAATGTCTTCTGCAGGAGGTATTCATAGAGGTTAAGCGCGTACGACTGGACGGGTGAGTAGAGGAGTTCGGATATCGTCCGGCTCAGAGCATCCCGCTCCCGCATACCCCGGTAGATCTCCCCCAGTTCCTGAAGCACCCCGTCGTAGCGGGACTTCAGCCGGGGGTCAATGCTCCAGGAGTCGGCCCAGATCTGTTCTTCATGCCGCTTCGAGGAGATGAGGTCCATCCGGTCGATTCCTATCACTTTCCCCTGGTAGTTCTTGTAGCCGTTGGCTATCCCCTTGATCGTCTCGGCGAACCGGATCTGAAGTTCCCGATCGCCCTCACCAGCGCGCTCCATGACCCCGATCCGCTCTCCCCTGATCATGATCTCATAGGGCAGGCGCGATTCCCGCTCGTAGGAGACGTAGGCAGAACTCCGATAACGCATCGTTGTGCCGGGAAACCCGAGGAGAAACACGAAATCGTCCTCGGCCGGAGCGTCCCGGGCGACCTTGAGCCATGTGCGGGGATGGTACGGCACGTTTTCGGTGTTGTAAGCCGCGCCGGAACCGTCGAGTGCCACATAGGCCCGCAGGAAGGAGAAGTCCCCGGTGTGGCGGGGGAACATCCAGTTATCGGTCTCCGAGCCGAAATTCCCTACCGCGAAGGGCGGGACATACACGATCCGGATATCCCTGATCGTCTGGAAACCGATCAGCTTGAAGGTGTTGCCGTAGGAAATGGCCGAGATGGAGAACTCGAGCGAGTCGTCGCGCTCCCTCGCTTCGGTGACGATATTTCTCACAGCCGTGTTGATGGTTCGCTGGCGTTCTTCCCAGGTCATGCCATCTTCCACATCGGCCATTATCCGTCCGGTGACATCCTGGTAGTACTGGACCATCCGCGCGGTATACCCGTGGGCCTGGATCTCATCAGTACGCGTCTCCGCCAGATAACCGTCGGTGATGTAGTCATTCTCCGCGGTGGCGATCCGGGCTACCGCTCCGAACGCCACGTGATGGTTCGTCATGATCAGGCCGTCGGCGCTGACGAATTCCCCGGTACCTCCCCCCAGGAGGAGGATGGCTTCGTGGACGCCCGCTTCCCCCGGGTTGAACACCTGGGAGACAGGTATACGCAGGCCGGCCTGCCGCAGGTTGAGCTGGCCGATCCGGTCGGGAGTCCACTGTCCTTCGTCGGTGAAGGCGTAGTGTGAGGCAACAGCAATAAACAGCAGGGCGAATATCGCGGAAACTGAACGTTTTACCATGATCCGATCCTCTGATCTGTCGGGTGTGGAACAGCGCACTACATACGTGCGTACTCCTTGATGCCATCTTCATACTGGTTCCCGCCGTGGGAGTCCTGCGCGACGATAACCGGGAAATCCTCAACGACCAGGCGCCTGAGTGCCTCAGGGCCGAGATCCTCGTACGCGACGACCTCCATGGAGGTCACTGACCGTGCGATAAGAGCGGCGGCGCCCCCGACGGCGGTGAAGTAGACGGCACCATGCTCCAGCATCGCCTCTACCACAGCCTCACCTCGGGCACCCTTGCCGATCATCCCCCGCAGCCCCAGGGCGATCAGGGCCGGGCTGTACGGGTCCATCCGGTAGGAGGTGGTCGGGCCGCATGAGCCGATGACCTGGCCCGGTTTTGCGGGTGATGGTCCGGCGAAGTAGATGGTCTCGCCTTCGATGGCGATCGGGAGCGGTTTGCCCGCCTCGAGCAGGTCGACCAGACGCTGGTGCGCCTGGTCACGGCCGACATAGAGCGGCCCGCTCAGCAGAACGCGATCACCTGCCTTGAGGTCCTTGACATCCTCCGGGGTCAGAGGCAGCTGGATCTTCTTTCGGTCTGACATGGTCTATCTCCTCGGGGTGGATGCTAAATGACGGCCGTTTTGTGACGGGCGGCATGGCACTGCATGTTCACCGCGACCGGTAGACTGGCGATGTGACACGGGTAATACTCCACGTGCACATCAAGGGCGGTCACCTTTCCACCGAGCCCCATAGGGCCGATCCCCAGGTTGTTGACCTGTTCCAGTATTTCGAGTTCCAGCTCGGCATAGAAGGGATCAGGGTGCCGGATACCGATATCCCTCATCAGGGATTTCTTGGCGAGTCGCGCGCACAGGTCGAAGGTCCCACCGATACCCACACCCACCACGACGGGAGGGCAGGGATTCGACCCCGATTCCTTCACCCGGTTCACAACAAAGTCGATCACGCCCTGGCGGCCGACGGCCGGAGCGAACTGCCGGGCCATGCTCATGTTCTCACTGCCCCCTCCCTTGGGGGCGATGGTGACGGTGACCTTGTCCCCCGGGACGAACTCGACCGTGAGGGCCGCGGGAGTATTGTCACCGGTGTTCTTCCGCCGCAGCGGGTCACCCACTATCGATTTTCTGAGATACCCCTCTTCGTATCCCTGGCGAACACCTTCATCGACTGCGGCCTGGATGTCTCCCTCGATGAAGGCATCGTGACCGATCTCGACGAATACCGCGGCGTATCCGGTATCCTGGCACATCGGGACCCGTTCCTTCGCGGCGATCTCGGCGTTCTCAAGCAACTGGTCGAGGATTTCCCGGCCGACGGGCGATTCCTCACTGTCACGACCGTTCTTCAGAGCGGTGAGTACATCTTCTCCAAGGTCGTAATTCGCTCGTATGGCGAGGTCTTTGATAGCTTCTGTGATGCGTTCTGCCGGTATGACCCGCATGCTCATGCTCCCCCTTGTGAAGGCGGTTTGACTCGGCCCGACGGGGCCGGAGAGGGTGTGGGTTCAAACATCTGCCCGGCGGTGACGGTAGTCAACTCCATTGGTACGCATTAATAACGGATTTTCGACCGGTGGCACTTGATTGCGGCATGACTTGCGGAATATATCATGGACCGATAGCCTGATAACCGTTTCGAACCGGTATTGCGGAGGTGGCATGGACTCACAGAACTTCATCTGTTTCATTTCATGAACGACACTGACCTTACCTTCTTCCTGCGTCCCCGGTCGGTCATGGTGGTGGGCGCGTCCACCCGGCCTGAAACGCTCGGGGGCAAGATATTCAGCAATCTGCTCCAGTCCGGTTTCACCGGTGGCATCTACCCGGTGAATCCGAAGGCACCCGAGGTGCAGGGGATACAGGCATACCCATCTGTCAGTGAGGTGCCCGGCCCGGTCGATCTGGCCGTTCTGGTTGTGCCCCGCGATGCCGTCCTGTCGGCGACAGCGGCATGTGGTGAACTCGGGGTGAGAGCCGTGGTGGTCATCTCTGCCGGTTTCAGTGAGACCGGCGAAGAAGGCGCCGAACTCGAACGTCTGCTGGTGGAAACAGCAGACCGGTATGGTATCCGGCTCCTCGGTCCGAACTGCATGGGTGTTTTCAATACCGATCCCGGAATATCGGTGGATACCACATTCAACCCCGTTCCGGTCATTCCTGGCGGGGTGGGGCTTGTGAGCCAGAGTGGGGCACTCGGCTGTGCCATCCTCGGTCTGGCCGCCGGTATCGATCTTGGATTCTCCTCCTTCATCTCGATCGGCAATGCCGCTGACGTGGGTGTCGCGGATGCCCTCCGATTCTGGGAGACAGATCCGTGTACCCGTGTGGTGACCTGTTACATCGAATCGATCACAGATGTCGCAGCGTTTGCGGATACAGCGTCTCGCCTGGCCAGGGAGAAGCCGGTGATCGCAGTGAAATCCGCAAGGTCGGATGACGGCATCCGGGCCGCATCTTCGCACACGGGAGCGCTCGCGACCGATGAACGCGCCATCGATGCGCTCTTCAGGCAGAGTAGTGTGTTAAGGGCGGCTTCGATCCAGGAGATGTGCGGTTGGGCTGCTGCCTTCCAGTCGTGTCCGCTGCCGGAGGGCAACGGCGTTGCGATCATCACCAACGCTGGTGGTCCGGCCATCCTGGCCGTGGATGCCTGCAGTGACCGGGGTCTCACTCTGCCCGTACTCTCTCACGAAGTTCAGGAAGAACTGCGTTCATACCTGCCGCCGGAAGCTGCAGTCGCCAACCCCGTGGACATGATCGCTTCGGCTACGGCGGATGATTACAGGCGGACCATGGAGATCGTCGCGAGGGATCCCGGTGTGCACATGGTCCTCATACTGAATGTGACCCCGCCGATCGGTTCGGGATCGCTCGATGTGCTCGCCGCGATCTCCCGGTCGACGGTTGCCGATGAGATGCCCCTGGTGAGCAGCTTTCTCGCCGTTGATTCTTTCTACCCGCAGGTCACAACAGTCGAAGGAGCCCCTCCCGTGTATCGGTTCCCCGAGCCTGCGGTCAGTGCGCTTGCCGCGCTGGCCCGCTATTCCCGGAACAGATCGTTCCGGGATGAACCGTTTGACGGGCTCGACACAAGACGGGATGATGCGGCAACAGAGCTTGCCCGGATAGTGGAGAGCGATACGGTGGGAGCCGACGGTCTCCTGCCGCACGGCACCGCCTCGGAGATCGTGTCTGCCTATGGGATCCCGCTGCCGGTACAGGAGATAGTTACCGACCCCGATTCGGCCGCCGCGGCCGCCGGACGGATCGGTGGAATGGTAGCGTTGAAGGCGCTCCTGCCTGATTTGATGCACAAGGCCGATGTCGGTGGTGTCGTGACACGACTTCATGAGAGAGAGGTCAGGGAGGCGGCGATCGCGATCGAAGGATCGGTGACGGCCGCCGGACATTCACCTGACGGTTTCCTGGTACAGGAGATGGTGGAAGGGGGAGTGGAACTTATCGTGAGTGTGAGGCGGGATCGGGTCTTCGGCACGATGCTCATGGTCGGGCTCGGCGGGTATTTTACCGAGGCTCTGCAGGATGTACAGTTCAGTCGACTGCCTGTCGGACCTGCCGGTGTGGAGCGGATGCTCCGATCTCTGCGGGGATGGCCGATCCTGGAGGGGAGCGCCAGGGGAGAGGGTGTGGATATCCCGGCTTTGGTCGATCTGCTGGGAAGGGTAATGGTTCTGGCCGAGGACCATCCTCTACTCGAAGAGGTCGAGTTGAATCCGGTCATCTGTCTGCCAGAACCGAAAGGATGCCGGGTCGTGGATATCGTAATGAGGACGAGCTCTCCAATTGAGGGGGACATCGATGCCTGAATCGAATGACAACAACAGGAGTACCAGGTATCAGCAGACTACCTGGGATCTCTCTGAACTGCTCCCCTCGGAAGATGAAGATCTTATTTCTGAGAAACTGAATGAGGTTGAGGATGCGGTTACAGCGTTCGAGGCCCGTCGGGAAGATATTGAGCAGGGTGTTTCACGGGATGAACTCCCCGGGATACTCAGGGAGTACGAACTTCTTCTTGAGCAGATGTACACCCTGTCGGCCTACGGATCACTCCGCTTCTCCGAAGATACGCAATCCCCGTCAGCAATCACCCTGCGCAACCGCTTCCAGCATGCGCTCACCAGTCTCGGTAACCGGATCCTCTTCTTCTCCCTCTGGTGGAAGGGGCTCGATGATGAAGTGGCCGAAGCGCTCCTCCCCCTTGAGGATGAACACCCCGATTACCGGCATTTCCTTCGCGACCTGCGTCGTTTCACACCCTTCACCCTCGATGAGCGTTCAGAGCAGATCATCAACCTGAAGGATACCAACGGTATCAGCGCGCTCCTGACCGTCTATTCGATGCTCGCCAACCGGTTGGAATTCACCATCAGCGTGGATGGGGCTGAGAAGGTCTGTACACGTGACGGTCTGATGAAGTATGTCCGTTCTCCCCGGCCTGAGGTCAGGGAAGCCGCCTACCAGGAACTCCATCGGGTCTATGCGCAGGAAGAACAGATCCTCACGCAGATCTACGTAAACCGGGTACGGGACTGGCATTCGGAGAACCTGGAGATCCGCGGTTTCTCCAGTCCCATCACCGTGCGCAATCTCTCCAACGACATCCCCGATGAGGCGGTAGAGATACTGCTCGAGACATCGCGTCGCAACGCGGGGATCTTCCAGCGTTATTTCACGCTCAAAGCGGGCTGGCTGGGTATGGAGAGATTGCGACGATATGACCTCTATGCTCCGATCGCGAAAGCTGAACACGAGATCCCCTATCCCGACGCGGTTGATACGGTTCTCGATACGTTCCGGGATTTCAATCCCCATTTCGCCGACCTGGCTGAACGGGTATTCGCCCGGAGCCATATCGACAGCGAGATACGGAAGGGGAAACGGGGGGGAGCGTTCTGCGCGACAGTATTGCCGTCACAATCCCCCTGGGTGTTGACGAACTTCGCCGGTGAAGTTCGGGATGTGGCAACGCTGGCCCACGAACTCGGACATGCCGTCCACAGCATGCTCGCCGACGGCCACTCGGTGCTCACCCAGCACCCCGTCCTCCCCCTGGCCGAGACCGCCTCGGTGTTCGGCGAGATGCTGGTGACCGACCGGCTCCTCAGCCGGGAGGCCGATCCTTTTCTCAGAAGGGAACTGCTGGTCAGCGCCATGGATGACGTCTACGCGACCGTCATCAGGCAGACCTATTTCGTCCTCTTCGAGATCGAGGCCCACCAGGCGATACTCGATGGGAAATCACCTGAGTTCCTGAACGATCTCTATCTGGAGAACCTGCGGGAGCAGTTCGGCGATTCGCTCGATCTCTCTGATGACTTCGCCCTGGAGTGGATCACGATCCCCCATATCTATTCCACGCCCTTCTACTGCTACTCATACAGCTTCGGACAGCTCCTTGTGCTCGCGCTCTACCGGCGCTACCTGGAAGAGGGAGAGGCTTTCAAGGAAGGGTATCTGCGCCTCCTCGCTCACGGTGGTTCGGCGCGGCCACGCGATATTCTGGCTGAGGCCGGCATCGATATAACCGACCCCGCCTTCTGGCAGGGAGGCTTCGAGGTTGTGGAAGGGATGCTCAGCGACCTCGAGTCCCTCGAAGTCGACGATACCCGGTGATCTAACCCTCGCTGCTCGCCATTTCCTCCGCGGTGATTCCCACGATCGAATCGGGATCGTCTTCGATCTTCTCGATAGTGATTCCGGTGAAGCCGTAGAAGATCGAGATCAAGGGAGAGAGCAGGTTGAGGAACGCGAAGGGGAGATAGGTGAAACAGCTCACTCCGAGCACGCCCGCCATGTACGCTCCGCAGGTATTCCACGGGATCAGGGGAGAGGTCAGCGTCGCGGAATCCTCCAGTGCCCGGGAGAGATTCTTCGGATGGAGACCCCGCTTGAGGAATGCCCCCCGGTACATCCTTCCGGGTACGATGATCGCCAGAAACTGATCGGATGCGAGCACATTCATACCGATACAGCTGAAGATGGTCACCGTGATCAGGGTGCCGGTCGATCGGGCCAGCTTGAGGACCGCGGCAGCCAGGCGGCCCAGCATCCCCGAACTCTCCATGATCCCGCCGAAGGAGAGGGCGACGATGATCAGGGCGATGGTGTCGAGCATGGAGGAGAGACCACCCCTGGTCAGGAGCTCGTCCACCATGGCGACCCCGGTGTGGCTCTCGTATCCGGTATAGAGCGAGTCGAGCAGTCGGCTGAGGACGGGGGCCGAACCGGCGCCGCCGTCCCGCTGGAAGATCAGAAGCAGGACCGCTCCCACGAAGACCCCGACCACCAGGGCCGGCAGGGCGGGAGTCTTCTTCCAGACGAGGAAGAGTACTGCGGCGGGCGCGAGCAGCAGCCACGGGGTGAGGTTGAACGTCTCGTTGATGGTCGAGAGCATGAGCAGGTATTCGGGAGTGTCCACAGATCCGGAGACCGGTCTCACGATACCGATGATGGTGAATATGATGAGAGCGATGATGAGGGCGGGAACGGTGGTGTAGACCATATGGCGGATGTGGGTGAAGAGCTGGGTTCCCGCCACCGCCGGAGCGAGGTTGGTGGTATCGGAGAGCGGCGACATCTTGTCGCCGAAGTAAGCCCCGGAGATGACTGCGCCGGCCGTCATGCCGGCCGGGATGCCGAGGGCCTGTCCCACGCCCATCATGGCCAGACCGACGGTCGCGGCGGTCGACCACGACGATCCGGTGGCGAGTGAGATCAGTGCGCAGATCAGACAGGCAGCCACCAGGAAGTAGCCGGGCGCCAGGATCTTCAGGCCGTAGATGACCATGACCGGCACCACCCCGCTGGCGATCCACACACCGATCAGCAGCCCCACGACGATGAGGATCAAGATGGCGGGCAGAGCGGTGACGATGCCGCCGGTCAGCCCCTTCTGGATATCAGGCCACGAAATGCCGAGTGAGGTGCCGGCGATGATCGCGGCGATGATGGAGCCCAGAATGAGGGGTATGTGCCCCGATCCCTCGAGGATGACGATGGAGTAGAAGAGAGAACCGATCAGGACGGTGACCGGGATCAGTGATAACCAGAGGGTCGGTGTTCGTTTTGTTTCATCCGGCACGTGTTCTCTCCTCAGAATCGTGGTGTCTCTCTTCACATATCTCCCGGAGTCGGGATCATCCTGTTCCATTACTCTCTTACATATCGCGGGTATGTTACCTTCGCCTGCTCGGCAGTCGCCAGGTCGATCCCGGCCGTGGCGAACGGCTGATCGAGCGAGGTAGTGGCAAGCACTTCGCCCTCCGGATCGACGATCCAGCCGAGTCCGCCCGACCGGGAGCCTTCGCCCGGATCGGTGAAGCGGTTCGAACTGAGACAGTAGGCGCCCGATGTCACCGCAGCCACCCGGCCGCCAGCAAGCCACTTGTCGAGGGTGGAGCGGGGGGTTGCCCTGGGTACGGCGATACAGTGAGCTCCCTGCCGGCCCAGGGCTCGCGACCGCTCGCTGAACCACATGTCGGTACAGATCTGGAAACCCGTCTTCAATCCTCCCGCTTCGATCACATCGAACACGCCATCTCCCCGCTCATACCAGCTCGCCTCCCAGAATCCATCCTCATC
>JALGVQ010000081.1 GCA_025774615.1 bacterium
ACTTTGAGCCCATGCTCGTCCGTTCCGGTCAGGAACCAGGTGTCTTTGCCGAAGAGGCGATGGTAACGCGTCAACACGTCGGCGAGGATCGTTGTATAGGCATGTCCTATGTGAGGTGTGCCGTTCACATAGTAGATAGGTGTCGTTACGTAAAAACGGCCGGCATCAGATTCATTCACAGGATCAACCAGGGTTCTTTCGGTTGCACGAAAACGCGATTATGAGCCGAGTGGCTTGAGGGCTTCGAACAGCGAAGTGTAAATCAAGGCCAGATTGACGAATCTGTCAACCTCACCACGGGCGGCTATGACTGCTTCAAGGGCTTCAACACCAGCGCCTGCCGTTGCCCCCGCTCCTATCGAACGGAGGAGTACATCCTGATCGGGATTCATGAGAGGCACATCACTTCCCGCCTGGATGACGGCCACATCTCTCGTGAGGCTGAGCAGTTCATCCAGTACCTGGCGGGCGGTTACCTGGGCTCCCCCACCACTCTTGAAGGTATGACCCGCGGCCCATTTGAGCGCCTGGGGACTGCGCCCGTCGATCACCCAGGAGAGAATCTGAAGCGCCTCATCTCTGGCCGGAATGCCTCCCTCGGATATCGCGATAGCCCGCTTGAGACTTCCCCGGGCCAGTGCCGCGCAGTCGAATTCCTCAGAGAGTGTGAATCCCTCATCTCTCAGCCAGGTCACGATGGTGTCGTGAGGAAGGGGACCGAAATGGATCGTCCGGCAGCGGGAACGTACCGTCGACAGGAGCGCGTCAGGTCGATTCGTCGTGAGGATGAAGAGGGAATGGTCGGGGGGCTCTTCCAGTGACTTCAGAAGCGCGTTCTGTGCCTCCTCCCGCATCAGTTCGGCTTCACGGAAGATGATCACCCTCTTACCCCCCTCGACCGGGGCATACGCGAGCTGACGGGTAACTGCCCTGACGTCGGCTATCCCGATTGACAGGTTGCTGCCACCGATCTCCGGGTCGCGATAGGGGTGTTCAGCCTTGAAGGCCAGTGCTTCGGTCGGATCGGCCGGATCGGCCGGCTTCGATCTCGGGCGCGGCAGCGGCATTCTCACGATGACGTCCGGGTGAGTGTAAGCCGCGATCCGGCGGCAGGCATGGCAGGTATCACAGCCTCCCAATACCCCTTTGAAGAGGCCGGTATCACTCTGGCCGGTATCACCCTGATCCGACGTCTCAGATTCACTCGCTCCAAAAAGGTCGGCAACCGGCTCACCACCCGGGCTGCAGTTCAGCGTCTTCGCGAATTCCAGCGCCGCTTCCTCCTTACCCGTCCCGTGGGGACCGACAAAAAGAAACGCGGGCGGTATCTCACCTCCTGAGAGGGCTTGCTCAAGCAGTTTTCTTGCTCTCTTCTGATCGAGCAGATGACCGGCACTCACCGGGTACCACCCAGCCAGGGGGCAGGATCGACCGAATTACCCGAGATGGAGATCATGAAACGCATGAGGTATCCGGCTTCCTCACCTGCAACCGGAGGCATATCTGTCCCCACAGTCGCCATGGCAAAACCGGCGAATACAGGATCACCCTTCCCCACCTGAGGGTCTTTTGCGTTTGTGTACACCGTCGCGTAATCGTCGCCGTGATCGAGGATGATCACCGTCCCGAGAAAATTCAGCCAGCCGATATGGATCACTTCGCCATTATGAACGGCAAGAATGGAGGTATTCGGGCTGGGAGCCAGAATATCTATCCCCGGAGTGTTGGTCACGGTGTTGTCTCTGCCCTGCTGTCGGCCGAATCCCCGGACGACTGTTCCCGGACTTGAAAGCGGCCACGGTAAACTGCCTCGCATCTCCGCGAATCCGCCCAACTCGATAGGCGCACTCAACCCGCGTTCTGCACGCAGTTGCCTCGCTGCCTCGGCTGCGGCCTGCATCTGGGCGATCTGTTGAGTCAGTTGACTCAGTTCCTCTTGCCTCTGATCCTGGTACTCCCTCATCTTCACAATGTCACTTGAGATCACTTCCAGTAATGTCTGCGCCTCCTGCCGCTTGTTCCGCAGGTTGTTGCGGGCCGCCCGTTGTTCGGTCCGACTCTGCTGCTGCTGGTTGAGCGAGCGAGTCACCTCTGCACGTTTCTGTATGCGGAGGTCGCGTATTTCACCTAATCGTTCTACATCTTCCCTTTGTCGGTTGGCGAGGATCGTCACTCCCTTGAGACGCTTGATTCCGTCGGTGAAGGATTCACTCCCGAGCACGATCTCCAGTGGCCGGCGACGACCATGCTTGTACAGCCCGACTATATACGCGGCCACGGCATCATCGAGCGTATCCATGTCGACGTCGAGTTCTGCGATCTCTTCCTGCAATTGCGAGGCCTCAGCGGAACTGGTGCGAATCTGGCGGGTGAGTGTGTTGATGAGTTGCTCAGAGGCGGATATCTGGGTACCCAGCTCATTCAGAAACTCTGCCTGCCGGTTCTCATCCTGCGAGAGCTGATCTGCCCGAATCCTGGCATCCTCGATCTCCTTCTGGAGTTCTGCTTTGCGCCGTTCGAGATTCGAGATCTGTGGTGGCTGTTGCGGATGGACCCACGACACCATGCTCAGCAGCAGCAGAGTGCTGAGGAGAGTGATCGTCCGTTTCCGCGCTGCGATCTGCACCCTACACCTCCAGGAACTGCTTGATGCTGACCTGACTGCCGATGCCACCGAGCGCCGCGCCCATGGCAAGCATCGCTCCGCATACGCCAGTGGGGAGAAAGACGACCCCCGCGAGACCGGGCTGCACATAACCATAGATACCGAAGAGGATGAGAAGCGCGAACCCCGCTCCGGCGAATCCCTGAATGGTCCCCTCAATGAAGAAGGGGAGTTTCACAAACCCGTCTGTCGCTCCTACCAGCTTCATGATCTCTATGGCGTCACGGCGGGCCCACACAGTGAGCTTGACCGTATTGCCGATGACAAACACGCTCGCCAGGCTCACCACGAGACCTATCAGGATACTCAACGCCGTGAGCGCAAGGATCAGCCGGTCGAGTCTATCAGCCCAGCTCTTCCCCCAGACCACCTCATTCACACCTTCCATCGGTGTGATGCCGGCTGCTACTGTCTCCGCGCCGCTCCCGGTCCGCTGGCTCTCGATCAGGGTCACGAGCAGGGATGCCGGCAGGGGATTCTCATCGCCGTATTCCGCGGCAAACCGCTCTCTGGCCTGATCCTTCGAGATGTAGCGCACCGATTCCACACCGGGAATCGTCGCTATCTCCGCCCTGAGCAATGACAGGGCCTCCCCTTCCACATCCTCTTCGAGGTACGCTTCAACATCGACCTTGGCCTGTACCTCCAGAAGCGCTCCCCGGACGTTGTAGGTTACCACCAGGAAGAGACCGAACACCATCAGCGAGAGGGCAATGGTTCCTACCGATACGGTGGTCATCAGGGGAACACGCCGCATGGAACGGATCGCTTCAACCATGGCGTAGCCGAAGTTCACGATATCTCTCCTCCGGTCTCACCCGTAAGCCTGCCGTCGGCCAGATGTATCCGCCTGGACTGCAGATTCTCCAGAAGCGGGAGGTTATGCGTCGCCATGAGGATCGCGGTGCCCTGGTAGTTCACCTGCTGAAAAAGGTCCACGATTCCCTGCCCGACTTCCAGATCGAGATTGCCGGTCGGTTCGTCGGCCAGCAGCAGGATCGGCTCGTTCACGATCGCCCGCGCAAGAGCGACACGCTGCTGCTCGCCACCCGAGAGTTCATGCGGAAATGAGTCCCGTTTATGTCCGAGACCCACCTTGGTAAGAGCGCGCACCACACTCTTGCGGACCTCCCGCTGAGGGCGCCCGGTGACGTGGAGTGCAAAGGAGACGTTCTCGTACGCGGTTCGCTCCCTGAGCAGCTTGAAGTCCTGGAAGAGGACTCCGATTTTCCGGCGAAGGTGGGGTATTTCCCGACGTTTGATCTGGTCGGATGAATAACCCTCAACGATCACCTGACCACTGGTCGGGCGCTCCTCCATATAGATCAGTCTCATCAGAGTGGATTTACCCGATCCGGTCCTGCCGGTCAGGCAGACGAAATCCCCCCGATCGATCTGCAGGGTGACTTCGTTCAGGACCTCCAGTGTTTCATAGCGCTTCGATACGTTATACATCTGCAGGAGAGACATTATGGCGTGCCGTATTCCATTCAGCAGGGTTTCACAGTCAGTGAACCGATGTACTCAAATCAAACCATGAGACCGACACGAACGGGAATCAGTCGGCTCCCCTGCCTGACAGAAGCCGTTCCGCAAGCAGGGCTGCTTCAACCGTAGCATCCTCGGAAGCTGAGCCGGTACCGGCAATATCGAAGGCGGTACCATGATCGGGGGAGGTGCGGACCACCGGTAATCCCAGTGTGACATTCACACCCTTGCCGGCTGCTTCCATCTTCACCGGGATGAGACCCTGATCGTGATATGGTGCCACGACGGCGTCGAAGGTCTCCCACTGCCGCCGGCCGAAGAAGGCGTCGGCGCTGAACGGCCCGGAGACCAGGATTCCCCGGCCTCCAGCTGTCTCGATCGCCGGTCCCAGGATATCTCTCTCCTCGGCTCCCCTCTCCCCATCGAATCCTCCGTGTGGGTTGAGCGCCAGCATGGCGATCTCCGGATTGTCGATCCCGAACCGTTGTGAGAGTCCATCAGCCAGTATATGGAGACGCTCGACTATTCCCTCCGGGGTCAGGGACGAGGTTACCTGCATAAGGGGCAGGTGGGTACTCAGCAGGGCCACCCGCAAGCGGCCTCCCACAAGGAGCATCACAGGGGTCTTTACTTCAAATCGTCTTGCGAACCATTCGGTGAGTCCGGGTACGTCGAACCCGGCGTCGTGAAGACCCTGCTTGTTGACAGGGCCTGTCACCACAGCGGTCGATTGTGGTGAGGATCCGAGGATATCCGCTGCCGTTTCCAGGCAGGAGAGTGCCAGTTCCGCTCCCTCTGGCGAGGATTGTCCTGAGAAGAGTACCTCAGGCGCGAGAACCCCTGTCCCACCTGTATCGGGAGG
Source organism: bacterium (assembly GCA_025774615.1). Lineage (GTDB taxonomy): Bacteria > Blakebacterota > Blakebacteria > Blakebacterales > Blakebacteraceae > Blakebacterum. The sequence continues at coordinate 5,016 of JALGVQ010000081.1, forward strand.
GACGATTTCCACGTTCAGATCGGAAGGAGGAGAGAGATCGAGCCTGTCGGCGGCCGTTTCCCAGAGTATTTCAGGACCAACCAGGGTTATAGATCTCGGGGCGCTGTTCGCGAGGATCGTGACAGCTTTGAGTACAACCTCCGGACCGATGCCTGCCGGATCACCGGGCGTGAACAGCAGCCGCCGGGGTTGGTCCATCTTACTGTGGAGGTTTGATTTCGATGTAGGTACGGGAACGCAACTCCCGCAGCCACTCAGCGGCAGCATCCTGCTGCTGCAGGCTGTGAATATAGAGCTGAACAGTAGAAAAATCGTACTGAAGCACCAGGTCGGCATTCACCTTGTCGACTGCAAGCAGCTGGAGAATATGGACTCCCTCCGGAGCCTCCAGGGGTTCGGTCCATTCACCCGGTTCGATCGCCTCCAGGGCCTGGAACCATTCGTAGGGAATCCCCGCGTCCGGGTTGAATACATTCGGCAGGAGTGCATAATACCCGCGTTCGCTGACCGCTGACTCCGCGTCGCTGAACTGTACCGCAACATCTTCGAACGGTTCACCGCCAGCCAGCGCATTTTCGATCAATCCGATTTTATCCGCGAGCGCTTCCTTTATCCCGACTCCCGCTATGAGGATGTGCCGGGAATGAGCGTTATCCTGGTCACGAGAAAGTACCTGTACAAGATGCCAGCCGAACTGGCTCTGGATCGGTTCGGAGACCTCTCCTATCGGGAGGCTCCAGACAGCGTCATCGATGCTTGGAACGAAATTTCCGCGGGGAGCGCTCCCGAGGTCACCCCCGAGCGGCCGGCTGCCGGGGTCGGCGGAATGCTCACGGGCAACCGCTGCAAAGTCCTCACCATCCTCCACGATCCGTCGGCGAAGCATTGCGATCACCTCCAGCCCCAGGGCATCGGTGTCAAGATCCTCAGGCTTCTTCAGAAAGATATTCCTGAGGATCATGAGTTCATCGCTCACTTCCAGAAGAAATTCCTCCGCCTGCCTCCTCGAGATCTGCCCCGGTCGCCAGTCAAGCTGCTGCAACATGCGGGCCTGCAGGAGGTCCTTCTCGGCCAGCGTCCGTCTTCGGTTCCGAAGCTCCTGTTCGGTGATCCCTTCGGCCTGAAGCTGCTGCAGGAAATTGGCCTCACCACCCATATTCTGTTTCACCTGCCCGATCCATTCATCGATCGACTCTTCCACTTCACTTCGGGAGACAACAATCGAATCGATTCTGGCCTGCTCAACAATGACAGCCCGGTCGATCAGCTGATCCAGAATTGCAGACAGGAATTGCGTGCGTTCCTCTTCAGTGAGTGAATTATCCAGGATACCTCTTCCCTGCAGTTCCAGCTGGTACTGCAGGAAGACTTCACTGTTCAGGATTATCTCCTCACCCACGATTGCGGCGATACCGTCGATCTCCTGGCGTTCCTGTGCCGAGATCTGCTGCGCATCTGTTCCGGCAGCAGAAACAAGGAAAAGAGGGAGCAGCAGGAGGATACCGGTCATCGATTTCATTGATCAGATCCTCCGCCGATCAAGACAAGCCCGGCTTCCGCATTGATCGAGATACTCGATTGTTCGAGGAGTCGCCGGAGCAACTCGTCCAGTTTCATCTCCCAGAGATCGGATGTCTGACGCATGATGATCTCGCTCCTGACCTCTTCCAGCGTGCGTGTCGTGCCGTCCTCCTGGCGATCGGTAACATGTACGAGAGCATAGCTGCCGCCTGCCGGGATCAGACTGCTGAGATTGCTCCTGGTCATCGCGAACACCGCGTCCCCCAGTTCCTCTCCCAACTCTCGCCGGGTGAGATATTCCGACTCCAGGTCCGCCGCCACTATCCCGAAAGAGGTGTCCCCGACCATTTCGTTGAAGGACCTCCCCTCAAGGGCAGCGCGCCGTGCATCTTCCCCGTCTGTCAACTCATTGAACCAGAGTATTTCAACAGCGACCTCGGTCTCACTTCGAACAAAGGTCTCCAGGTTGTTCTGGTAGAATTCCTCGATCTGGCTCTCGGCGATGAAGGGACGCATATCGAGCTCATCCTCAAGAAAGATATCCACCAATATCCCGCGTCGTGCTTCTGCCACCCGTTTCGCGACCCGATTGTCCCGATCGTATCCCATCGATTCCGCCGCCTGGAAGAGCAGCTCTTCCCGAACCCACTGGTTGATATAATCCTGCAGATCATCCCGGGTAGAGGTGCGAAGTGTTTCTTCCGGAATGGCGTTCCTGAGGTCTTCAACCGAAAGTGTCGCATCGCCGACCTGCGCAATGACGGGAGCCGGTGAGGAGTTGCTGCATCCAGCAGTCACCATCAGGACTGCCGTCAGCGCAGTCATCAGAATACCGGCAGTATATGTGCTCTTCTCCGTGTGCTGATAGTTTCTCATTGGTTCAGTTCTGGTAAAGGGGGACTCTGATTTGAAACGGTACTGGTGGAATCTCTCTCGACCGTCACGGCACTTACCTGAGCGGCGTACGACCGGAGGCGCTCATAATCTTTCCTGATCCGCGCTCTTCTCCACTCCTGCTCCACGAACCGCTCAACCACCGCCTCTCTCTCCTCCTGGAAAAGACGCTCCTCGAGACCCTCCTTCACGGCATCGAATTCCGGCTTCTGGGGCTGGATGATCTGTGTGACCTTGAACACGCTGAAACCGAGAGGTGTTTCGACGATCGGACCAAGTTCATTCAGTTCCGTTTCGAACACCGCCTCTCCCAGTGCCCCGAATTCTCCCCTCTGGATCGGTGCGAAACGGCCGAGGTTGCCCCTGAAGTCAGGACGGATCGTACGCTGGTTCGCAATGATATCTATGTACCCGCCCGCCCTTACCTCAGCAAGCACCTCTTCGGCTTCCTCCCTGGTCCCGAGCAGGACTTCTATCAGACGACGCTTCTCGGGAGTATTGAAGTCATCCCTGTGTCCGTTGAAGTATTCCTCCAGAGCCTCTTCCGACAACCGCCTGACACTGAGCCTGAGTTTGTCAATCTGTTCGGAATAGAGGGCTGTATCGATGAAGATCGTCCTTCTGTACTCGAACATCGGATCCTTGTGATACCTCTTGTTACGGGCATATTCAGCGATACGATCTGCCATGACCCATCCCATGACCCGATCCCGCCAGTCCTTATAGGTCTCGGCGTTATCTCTCGTAGGCGGAGAGATCATCTCGAGCTCCAGGAGCAGCATACCGGCTGTCCACGGTTTCTCAGACGACCTGACTACTACCCGTTTTGCGTCATCGCTGCTCAGAACAGGAATGGGATTGAGGTTCCGGTTGGTATTGAAGGAGACCTCGATCCGGTCCAGCCACCAGCGGAACTGATCCTCATCCAGGTAGAACTCTCCCTCTTCCCAGAACTGGTTGACCATCAACTGTTCTTTTTCGGCCACCCGCCTGTTGAACAGATGCGAGTACGCAGCCTGCCAGTCTTCTTCCGGAGTACCCTTCTGTCGGGGTTGCTCCTCCAGCACCTTGATGAAGTGGAATTCGTTTCCCTGCTGGATCGGTCCCCTCCAGGTCCCGACGGGGATCTGATAAGCGATCTCCTGCAGCTCACCGTAGACTCCGAACGGCCCTTCATCCCAGACCAGCCAGCCGAGATCTCCCTTGTGGATCGAGACATCAGCGTCTTTGGAATACTGGATCGCAACCACTTCCCACTCCTCACCGGCGGTGAGCATCTCCGTTACTTCATTGGCCGCTTCACTTACAAGGGTGATGATATGCAGGAAGTGCCGTTCCGTGTCAGCCAGGGTCAGGTACTCTTCGATACTGGCGTTGTCGATGGTGATCGTATTGTCGATCTCATACATCTTGACCAGTTGGTTGAGGAGTGTCGTTTCCTGTCTCCTGAGTCGACGTATGAACATCGGGTCTTTGAGAAAGCCGTCTGCACGCGCCTGCTCCTGGATCAGCACATACCGGATCAGCTCATCCAGTCGTTCCTCCAGCGTTTCGTACTCCTCTTCAGCGGTCCGGATGGGTGACAGGGTCGGGCGATAGTACTCCTGTAATCTTCGCATGGTGATGTCGATGCTGTTGACCTGCGCGATCACGCCTCCATCATCATCCCTGCTTCCGCCGCACCCTGTCGCACTGATCACGAGCATGATTCCGAGGATTGCTACCGTGATGTGTCCTGCCTGCTTGAATCTGTCAGGTCCGGTCATTATGCCTGCTGCTTTTCTTCAATGTGGTTGTCGTCGCGAACCGTGTAACGTATTCAGCTTCATCTTCTGTCAGCAAGATGTTTCTCAGTTCCCGCGTTCTCTCGGCGGGTGATTTCCCCATGATTTGACGTTCGAAGCGCAGTGGCAATTTACCAGAGAAGCGGGTGTCCGGCCCCAGCCTCTCGAGAATATTCTCCCACTCCGTCCTGCCGGGTTCCCATGCTGGTCTGAATCTGCCGGTCAGCATGTCCTCCTTTATTACCAACAAATCCAATCCGAGTTCCGCCCCGGCAACCCTGATCATCGAAATATCGAGCAGACTCTCCACCTCTCGGGGCGGCGGTCCGAAACGATCCCGCATCTCGAGCTGGAGTTGTGCGATATCCTCAAGCGTACGGGCCTCGCTGGCCCGACGATAGAAAGCCAGTCGGAGCCCGGGTAGTGGTATATATGCTTCCGGTAAAAACGCCTCTACCGGCAGTTCAAGTCGGGGTGGCTGGAAATCCTGCTCGCGTACGCCCCGGATATCTGCTATCGCCTCCTCCAGCATCTCTGTGAACAGATCGAATCCCACCGCTGCGATGTGTCCATGCTGCTGGGCGCCCAGCAGGTTTCCCGCGCCCCTGATTTCAAGGTCTCTGAGGGCCAGCTGGAATCCCGCGCCCAGCTCGGAATAGTCCTGGACTGCCTGCAGTCGGCGGCGCGCGTCCCTGGTCAGGCTTCGTCCGGGTGGAACCAGGAAAAAGGCATATGCCCTCGCACTCGATCGTCCGACCCTTCCTCTCAGCTGATAGAGTTGCGCAAGACCGAAGCGATCGGCACGATTGACCAGGAGCGTATTGACGTTCGGCAGATCGAGTCCCGATTCGATGATCATCGTCGAGACCAGGATATCGAGCGCTCCGACTGAGAACTCGAGCATGACCTGTTCCAGCTTCCGCTCGTTCATCTGGCCATGTGCCATACCGATACGAGCTCCCGGCACCAGGCGCTTGATGAGACTCACCGCGGAATCGATCGATTGTACCCGATTGTGCACGAAGAAGACCTGCCCGCCCCTGCCGAGTTCCCGTTCGATCGCCTCCTGAATGAGCCTCTCATCGAATTTCACGACCTCGCTGTGGATCGGGAGCCGGTCCTCGGGTGGTGTCGTGATAATGGAGATGTCCCTGATCCCGTGAAGCGACATGTGGAGAGTCCGCGGTATCGGTGTGGCTGTCAGGCTGAGCACGCTGGCATCCGTCCGGATCGACCTCAGCTTCTCCTTGGCCTTCACACCGAACCGGTGTTCCTCATCCAGAACGATCAGACCGAGACTCGAAAACTCCACGTCTCCGCTCAACAACCGATGGGTTCCGATGACCAGGTCTACCTCACCGCTCTTCAGGCCATCGAGGGTCCGCTGCTGCTGGTTCCGGGTTCTGAAGCGGCTCAACATCTCGATCTTGACCGGGAACGACCCCAGTCTGTTCCGGAAGGTCTCCAGGTGCTGCTGGGCCAGTACGGTTGTCGGCACAAGGATCGCCACCTGATCCCCACTCTCGATCACCTTGAGGGCGGCCCTGATGGCTATCTCGGTCTTACCGTACCCCACATCACCACAGATGAGACGGTCCATCGGCCTGTCGTTCTCAAGATCATGTTTGACCTCTTCCACTGCCCTGGCCTGGTCGACCGTCTCTGTGAAGGGAAAGGAAGCCTCCAGTTCCTCCATGAGGATGTCGTCAGGGGGATATGCCTTTCCGGGTGTTGTTTCCCTGGTTGCGTAGAGATGAGCAAGGTCTTTCGCCATCTCCAGCAGATCGGTCCTTGTTCGTTCTACAGTCCGCTCCCATGCGCTGCTTCCGATCGTGTTGAGGCGTGGGGCCGCATCTTCATCCGCTCCGACATATCGCTGTACCCGCACCATCTGATCGATCGGAACGAGCAGTTTGTCTCCTCCCTCATAACCGAGCTCGAGCAGTTCTGTCTGTCTGCCATCCACGGTCATGGTCCTCAACCCCTTGTACTGCCCTACACCATGATCTACATGGACTACCAGGTCTCCGAAATTGAGGCTTCTGAATGAGCGGATCGCCGGTCCCGGGGTGATCCTCGGTGACCTGATCCTTCTCGGTCTGGAGAAGATCTCATGGTCCGGCCATACCGCCAGACCGGCTTCCGGCCAGATGAAACCCTTTTCAAGCTGACCGATCTCAAGATGGACAGGCGTTCCGAAGTGGTCAGACCGATCTGAATCATCGTGCAGCAGATCTTCGAGGCGCTTCATCTGCTCTTCGGTCTCGACGAGGATGGTAACATCCATCACGTCCTGGTGGAGTTTCCTCGTCTCCCTGCGCAAGGCCCCGAAATCACCCGTGAATACAGGAACCGGCATGGCAGTGGTACGCAGAGTGTCGGCCCCCGGTGTAGCCGCGACAGCGATATCGATCCCGGGCTGTGCTGCCCGGAGGGTATCGAGAATATCCGGAGGAGCGAGGATCTTCCCGGGTGGGAGCCATCCTCCACGCTCCTCGAGCAAAGCATGGTTCTCTTCAGCCCTCTGCCGGGTCCGCCTCACTACTTCTTCCACTCTCTCCGGTTCCCTGATCGCCACCTGCACACCGCCGGGCAGGAGGTCGGCGATGGTGGAAGGGTTCTGTGCAAGCAGGGGCAGATACCATTCCAGACCGTCTGAGTATCCCCCACCCTCTATCAGGTTCCCGAGCGGCGTATGGATGACCGCCTCTTCATCCGGGAGTGTCCGGGCTCCCGAGATCGCCAGATCGAGGATCTTTCCACTGAACGGCACTTCCCTGACACCGGGAACGCGAACCTGGCTCAATCCTCCCGTAGTCCTCTGATCCCTGAAGTCGAATTCCCGGAGAGATTCTATCGTCTCTCCCCAGAACTCGACCCTCAATCCCTGTCTGCGACCAGGCGGTGAGACGTCCACCAGCCCACCCCGTACGGTATATTCCCCCGGCCCCTCAACCATAGCCACGCGTTCGTATCCCATATTCTGAAGAGATAAGACGAGACCGTCGAAGGAGTGTTCGTCACCATCTTTCAAATGGATGTCCATTTCCTGCAGCTGACGGGGACCTGCTGACCAGAGTGTGAGAGCAGGGGCGGATGTAACTACTATCCCCCCATCCTGGTCGAGCCGACTCAGATGTCGTAACGCCTCGAGTCGCGCCAGTGAGAGGGTGGCCGATGGTGAAAGCTCCTCATAGGGAGAGAATGGCCATGGATCAAGGCAATCGACGTTGTCCGGACCCAGGATCGAAGTGAAATCGAGCGCAGCCGCAACTGCCTCTTCCGGTTCCGGAAAGATGGCAAGAAGGCCGCCTGAGATGTCCCTGACCGCCAGGGAGATGAGAACCGGACCGAGTGACCCGGGGAGCCCGACGAGTTCGAATCGCCCACCGGAGGCCATGCGGTCGATGATCGTTCGGTAGAAAGGCGCTCGGATGATTCGTTCCTGCCACCCGGATGAATCGGGTGAGTGGCAGGCGGTATCCTCGTCGGTCATTTCAGTCCGTACCGCTTCAACTTTCGATAGAGATTGGCGCGATCGGTATTGAGGCGATCGGCTACTCGCGAGACCACGCCATCTGCTTTGCGGAGCTCACGCGCCAGCAGCATCGCCTCGTATTCATCCACGATCTCCCGAAGGCTTCGGCCGTTCTCAGGTTCTAACGTTCCGATCGCCGGACCCGGCTGACCGGTCAGAACACTTTTTACCTCCGGGGCACCGACCTCTTCCCCTTCATGGAGGATCATCAGCCGCTCTATGGCGTTCCGCAACTCCCTGACATTGCCGGGCCAGTCAGCGGCCTCGAGCATCTCTACCGCCGTTGGTGTAAGCTCGATGGGCAGGCGTCTGTTGAAGCGGGCGAACCTGCCGATGAATTCCATTGCGAGGGCTTGTATGTCTGAAAGCCGGTCGCGCAGCGGTGGCACATAGAGCGGGAGTACATTGAGGCGGTAAAAGAGATCTGCCCGAAAGCGACCATCGCTCATGAGTTCCGTGAGATCTCTGTTCGTCGCGGCGACTATCCTGACATCCACATGATGGACGGTCTCGCTGCCGAGGCGCTGAACCTCTCCCTCCTGAAGAACCCTGAGTAACCGGGCCTGGGTCTCCAGACTCGTATCGGCAACTTCATCAAGGAAGATGCTGCCCCCGTCCGCCTGCTCGAATCTGCCCCGATGCAGACCGGTCGCTCCCGTGAAGGCCCCCCTCTCATACCCGAAAAGTTCAGATTCTATCAGCTCCCGGGGGATCGCAGCGCAGTTCACATTCACGAACGGCTGATTCGATCTCTCACTGTGAGCGTGGACCGCCCGGGCAACCAGTTCCTTACCCGTACCACTCTCACCCAGTATCAATGCGGTGGCGCTTGTCGGCGCAACTTTGCGGATGCGTTCACGCAGCTGCTGCATCACCTCCGACTCACCCACCATGACCTGCCGGTTATCCATTGCCGCCTTCAGGCTCTCGTTCTCCTTGCGGAGCAGTGAGAGTTCGATGGCATTGGCCACCTCCGTGATCACCTTCTCAGGTGAGAGCGGCTTCTCGAGGAAATTGATAGCTCCCAGACGTGTGGCGCGGACGGCGTTCTCAAGTGTCGCCTGTCCCGACATCATGATCACCGGACAGCGGGTGTCCATTTCCACGAAGCGGGAGATCACCTCCATCCCGTCGATCCCGCCGAGGATCATGTCGAGCAGGATCAGGTCGGGATCAACCTGCTCGAAGATCGCGAGCCCCTCTTCACCTGAGCCTGCGGTCGACACCTGATAGCCCTCATCTTCGAGCAGGCCCTGAAGGCTCTGCCGGATACCGGCCTCATCATCGATTATCAGGATTCGCCCTCTCATGATGTGTTCATGCTTTCCAGGGGTATTGAGATGTTCATCGTCACACCGCTACCCGGTCCGTCACTGCTTGCCTCGATACGCCAGGCATGATCCGCAACGATCCGTGATACGATGGAGAGCCCGAGTCCTGTTCCTCGCGTTTTCGTGGTAAATTCCGGATTGAACAGCCGGGGAGCATCCTCAGGCGCAAACCCGAGCCCACTATCCTTGACCTGCAATAGCAGTCCGTCCCCCTGCCGCTCCAGCAATATCATCACATTTCCACCCCCCGCCCCTTCAACCGACTCCACTGCGTTCTTTACCAGGTTGATCATGGCCCGCTTCACCAGATCGGCATCCATCGATACCGGTGGGATCTGACCACGAACTTCCATGGTCAATCGCGCTTTGTGCGGACCATCCTGGAAAAGCGCTATCGCGCTTCTGACGACGGTTTCCAGGTCTCCCGGTCTCTTCTCAGGTTGAGGGAGTTGAGCAAAATCGCTGAACGTCGCGGCCATGCGCCGCAATGCTTCAACCTCTTCGTTCATCGTCCGGAACGATTCCCGGATGGCGTCATCCTCATCCCACGTGCCATCAGCCTCGAGCCGGGAACGTACCCGGTGGAGGCCGATCTGGATCGGCGTCAGCGGGTTCTTGATCTCGTGTGCGATCCGCCTGGCAACATCCCGCCACGCCGCCTGCTTCTCTACCTGAACGATCTTCTCCCGTGCTTCCCTGATCTCGCTGGTCATCATGTTGAAGGAATCTACCAGTATCCGCATCTCATCGTACGCGGTGATTTCAAGCGTCGTGCTCAGGTCACCCGCCGCGACCGCTTCCATTCCTCTTGCGAGCTCGACAACCGGCTCACTGACTCCCTGAGCCAGCATCCGGGAGGCGAAGAAGGATCCAAGCGTGAGGAGAACCATGAGCATGCTGGCCAATACCCAGAGAAACTGCTGCATTCCCCTTCCTCCGAGTAACGTGATATTCCTGAATCCATCGAGACCGTCCTCAAGCGCGAATCTTGCCTCCACCATCTGCGCTGAGATCAGGATTCCTGCTCCATGGAGCGATTCACTATCCGGGGGCTTCACCAGTGCCATATACACTCCGGCGTCACCATGCAGGAAGAAGATCCGCTCACTTTCAAAGAACTCTGCGTCATCAAGAGCCTGACGCTGGTCCACACGCGGATCGGGGGGTGTGTCCAGGAGTGAGTCGGGAAACGCAGATCTGACATTACTCCCGGTCAATGGAGTGAATCCGGTGATCTGCCAGAGACCATCCCCATCCCGTT
>JALGVQ010000277.1 GCA_025774615.1 bacterium
GCCTGAACGATGGCACCGGCGCACATCGGGCAGGGCTCGAGGGTGACGTAGATCGCGCAATCCTCAAGCCGCCAGTCACCAAGAGTTTCCGAGGCCGCGCCGATGGCCAGTATCTCGGCATGCGCAGTGGCATCATGGAGCCCCTCGGGCCGGTTGTAGCCCCGACCTATCACCATGGAGTTGTGGACGATCACCGCGCCGACCGGAACCTCTCCCTCTTCGGCGGCCCGCCTGGCTTCCTGAAGCGCCTGTGCCATCCAGAACTGGTGGTCATCAGGGCCGGTTAACGGGATCGACTGGTTCATGCGTACTCTCTTGGTTCCATGTGAGCAATGAATCGTACCCAAAGTTTGCAGGAACGCTTCTCTCAAGTCACCCTATATTGAACTCGCTGACAGATGCAAATGAGGAGCATGCAGATAATGAAGAATGATCCTGAATTGAACAGTTCTGAACTGGTGCGGGATATCGGCGATCGGGTGACCGCCATCATTTCCGATTGTCTGGAATCCCGGATCACACAGTCGATCACCGATCCAACCGGTGTGGCAGACCTGCGTACGCTGTTCGAAGAACCGCTTCCCCGTGAGGGCACCGACCACAAGGAACTGCTCGACATCTTCACCAGCAGCATCGTTCCACATACACTGGTCAGCACCAGCCCCGGGTATCTCGGCCTGATGAATCCGACGCCAGCTACGATGAGCATCTTCGCTGATGCTCTCACCAGCGCGCTCAATCAGAACCAGGCCGCCTCCCATCACAGTCCGGTCGGATCGGTCATCGAGGAAGTCGTCATCCGCTGGCTGGGTGAGGCGACGGGTTATGTTGCCGACTGTTTTGGACATCTCACCAGCGGCGGGACCGTCGCGAACATGACCGGTCTGAAGCTGGCCCTCCACCGGGCGGCCCCGGAGGTGCGCGATCATGGACTGGCCGCTGCCGGTCGCAGGTTCACGGTCTACGCCTCAGACCAGCTTCATTTCAGCATTGAACGATCGGTAGACATGCTCGGGCTGGGCCGAGCGGCACTTCGACTCGTTCCCACCCATTCTGATGCCACCGTCGACATCGGGATCATGAAGTCGATGATGGAAGAGGACCGCCGGGACGGATTGGAGCCGTTCGCGATCGTGGGAATAGCCGGGGCAACTGCCTCGGGAGCGGTCGATCCTCTACCGGAACTCGCTGACCTCGCGAATGAGAACGGTATCTGGTTCCATGTCGACGCGGCCTACGGAGGGGCGGCAGGACTGAGCAGAGAGTACCCCGGTATCCTCACGGGGATCGAACGTGCCGATTCAGTGACGGTGGATGCTCACAAATGGTTTTTCGTGCCGTTCGTGGCCGGCGGGATCCTCTTCAGGGACCAATCATTCGCCGAGGACACCTTTCAGAATGTGGCGGGATATATTCCCGATAGTGAAGCGGCTGAACGACCGCCGACCGATTACCTGAAACAGGGTCTTGCGGGTACGCGCCGCTTCAACGCCCTCAAGGTATGGATGGCATTCAAGCATCTTGGCGCCGACTGGTATACGCAGGTTGTGGACCGACAGCTCACCCTTGCGAGGAACGTCGCAGATGCGATCCAGCAGATGCCCGGGTGGCAGATCGCGGTTCCCCCGGCCACAGCGATCGTCACATTCCGCTACGAACCGGAGGAACTGAGAGCGGCGATCGAAGAAGGTGGTGAGCAGGCAGAGACGGCTCTGATGGAACGGGACAGGTTCCAGGAACAGATCGCTGCGGCCGTTCAGCAAGATGGACGGCACTGGATCTCGGCGGCTCCCGTGCCGGGCGGATTCGCCCTCAGACTGAATGTGATCTCATTTCTCACCGATGAAGAAGTGATCGATTCCTTCCTTTCAGAGCTCCCCCGCTATGCCGCAGCGGCGATCTCGGGCACCTGATCCAGGACACCTATGAACCATTCCGGGTAATTCCCGGCAACCAAACAGTGCCCGGCATCGTTTTATATACAGGAACATAAGTGATCCTCTCCGGTAGTAGAACCGGACGGAGCCACTCGACGGAGACCCGACCCGCAAGGTGGTTACAATGGCTTTCAACAAGCCTGAAACGCTGAACAAAGAAGCATCAGATCAGCCCACAAGAGCTGAAGAAACCGCTTCTCCATACTCTCTCTTCGCCAATCAGACGCTCTGTCATCAGCGGATGGTCGGATGTCACTGGGTACTCGGCCGACAACGAAGGGGACGGTTCTGCAGCAGGCGCGGCAGGGCCATGGTTGAGGTGGTATAACAGCAGCAAACGATGTGAGACGAAATACCTCCTGAAAACGGGGCCGGACGCCAACCCATCATGGCGTTCGGCCCTTTCTTTTATATAGTCGCCAATACTCCTCTGGTAAATCCAACTGACTCTGCTGCACCAGCGAGTGGATCGCTGCCGTCTTTTTCGTGCTCGAAGGCAACGACCCCCCGGTAATCGAGCCTCTTGAGGGTGCTGATGAGTTTCGGGATATCGATGACCCCTCGTCCGACTTCGACCGTTCCACCTTCCCGGCTGGCCGCGGACACATCCTTCATATGTACATCATGCAGCCGGTCGAAGAACCTTTCTACCGATTCTGACGGGTCCACACCGGCCCGCTGCGTATGTCCCACATCGATGCAGAGTCCCATCCGGGGATCGAGGTCCTTCACCCGCTCATACGCGCTTTCGGGAGTAGGATAGACCTGATCCCCCGGACCGTGATTATGGATCGCGAGCCTGATGTCGTACTCCTGTACCTTCTGCTCCACCAGGGGGAGGAACTCATGGTTCGGGACCCCGATGATGACCCGCATCCCGGCAGCCTGAGCGTACTCGAACGCCTGGTTGACCTCTTCTTCGCTCCGCATATAGATCACGCCACCGCCGTAGAGATCGAGCCCCGCCTGTTTCACTTTCAGGGCCACGTCTTCGATCTCCGACCGGGTCGCATCGAGCGCCAGATGGAAATTCTTGAAGGCGATCTTTGTGAGCCCGAGTCGGACAGTCATCTGCAGCGTTTCATCCAGTCCGAACTCCCGGAAGGTATAGGAAGCCATGCCAAGCGTGAATCCGACCTCAGACCCTGCTTCACCCGCACCACGACTCTCTTCATTCACCAGACCCC
>JALGVQ010000278.1 GCA_025774615.1 bacterium
CCCTTTCCGCTGGTATTCGATGGTAGCGGCCGATCGTTCGATCCGTTTGGAACTCTCGGATATTTCGAGATGCTCATCGATCCCGAAGGGAATCTTGTACGTGGTGGAGACACCAGCATGCTGGCGAGAATCCTTGCCGGAGATCTGATCCGACCACGGTATCCATGATCGAAGATCGAGATCAGATCTGTATCGGTATCGTGGCCGGCGGCAGGAGCAGTCGGATGGGTGCCGACAAGGCGCTCCTGACCATTGATGGAGAGACCATGCTTGAAAGGGCGGTCAGGACCGCTCTCGCAACGGGCGCGCCCGTTGCGGTCTCAGGCAGAGATTCCCCCGAAACGTGGACGCTTCCGCACGTTCCCTTCATTCCGGACCTCACCACGTTTTCAGGCCCCCTGCATGGGATCAGCAGGTTGCTTGCATTCTTCAGACTGCCTGTTCTCGTGATCGGTTGTGATATGCCTCTGGTCACGTCAGCTGCTCTGGAATGGCTCATCGACCAGGCCGACCGGCACACCGGGGAGGATGGGATCACCGTGGTCGACAACGCTGGAGTGATCCAGCCCCTCTTCACGATCTACAGGCCGGTACTTCTTACCCGACTCGAAGCCAGCTCTGCAGGGGGAGCTTCATCAGGGATCATATCAGGGACTTCATCTGCTCGGGCAGTCATCGAAGCAGGCAGGTTCGACCGGGTTCTGATACCGGATGATCTGGAATCAGTCCTTCTGAGCGTGGATACATCAGAAGATCTTGAGGCCGTGCAGAAGGGATCAACTTCCAACCCTTCCTCCTCTTCCATATAGTGGATCACATGGATGAAGAGCGGATCATACGCACGGTCTGTCCCCGCAACTGTTACTGCACCTGCGGAATGCTTGTAACGGTCAGGGATGGGCGGATCATTTCCCTCGAGGGTGATCCGCTCAATCCGGCGACCGACGGCAAAGTCTGCCTCAAGGGTCTCAGCTACGTTGAGCGGGTTGGAGCTCCCGACCGGATCCTTACACCGCTCCGCCGGCGGTCGGACGGGGATGGGTTCGATCCCATAGGATGGGATGAAGCCCTCGATGGGATAACCGCAGGCCTCAGTGGCCTCCGGGAACGCTATGGGCCCCGCGCCACGCTCTTCTACGAAGGTTCGGGCAACCACGGATCACTCTCAGCTCTTTCCGATGTATTCTGGAATCAGTACGGTGGCCCGACCCGGGCCCATGGCGACCTCTGCTGGCCGGCCGGTCTGGAAGCCACCAGACTGACCTACGGGGACAATCTCCACAACCATCCGGTGTTGACCCGCGAGAGCAGGTTGATCCTGCTCTGGGGACACAATCCGGCTGAAACGAACGTGCACCAGATGCGCCTGATTCTCGATGCGCAGGAAAAGGGCGCGATCGTGGCCGTCATTGATCCCCGCTCGACCGATACCACAGACGCGGCCGACCTTCATCTGCAACCGAGACCGGGCACCGATGGAGCACTCGCCATGGGAATCGCGGCTATCCTTGAGGAGGAAGGACTGCTCGATCGCGTCTTTCTCGAAAAAACCTCAGTTGGAGTAGAACCGTACCTCGAACGGATCAGGGAGTATCCACCCGGTCGGACAGCGGAGATCACCGGAATCCCTGAAGAGGATATCCGGGAACTCGCGATCCGGTACGGTTCGTTCCGTCCGGCATTGCTGATCGCCGGATTCGGTCTGCAGCGACACCGTCATGCGGGACAGGCGATGCGCGCGGTAGCCCTGCTGCCGGCCCTGACCGGGAATATCGGTGTCCGGGGCGGGGGATGGCAGTACGCGAATCTGGCCAGTCACGGATTGCGCCCCCCACCGCTTCCGCCGGCTCCCGATGGAGAGGTCCGATCTTTCCCGACCTCCCGACTGGGATCAGCGCTCCCGGAGTATGACGATCCACCGGTACGGGCGGCATGGTTCGAAAAGGCCAACCCGGTGAGTCAGCATCCGGGGACGGCCCGTGTCCGTGAAGCGCTGGCTGATCTCGAACTGCTGGTGGTGGTAGACCAGTTCCTCACCGACACTGCCCGCATGGCCCACTACGTTCTTCCCGCCAAGACCCTGTTCGAAGAGGAAGATATCGTCACCGCGTACTGGCATCCCTATCTGCAGCTGCGCCAGAAGGTGCTCGACCCGCCGGGTGAAGTGAAGACCGAAACGGAGATATGGGAGCTGCTCTGTAAGCGTTTCGGGTACGATACCCGGTGGTTCGATGGTGACCGGCGTGAACTCCTCAGGTCGATGCTTCCCGAAGGGGAGGGGGACCTCCTGGAACAGATGGAATCACAGCCGGTTACGCTGAAGGGGACTGAAGAGGTTGTGTGGAGTGACGTAAGGTTTCCGACCCGGTCGGGCAGGATTGAATTCGTATCCGACGAAGCCGCTGAGCTGTGGGGAGTCGATCCGCTGCCGTCATTCGATCATCTTCCGGAAGGGCACACATCCGAAACAGCCGCAATGTTTCCACTTCAATTGCTTACCTGCAAGACCCGGGAACGAATCCATTCACAGTTCGGCAACCTCAGCTGGATCAAGGGGGTCGACAGGCCGCGTCAGCTGGACATCCATCCTGAAGATGCCGGATCGCGCGGCCTGTGTGAGGGTGATCTCGCGGTGATGTGGAACGATCGCGGTCGGGTGGAAGTCGAGGTCCACTTCGATCACGGCATCCGGCGTGGTGTGGTCCACGTGATCGAGGGCCGGTGTCAGCCTGACGATCCGTGGCTGAACCTGCTCACCGCTGACGTGGTGACCGACATAAACCACGGGGCGACGTTCTATGAGTGCCTGGTGGAGGTGGGCAGTCCATGAGTCGCGCCGGATTTTCACTCGACCTCGGGCGCTGTGTCGGCTGCGGCGCCTGCGTGCTTGCCTGCCGCATGGAGAAGGGGTGGTCCGCGGACACGCCATGGCGCAGAGTCATCCCGCTCAACCTCGGCCGGCATCCTGGAGGCCCGACGTACCATCTTTCGGTGGCCTGCCATCACTGTGAAAATCCGGCATGCCTGCCTGCGTGTCCCTCTGCCGCTTATGAGCAGCGTCCCGATGGTGTCGTGATACTGGTCGAAGATCGTTGTCTTGGTTGTCGCTATTGTGAGATGG
>JALGVQ010000082.1 GCA_025774615.1 bacterium
ATGGTACAGTCGACCGTCACCACCCCTGGCGCGGGTCCGGCAAGGCCCTGAGCCTTTTCGCGGAGCGTATATGATGGCTGAACCAGGTAAAAAAATAGTGATGGCGATCCTCTCGGCCCTGATCGTGGGGGGGGCGACGATACTCGCCACCGTCGTCGCCGACAACGACGATGAACAGTCGGGACCTCTTCCGGAGACGGGTCGTCACGGCATGGTGAGCAGTGCGAGCGCGTTCGCGACCGAAGCCGGAGTAGAGATATTGCAGGCAGGCGGGAATGCCTTCGACGCCTTCGTGGCGGTGGCGGCCGTACTCAACGTCACCGAACCGATGATGTCGGGTATGGGCGGTTACGGCACGATCATGCTGTATGACGCCGAGAGTGGAGAGTCCCATTTCCTCAACTCGAGCGGCCTCATACCCCGGCGGGTCGATTCCGACGTCTACCGGGCGCCCACGCCGAACTACCGGGCGAACCGCCGCGGAGCGAAGGCGGTATCCACGCCGGGCAACGCCAATGCCTGGGAAGCGATGTGGGAACGCTTCGGCGATCTGGAGTGGGCCGACCTCTTTGCCCCCGCCATCCGGCTTGCAGAAGAGGGCTTCATCCTCGATGAGCGTACCGCCGGCAGCATCCGGGGCGCGTTCAGGTCCTTTCCCGGGCACGCACAGGAGTTCTACGGCAGCGGCGGAGAGCCGCTCGGACCGGGTGACCGGCTCGTTCAGGCCGACCTTGCCCGGTCGCTGAGGCTGGTCGCCGATGAGGGGGCCGGGGCCCTGCACGGGGGGGAACTGGGCGTGGCGATCGATCGCGCCATGCGGGAGGCGGACGGATTCCTCCGTCTCGATGACCTGGCCGATAACGAGGCGGAATGGTACGCGCCCGTCTCGATCGACTACCGGGGATACGAGATCGTGACGGCACCGCCGCCGGCCAACTCATTCCCTGCCCTGGTGCGGTTGGGATTGATGAGCCGCTTCGACAACCGCGCGTCAGGGCACAACACCACCGAATTCCTCCACCGGTTCGCCGAAGTCACCAAGCACGGTTTCTGGACCCGGCTCCGGTACGCCTCCGATCCGCTGGTCGCGCCGGTGCCCCTCGACATGCTCCTCTCACCGGAGTACTGGCAGGAGCAGGTCGATCTGATCGATCCGCAGCGGGCGAAGCCGTTCGAGTATCCCGGAGTGATCACCCCCGAGGGGAAGAATACGACTCATTTCGTGGTGGCCGACGAACAGGGCAACGTCGTATCGGCAACCCAGACACTCGGGAACGCCTTCGGGAGCCGGATCATGGCCGAGGGGACCGGCATCTGGCTCAACAACTCGCTCGCCTACTGCACCTTCGAGCCGAAGGGGAATCCGATGGATGCCTACCCCGGACGCCACAAACTGTCGGGTGATGTGCCCATGATCATCATGAAGGATGGCCGTCCGTGGGTGGTGACAGGCACACCGGGAGGGCACACGATCGGACAGACGGTGCCCCAGATGGTCATGAACATGATAGACTTCGACATGGATGTCCTGGCTGCGGTCACGGCACCGAGGATCAGTTTCGTGGAACCGGACCTCCTGGTGTTCGAGGAGGGTATCGGTGGTGACGTGGTACGTATGCTCAGGTCGTTCGGGCACACGATCAGGACCGGCGGGAGACTGGGCCTCTTCCATGCCCTGACGCTTCAATACAACCGGCAGGGAATGCCGGTACGATTCACGGGAGCCGCGGATCCGCGCGGAACCGGCCTTGCGAAAGGATACTGATCGGTCATGAGGGCCATTATCGCGGGCAGTGGGGATATCGCCTACCAGTTCGCCGGAGAGCTGGCCGAACGTCGTGACACGGTGGTTATCGCCGAGAATCCCGGCGAGGTCAGCCGTTTCGACAAACTAGATGTCCAGATGATCATCGGCAGTTCCGCTGACGCCGAGGTCCTCCGCGGACTCGATATATGTGAGCAGGATGATTTCATCGCCTGCAGCGATTCGGACGAGCGGAACATCATCGCCTGTCTCTCGGCCAAACAGGTCTGCGGGGTCCACACGATCTGCTTCGTCACCAAGGAGGAGTACTACCGTTCCTTCTCGCCGGACGCGGGCCGGGAACCCACCTCTTTCATCGACCGCATCATCTGGCCGCAGAAGATGCTGGCCGAGGAGATCGCGCGTATCGTGCTCGTGCCCGGGGCGATCGATGTGGAGATCCTCGAGGGCGGGCGTATCTGGCTGCAGGAATACCGGATCCAGCCCGGATCCCCACTGCTCGGAAAGACGCTGCAGCAGCTCGATCTCCATCCCGGTCTGCTGGCCGTGGCGAGGGCCAGAGACCAGGAGTTCTCCGTGCCCCGAGGCAACACGATGTTCGAGCCCGGCGACAAGGTCACCTTCATGGGGACCCGGCGGGCGCTCCGCTCCCTCGAACGGCATTTCTTCCGGAGGTCGGTCGCCGACAAGGTGACCAACGTCACTATCATCGGTGGTGGGAACGTGGGGGGGATCATCGCCCAGATCCTTGAGGAAGAGGCCGAGAAGATCCATATCAAGATCATCGAGCAAGACCTGGAACGATGCGAGACGCTTGCGGCGAATCTCAAGTCGGCGCTGGTCCTGCACGGTGACGGCAGTGACCTGGAACTCCTCGATGTGGAGCAGATATATCTATCCAGTGTGCTGGTCGCGGTCACCAGCCATGATGAGAAGGACCTGCTCTGTTCACTGCTGGGGCTCGAAATGGAGATACCGAAGGTGATCACGCGGGCAACCAATCCCGCCAACGTTCACCTCTTCGAAAGCCTCGGCATCTCGGTCGCCCTCAACCCGGCTCTCACGGCGATCAAGACCGTGGTCGCTTTTCTGCAGGAGACGAGCGCCAAACTCCTTGCCGTGACAGAACAGGGGAAGGGGAACGTGATAGAGATTGAGGTATCGGCTGATTTTACCACAACGCAGATCAGCGATCTTCCCGAGATGGAAGACGCCATCGTGGCGGCGATCGTCAGGAAAGGGAAGACCTTCGTGCCGCGAGGCCAGGATACCATCGAGCCGAATGACCGCCTGCTCATCTTCGCCACCCAGGACGCCACCGAAACGGTCGAGCAGTATTTTTAGATGCGAACCTGAATGAGAATAACCCTCGTCCTGCATACAGTCGGACTCATCCTCCGTTACTTCGCCATCGTCATGGTGCTCCCCGTCGCGGTCGGACTGATCTACGGGGAGTGGTACAACTCGATCGGGTTCCTCATTGCAGCGGCCGCGGCCGCGCTCGTGGGTGAACTGTTCCGGCGGCTCCACCGGAAGGGGGAGGAACTCTTCCGGGTCGAGGGACTCGCCGTCGTGTCCCTCGTCTGGCTCGTTGTCGCCTGCTTCGGCTCCATTCCCTATCTGTGGGGCGGTCTCGGAGTGATGGACAGCCTCTTTGAATCGATGAGCGGTTTCACGACCACCGGCGCAACCATCTTCACCGACTTCTCCCTTTACACCCGGGGACTCTTCTTCTGGCGGGCACTCACGCAGTGGTTGGGTGGTATGGGCGTGCTGGCGCTCTTCCTCGCGATCCTCCCGGCTCTCTCGGTGGCCGGACGGCAGCTCTTCTTCGCCGAGACCCCCGGGCCCCAGGAGGAAAGACTCACACCGCGGATCAGGCATACCGCCATCGCGCTCTGGTCGATTTACGCGGCACTCAGCCTGGTCGAAGCGGTGGCCCTGACAGTGACTGGCATGCCCCTCTACGACGCGGTCTGCAATACCTTCACCACCATGGCTGCCGGCGGTTTCTCGCCGAATCCGTACAGTATCGGCGGCTACCAGAATCCGGCCGCAGAGTGGGTGATCATCGTCTTCATGTTCCTGGCCGGCGCCAACTACTCCCTGCAGTACCTCGTTATCCGGGGCAAGGGGACCAGGCTCCTCAAGGATGAGGAGTTCCGTGTCTACACGGCCGTCGTACTCGGATCAGCCCTTCTCCTGTTCGTGGCGCTCTTCTCCTTCTCGAGCGCTCCGTCGCCGAAATACCTCGTATCGGAGAATACCATCGGCGCGCTCGAGGAGGCTGCCACACATGATGTGGTCAGGCACTCCCTCTTCCAGGTTCTGACGATCATCACCACGACCGGGTTTGCCACCGATGATTTCAGCCTCTGGGGTGATCGGGCCCTGACGATCATGCTCCTCCTGATGTTCGTGGGAGGGTGCGCTGGATCGGCCGCCGGAGGGCCGAAGATCGTCCGATACTGGCTGATCGCGAAGCAGGCGTTCCGCGAACTGGTGCGGGCGATCCACCCGAACGCAGTCAAGCCGGTGCGGCTGGGGGGGCGGGTGATACCGCCGGAGGTGATGCGCTCCATCACGGCCTTCATGTTCCTCTACCTGTTTATCTTCGGGGTGAGCGTCATCATCCTCACCCTCTACGGATCGACCCTGATCACCGGGATCACCGCCAGTATCGCCACCCTGGGCAACATCGGACCCGGTTTCGGCGCGGTGGGACCGATGGCGAACTACGCCCACCTGCCGCTGGTGAGCAAGATCGTGCTCTTCCTCAACATGTGGATCGGCAGGCTGGAAGTATTGACGGTCCTGGTGCTGCTGCAGCCTTCAGTGTGGCGCACCGCCACCCTGCGGGAACGTCACCGGAGACTGCCCGCCACCTCACGGTCATAAGAACACCCTTCAAAACGGGCTCTCTAAAACCGAATCAGTTTTCCTGTGATACGCCGGCCGTTGTGGATCAGTTCGTAGAGATAGACTCCCCCCGGAACCGTGGCGCCGTCCGTGTCTCTTCCATCCCACGTCTCGATGTGATGCCCGCTCGATCTGGCGACCCGATCGAGGAGGGTGCGCACCAGTCGCCCCCGGACGTCGTAGATCCGCAGGGTCACCGGACCGGGTGAGGTGAGGTCGTACCGGAAACTGACCGTACCGGGACTCGGATTGGGGCGGGGGGGATAGAGATACGTGAGTGACGGCATGGTGGCGTTGCCGACCACAGCGGCCAGCGCCGCTTCGGCGTTCAGTCGGCCCCAGCCGTGGTAGATATCGAATCCGGGGGTATCCTCCTCAGGTCTGCCCACACCGTCATCGGCAGTCGCCTGCAGGATCGACCGGACCTCTTCCGGCGTCAGATCGGGATCGAGCGAGATCATCAGGGCCGCGACCGCGCTCACCAGCGGCGTGGCCTGTGAGGTACCCCAGCCATTGGCGTAGCCGCTGTTGAAATAGGTCGAGATCAGACCGTCTCCCGGTGCGATGAGGTCGATATGGGTTCCATAGGAGGAAGCGTCGGACACTCCGCTTCCGAAGGGATCGGCCCTGCGGTCGTACCGGTCGGTGGCGCCCACGGCGATCGTCTCCTCGTAGAACGCCGGATAGCGGGGCACATCGTCACCATAGTTCATCATGGCGGCGAAGATCACCACGCCCCGTTCGTGGGCGAACCGGACGGCGTCGTGGAGATAGGTCGATGGTGACGAACCGCCCGCCGATAGATTGGCCACACGAATGCCGTAGAAGGCGCAGTGGTAAAAGGCGGCCGCCCAGTCGGAGTAGTACCCGGTGAGATCGGCATTGAGCACTTTAAGCGGCATTACCCGGGCCAGGAAGGCAGCCCCCGCGATCCCCTCGCTGTTATCACTCCGGGCGGCGATCAGTCCGGTGATATGGGTGCCGTGGCCGTTGTCGTCAGCCGGGAGGGAGTCATCGTTCACGAAATCCCAACCGGGCAGGATGACTCCCCGCAGGTCGGGGTGATCGAGCTGGACCCCGGTGTCGAGTACCGCAATCGGGACATCGCTCCCGTCACGGGCAATCTCCCACGCCTCCGGCATGTCGATGTCGGCATCACTGACCTGATCGAGGTACCACTGCAGATTGAACGAGGGATCACCAGGGATATAGGCAGCGGCACGGCCCTGATAGTCGGGTTCGGCCACCTCCACCCGGGGATCGCCCGACAGCCGGGCGAGCGCCTCCTCGACCCGTTCACCGTCATGGAGTTCGAAAAGGAGCCAGCGGTCGAGACCGTGACGCTTCCCCAGTTCGGTAAAGACCTCCGGATCTTCCGGTAAAAGAGGGGCAAGGGAGTATGCCGGGTCAGAGCCGGAGCGGGAGATCTGTGCATCGGATGGGCGAGGGGGTTGAAAGAGAGGAGAGGCCGAGCGAACGCCGAAGAGACGCGCCCATTCTGCCTCCTGTTCCCCAACCTGTTCTCCTGGCTGTTCTTCCGCTGCTTCTGCAGTCTGTCCGGGTGAAACGATCACCCTGCCGGCAAGCCAGGAGGAACGCACTTTGACGAGCAGTCGCCCTTCGGCATGGATCGTCTCTCCCGGTACCACTGGATTCTCCTGGGCTGACGCGCGCAGTGGCATGAGCAGCAGAGTGAGAGGCAGGACCAGCAGGGCATCGATCAGGATGGATGGCAGAATTGCAGGCAGTACACGCCCGCGCTGTGACCGGTCACCGTTCATGGCGCGCAGTGTAGGTCGGCACAGACGGCTCAACAACGGCATTTTTGACTAGGTGCAGGTCGTGCTCACGTCTATCCTGTCCGGGTCGTGATTCCCCTTCGAGACAATAATCCTACCCGGCATACGCCGCATGTCACCTGGTTCCTGGTGGCCGCGAACGTCATCGTCTTCACCTACGAGGTCCTCATAGGGCAGATGCAGCGCTCCCCGCAGTGGGCCGAGTTCGTGTACACCTTCGGCGCCATCCCCGCGGACGTGGTTCGCGTGATCTTCCGGCCCGGTGAATGGGTCGCTTATGGTCTGCCGGGACCGATCGGCACACTGTTCACCAGCATGTTCGTCCATGGCGGATTCGGGCATCTGGCCGGGAATATGCTCTTCCTCTACATTTTCGGGGATAATGTCGAAGATGAGATCGGCCATGTACGTTTTCTGATCTTCTACCTCCTCTGCGGCCTTGCCGGCGCTCTCGTCCATATCGTACTCGGCATGCATTCCACCATACCGATGGTCGGGGCTTCGGGCGCGATCTCGGGTATCATGGGTGCATACATACTGCTCTTTCCGCGGGCCCGGGTTCTGACGCTTGTTTTCTTCTTTTTCATCACCATAATCGAGATACCGGCGTACTGGTTTCTCGCGATCTGGTTCTTCTTCCAGTTCATGGGCGGGATGAACTCGGTGGGTGGAAGTCAGGGAGGAGTCGCGTTCTGGGCCCACGTGGGCGGGTTCCTTGCCGGGTTGTGGATGATCAGGCAGTGGACACTGCGTTTCCGGAGGTCCCGAACGAACTGGGAGTGACCATGAAGGGTATTTTCCGCTGTCCCGAATGCGGTACCGAAACACCACTCTACAAGAACCCCTTCCCGACGGCCGATTGTCTCATCCGACTCGACACTGATGATGGCCAGGAAGGACTCGTCCTCATCTGGCGGAAGAACGAACCCGTGGGCTGGGCGATCCCCGGAGGATTCATCGATTACGGTGAACGGGTCGAGGACGCCGCCCGGCGTGAGATGCAGGAGGAGACAGGACTCGACCTCGAAGACCTTGAACTGTTCAGTGTCTGTTCCGCTCCCGATCGCGATCCGCGCTTCCACACCATAGCGACGGTATTCACCGCGCGGGGAAGAGGGGAGCTGCGAGCAGGGGACGACGCTGCCAGGGCGGTGGTGTTCCCTCTCGATGCATTGCCTCCCGCAGAAGAGATCGTCTTCGACCATGCAGAGATCATCGACCGCTATCTCGCTCACCGCCGGGAACAGGGGCAGGGCAGTGCCTGAGAAGCCAAAGAAGTCGGGAAACCCAGTAAACCCGGGAACACCGGAGAAGCCGGAGAACAGCCGTTCTGGTCTGATCGCCCGGATCACCACCGGCCGGTGGCGGATCACATGGGGCTGGGCGGCAGGGCTCATGCTGCTCCTGCTGGCCCGTCCCGTACCCGACTCGATCCTTGCCGGACTCCCTTTCGTACTGCTCGGTGAGTTCATCCGTGTGCTTGCCAGCGGATCGCTCATCAAGGAGAAGCAACTGACCAACTGGGGCATCTATGCCCACATCAGGCACCCGCTCTACGTCGGTTCGACCCTGATCGGTCTCGGATTCATCGTCATGGCCCGGAGTGTATGGCTGGCCATCCCCCTGATGGCCATCTTCGTCCTCATCTACAGCAGGACGGTCAAGTGGGAAGAGAGGCGGATGGAGGAGCGCTATGGCGATCTCTACCGTGAGTGGGCAGACCGGGTACCCCGTTTCTTTCCCCGCAGGCTCTCGGTCAAAGAGATACGTGAACACTTCACCCTGAAGCGGGCGTGGGTGAACCGGGAACAGCAGGCCGTACTGGGTGTGATCGTGGCCACAGCTGTGCTCTATCTGATCTTTCTCCTCTTCGCCGGATCGATCGTATTCGCGGCCCAGCTGACCACCTCTCCCCAGGCTGGATCCTCACGGCGACTCGATGCGCCCGATGTCACCGGGATCGTCCGGGACCTCGGTTTCGAACATCTCACACCTCCGGCTCCGGTGCTCTACCTCGATCGGGTCGAAGGGGCCCGATCCGTGGCGCGACAGCTGCAGATAGCGTTCCTGGAAGCGAACGGCTTCTGGCGGAGCATGCTGGGCGGGTTCATTGCCGGGACCGGTGTCATATTCAGTGATTCACCGGTCTGGGTCGCGCTCCGCTCCGACCGGACCTACGGGTTTCCCGCCACCAGGGTGATGGTGGAGGGTGATGGACTCATGGCCCTCCTCTCCCTGGAGGGATCGACACAGTTCAGTGACGACGCTGCCGAGACGGCACAAGTATCGCCTCTGAATTATCGCGGTCCCCTGATCGCGCATGGGCTCGCATCGAAAGAGGGAGCGGCCCGATACGCCAGGTCATGGGCATGGGTCCTGTACGCCGAAGGTATCTCGGGGAGCCTCCGTATCCGGAATGATTTCTGGTGGCAGCGTCGTCTTGTGGGAAGCGCTGCGGCCTGCATGTTCCTCGAATCACCACGCGGCGAGGAGCTGGTGCCGGGAACGCTTGTGCCGCTCGAGACATGGAGCGAGTTCTGGATGGGATACCTGAATCCACGGGCGATCAGTCTGGCCGATGCCGGCCGGCAACTCACGACCGATGATCCGCGTGTGATTCTCGAGCTCGACGCGAGGCTCTTTCAACTGGGACGGGAACTGTGGCACGCGTACGGTCCCCCGGTTTTCGCGCTCTTCAGATCGGCCTGGCCGGTCGATGTTGCATTCGAGGACCCGCTGGCTGCCCTTGAGGCCATGTGGACGTCCTTCCCCGGTCAGCGGGAACTCTGGGAGTGGAGAGTGCTCACGCCCCGGGAACCGCCACAACCTCCACCACCATCCTGATCCGCATGATATTCCACGTCGACATGGATGCATTCTTCGTGTCGGTGGAACGCCTTCTCGATCCTGACCTGGAGGGTGTGCCGGTTGTTGTCGGCGGTGCGCCGGAGAGCAGGGGGGTGGTTGCCGCAGCATCGTATGAGGCACGCCGGTTCGGGGTGCACTCGGCCCAGTCGATGTCGCGGGCCCTCAGGCTCTGTCCCCAGCTGGTCAGGGTCTCTCCCGATCACCATCACTACGGCGATTACTCGCGCAGGGTGGAGGCGATCCTCGATACGTTCTCTCCGGTGGTCCAGAAGGTCTCTGTAGATGAAGCCTACCTCGACATGCGGGGAACAGAGCGGCTGTGGGGACCGGTGGATAAGGCCGCCCGGAGACTGCAGGACACGATCCGGACAGAACTCGGTCTGCCCTGTTCAGTCGGGGGTGGCGCCAACCGGCTGATCGCGAAGATCGCCTCGGGCCGGGCAAAACCGGAGGGGATCTGTCTGGTTGCGACCGGTCAGGAACGGACCTTCCTCGATCCGCTTCCGGTCGGTGTCATTCCGGGGGTGGGGGAGGTCGTGCAGAAGAAGCTCGCGGACATGGGGGTCGGCACGATCGCAGACCTGCACGCGATCTCCGAGGATGAACTGATCCGGCAGTTCGGCGTGCACGGTCACGGACTGGCGGCCAGGGCCCGGGGTGAGGGGTCGGTGGTCCTCACTTCCCGGGGGGGACCGAAGTCGATGAGTCGGGAGACTACCTTTGCCACCGACGTTAAGGATATAGCGACCCTGATCAGTGTTCTGGCGCGTCTTCTCGACCGTGCCGCGGCCGGATTGCGGGAAGAGGGCTATATGGCCGGAGGCGTGGCAGTGAAAGTGCGTTACTCAGATTTCTCGACGCCTTCGCGGAGTGAGAAGCTGCAGACCCCGACCGCTGTCGATACCATCCTGATGCCGGTAGCCAGACGGCTCTTCACCACCCTGTGGAACCAGCGCAAGGAACCGGTGAGACTGCTTGGTGTCCGTCTGGAGCGGCTTGTGACCGAGGGACAGATGGGATTGTTCGACGCGCCCTCACGTCGCTGGGAGGAAGCACTGGAGGGTGTGGACCGGGTCAGGGAGCGGCACGGCCATGATTCTCTTCGCTGGGGGAGGGAGCTGGCAGGAAAAGAGGATGACCGGGAAATCAATCCACCTTGAGGTTCTGCAGTCGCTCCCGGGCCTCACCGGCCTCCCAGGTATCAGGGTATCGTTCCACCAGCATTCCATAGATGGTGCGGGCCTGCTTCGGCCGATCGTTCGCCTCCCGGTAGGAAGCAACCTCGAGCGCGGTTCGACACCATAATCCCTCCGGTACACCTTCAGCCTTCAGGAGCCGGTTCTTTTCTCCTGTCAGACGCTCATCGTCGTCGAAATGGTCGGTGAGTATCTCCACCAGGCGAGCCTGGGCACGCCAGTCGCCCGGATCGGACTGATAGTGGTTCGTGAACCACTCAACCGCCTCGGTGTATTCAGCTTTCTGCAACAGCGCTTCGCCCGGGCTGTGCTGAGGGCCGATATTGCCCGTATCACGCCCGAATGCCCCTGCGAATACCTTCGTAACCCCCCGGTCGATCAGATTACCGATAATGTGTCCGGCAAGCGGTCCCAGGATCAGCGCGACGGGATAGACGAACATGGAGGTATTGGGACCGAACACGTCATGCGCGTCAGCATTCATTGCTGCCAGCAGGCTGCCGCAGGTGAATCCAACCAGGCAGCTGAATCGCAGAATGCTTCCCTGGAAGTCTCTTCTGGTTCTGATGGTCTTTCTGGCCCGTGCCATGACGGTGAGTATACTACAGGTATGAACCGGCGTCGCAACG
Organism: bacterium; assembly: GCA_025774615.1. Classification (GTDB taxonomy): domain Bacteria; phylum Blakebacterota; class Blakebacteria; order Blakebacterales; family Blakebacteraceae; genus Blakebacterum. The sequence goes on from JALGVQ010000082.1 coordinate 11,177, forward strand.
TGACGACAGACTGGATTGTGTTGATCATACCAGCGGGAACAGTGTGAGGAAGGGAACGGTCGGGATGACAGGGAGTAACAGCAGAGAGTTCGATCGACGGTCGTGCGCGGTCACGCTTTCTGACATGGAAGTCTTCATTTTCCCCGAACTGATGTACAGCCTCCTGCTGGCCAACATCATGTCGCCGAGGATCTGGAAGTGGCGGGAGGATCCCTGGTTCGACGGCCTGGAGGATATGAAGCCGTACCGGCGCATCACGCGGCTGAAGCAGTACATCATGGACCACTACCTCTTCAACCTCGACCTGAACACCTGGGGCCTCACTTCCACCGAGCAGGAGATCGCCCGCTTCAGCGATTACATCTCTGAGGAAGCACTGAGCCAGTCGAACGCCCTCTTCGGATATGAGGGGGACAAATACTACTTCGACATCGACATAAGGACCCACTTCGGTCTCGACTCCTACACCGGCAACATCATCCCGTACTGGAAGACCGAGACCGTCGAGGCGATGGACGCGTTCCGGCACAAGGAGAACTATCCCACCGGGGCGGGGGAGTGTGTCTCACTGGCAGCGCTCTATGCGGCGGCTCTCTTCATAGTCGCCCGTGTCCCGCTCAAAGACATCTACATGATGGCTACACCGCTCCACTCGCAGAACTACATCGACCTGGGGGACGGGATACTCACCAACAACCGCCGGCTGGTGACAAAGAACATGTGGTACAACGGCACCGCGCTCTCAGCCCAGGCTCGGCGGGCTCTCGAGAATGAACGGATCACGATCGTCACCCACGAGAGCGGGTATATCCACACGCTCTTCGACGAGGCCACGATCGATCGTGACGCTTACGACTATCTCTCAGAGCGGGTCCGCAGGTACCTGACCATCAATCCCACTGCCGATATTCTCGGCAACTGGCTGCGGCAGAGCAGGAGCCGTCAGGAGTGCTTCCAGGTGCGATGGACGATCCACGGCAGTGACCATTATATCGCCGCTGATCGG
>JALGVQ010000279.1 GCA_025774615.1 bacterium
TCGAGAACGCGCCCGAGTGCTACAACGCCGCCTGCCACGCGCACAGCCGGGATCAGAGCGTCCTCGGCGTCCTCGATATCACCATGTCGATGGCCATCCCCGATCAGCGGCTTGCGCTGGCGCGGAAACAGGCATTCATGGCGGCGGCCCTCGTCGCCCTTCTCACCGGGCTCTTCTCTGCCCTCTTCATCCTCAGGATGGTCCGCCGACCGGTACAGCAGCTGATCAGGGGAGCCAGAGGGGTCGCCTCGGGGGACCTCGAAACGGTGATCGAGGTACATGCCGGTGGTGAGATGAACCACCTGGCTGAGACTTTCAACAGCATGACCAGGGATCTGAAGAGACTGGTCGGACCAGCTCGAGATCAGACTGAAGGAGAAGACGGAGGAGCTGAGCCGCTCCCAGAAGCAGGTCGCCCACATGGACAAAATGGCCTCACTGGGTAAGCTCGCGGCAACCGTTGCGCACGAGTTGAACAACCCCCTTGCCGGAATCCTGAACTACGCCCGACTGGTGGAACGGACTCTGGAGGAGAGTGAAGAGCAGATCCCCGAACAGGAAGAGATGATCAGACAGCTGACGCATATCCGGAAGGAAGCATCCCGCAGCGGCACTATCGTCAAGAACCTCCTTGTATTCTCGCGACCATCCGGGATGAACATTGCCCCCCACTCCATGAATGAGATCCTCGAACGCTCCACCATGATCGTCGGACACCACCTGGAGATGGCCGACATCGATCTGGTCATGGAGGGGGTCGAAGGTGATGACCAGCTGGTCTGCGACGCCGACCAGCTCCAGCAGTGTCTCGTTGCCCTGCTCGTGAACGCTGTCGAGGCCATGCAGGACGGAGGAACCATAGAGCTTCGGGCTGCTGACATCGGTGATTCGATCGAACTGACGGTGCGTGATACCGGTATGGGGATACCTGAAGAGGCGCAGTCCCGGATCTTCGAGCCCTTCTATTCATCGAAGGAGTCTACTGACGGAGCCGGCCTTGGGCTGGCCGTTGTATACGGCATCATCCAGCGTCACGGTGGACAGATCTTCGTGGAATCGGAGGTTGGTCGGGGAACCACCTTCATCATTGAACTGCCGAAACAATTGTTGGCATCTGACTCCGGAAGTACACCGGATCACAAGGAGTGAAAAGATCATGGATCAGAACGCGCCCGGGATACTGATCGTCGATGATGAGTATTCAGTCCGCGACTCGCTGGAGAAGTGGTTCCAGAAGGACGGGTACCGCACTGCCAGCGCACAGGACGCCGGAGAAGCGCTGAAACTCCTGCAGGAAGCCTCCTACGATGTGGCCCTGCTCGATATCAAGATGCCCGGTGTGGACGGTATGGAGCTTCAGCGACGGATCCATAAGCTCGACACCGATGTCACGGTGATCATGATCACGGCCTTCGCCTCGGTCGAGACGGCCGTCCAGGCGCTGAAGGAGGGCGCCTTCGACTACATCACCAAGCCGATCGATCCCGACGAACTGAGCCATCTCGTCAGACGGGCCATCGAGCAGCGACAGCTGAAGGCCGAGAACATCCAGCTCCGTCAGAAGGTGGAGCATCTCTCCATGCCGGAGCAGATAGTCGGCACGAGTCCCCAGATGCAGGAGGTCCTCGAGATGGTCCGTTCGGTCGCCGAGACCGACGCCACTGTGCTGGTCCGCGGAGAGAGCGGTACCGGGAAGGAACTGATAGCCCAGGCTATCCACGCAAACAGTCACCGTCGCTACTTCCCCATCATCCCGGTCAACTGCGGAGCCCTGCCCGAGTCACTCCTCGAGAGCGAACTCTTCGGGCACGAGAAGGGCGCTTTCACCGGTGCCCTCTACCGACGGAAAGGGAAACTGGAGATGTCGGACGGGGGCACGCTCTTCCTCGATGAGGTCGGGACGATCAGCCCCAAGACCCAGATCGACCTCCTGCGGGTGCTCGAGACCAAGGAATTCAACCGCCTGGGCGGCAACAATCCCATCCGGGTCGAGTTCCGGGTCGTCAGCGCTACCAACCAGAATCTCGAACAGCTCGTCGAACAGGGTGACTTCCGCGAGGACCTCTACTACCGGCTGAATGTCTTCACCATCTCCATCCCCCCCCTGCGGGAGAGACGCGAGGACATCCCCCTGCTGGCCCAGCACTTCCTCGAGAAGTACGCACGACAGATGAACCGCGCCTTCACCGAGTTCGATTCCAGCGCGATGGAACTGATGGTCAGGTACCCCTGGCCGGGCAATGTCAGGGAACTCGCCAACGCGGTGGAACGTGCCCTCGTGGTCGGCAAGGCGCCGGTCGTCGTCGAAGAGGATCTTCCCCTTCAGCTCAATGATGCTGCGTTCCTGCCGGCGGGTGATTCCCTGGCAGAGGTGGAACAGGTCCACGTGGAGCGGATACTCGAACAGACCGAATGGAATGTCTCACAGGCGGCGAAGATCCTGGGAGTCGATCGGGCCACCCTCTACAACAAGATCAAGAAATACGGGCTGAGCAGGTAGGAACCGGTGCCGCGTCTCGATCTGGTGCCGATCTTCCTGCCCGGCCGGCAGGAGATGCTCGATTGTCTGTGTGAGACTCTGAATCTTCAGCTGGGCCTTGAGGTCCGCCAGCACCGCCCGGGTTTCGATGCCCAGACCTCCTTCGATCCCGACCGGGGACAGTACAATTCGACTGCTCTGCTGCGGATGCTTCTCGGAGACCTGCCTGTGGAGACCAACTATGTACTCGGGGTGTGCGGCGTCGATCTCTTCATACCGGTCCTGACCTATGTATTTGGTGAAGCACAGCTGTCAGGGCCAGCGGCAGTCATCTCGATCCATCGTCTCGATCCGTCTGTGTACGGCCTGCCGGCCGATGAGGAACTGCTCTGTGAACGATTGGAGAAAGAGGCGATCCACGAACTGGGACACTGTTTCGGTCTGATCCATTGCCAGCAACCTGCATGTGTCATGCGGGCCTCGACCTATGTCGAGGATATCGACCTGAAACCTGCCGGTTTCTGTCACGAATGCAATCCGCTGGAGGTAACCGCCACATGCAGAATTTTCCCCTGATCGTCTCCATAGTCGGGATCGCCGGCAGTGTTTTCCTCCTTTACTTCGGATTCCGGGGCTGGAAACGGTTCAAGCTGATCACCGGCACCGAAACATCCCGCATCTCCGGTATCCTCGGTGGGCTCGTCGAGGTCAACGGTAAGGTGATCTCGATGGGGGATGAACTGCTGGAGAGCCCTTATTCCGGCGTACCATGTGTCTATTACCGCTTCAAGGTCGAGGAACAGCGCCACCGGGTCAGCG
>JALGVQ010000280.1 GCA_025774615.1 bacterium
CGTCATCAATCCCCGGAATCCACAGATCGTCTATGTCGGCGCACTCGGTCATTCTTTCGGACCAAACGATGAACGGGGTGTCTACCGGAGTCGTGATGGCGGCGATACCTGGGAGCAGGTGTTCTTCCTCGATTCCGAGCATGGCGTCAGCGATCTCGACATCGATCCCGGCAACCCGAATGTCCTCTATGCCGGCCTGTGGCATTTCGAACGCAGACCGTGGAACTTCACCAGTGGGAGCGAAAAAGGCGGTGTCTTCAGATCGATCGATGGTGGTGACACCTGGAAAAAACTTGAGGCAGGCCTGCCCCGACTGATGGGCCGCGTCGGTGTCAAAGTTGCACCCGGCAATCCTGACGTGGTGTATGTGATCGCCGAATCCCGGGAGGGTTCGCTTTTCCGTTCCGATGACGGCGGCGAGCGGTTCCGGCTGGTCAGCGATGACAGCCGGATCGTTTCGCGAGGATTCTACTATGCGGATATTCGAATAGACCCGACCGATGAGAACCGGGTCTTCGCCATGGCGATCTGGCTCTACCGTTCAATCGACGGCGGCAGTCAATTCGAGCAGGTCTCCCGCGGCCTCCATTCCGATTACCATGCCATCTGGATCGATCCGGAGGATCCTGATCGGATATGGCAGGCATCGGACGGCGGTGTGGGAGTCAGCTACGACCGGGGGGACAGCTGGGAGTATGTGGGACTGCTGCCCTTCTCGCAGTTCTATCAGATATACGCCGACAACAGGGAACCATTCTACTATGTGGGAGGCGGACTGCAGGACAACTCCACCTGGTACGGACCCAGCCGCACCCGGGATCCCTACGGCATCCTGAACAGTGACTGGGAGCAGATAAGTGGTGGTGACGGATTCTTCGCGGTGGTACACCCCGAAGAACCGGAGCTCTTTCTGAGCGAATCTCAGGGCGGCCGATTGATGCGCACCGATATGCGCACCCGGGAACAGCAGTACACCAGTCCCCTGCCCATCAATCCTCATACCTGGCCCGCGGGCGAACTGAAATACCGCTTCAACTGGAACGCGCCGATCATACCTTCGCCTCACGACGGGGAAACGGTGTATTTCGCCGGGAACGTCGTGTTCAGATCATCCGATTTCGGACTCAACTGGGAAGCGATCAGCCCCGATCTCACCACGAGCGATCCCGGGAAGATGGTAAGCGCGGGCGGACCCGTATTCTGGGAAAACACTACTTCGGAATATTATTGCACCATCATCAGCCTGGCTGAATCACCCGTTCAGCCTGGTGTTATCTGGGTCGGAACCGATGACGGCAACCTTCAGCTGACCCGCGACGGCGGGGAACACTGGGAGAACCTGATCGGGAACGTATGGGGGATTCCGGAAGCTTCACCGGTCTCTCACGTGGAACCTTCGAGAACCGGAGATGGCACATGTATCATCTCTTTCGACCGGCATATGCTGGATGACTATTCCCCGTATGTCTTCCGGACCGATGACTTCGGGCAGAACTGGACCGACATCACGGGGAACCTGCCGGAAAACGCATATGTCTGGGTTGTTCGTGAGGATCCGCGGAATCCCGGGCTGATATATGCCGGGACCGAACTGGGGCTCTACGCCACCTGGGATGGCGGAATGGACTGGGTCCGCCTCCACCTCGGAAACCTGCCAACGGTTGCTGTTCACGACATACTGATCCATCCAGGGGAGAACGATCTTATTCTGGGAACGCACGGTAGAGGTATCTGGATCTTTGATGATGCCACACCGCTGCAGGAACTGGATGAGGTGGTTCTCTCCAGTGAAGCCTATCTCTTCGGTGTCCGTCGAACCCTCCGTTACGCGTCCAGGTCGATCCATCACGACCTGGGACACAAGGTGTTCCGGGGACAGAATCCGCCATCAGGGGCCATCATTACCTATTACCTCAGGGAAGTACCCGATCAGGACCAGCAGGTGACGATCGAGATCACAGGTCCCGAAGGGGAATCGATCCGGGAACTGAGCAGGGTCCCCCGGGAGATCGGCCTGAACCGGACAACCTGGGATCTTCGCATGTGGGGCCCCCGCTCCCGTCAGGGATCTGGTGACAGAAGAAGTCCGAACGGCCCCCGTGTCCCACCTGGAACATACCAGGTCCGTCTTATCGTAGGTGACACCTCATACAGCCGATCGGTCGAAGTCGAGATCGATCCTGCCGTCGCGGTGACCGGTGAGGAGATCGACCGGCAGACTGAACTACTGCTGACCCTGCGGGAGATGCAGTCACAGGTGAATGATGCCCTCAGGGCCCTTGATCTCCTGGACGGGCAGGTCTCCGAACGTCGGCAGACGGTTCAGACCGATATCGTGGAAATGCCACCTGAACTGGAACAGGCACTGCATGACCATGTCAGGAGGATAATCGCCCTGAAGGAGCGCATGGCTCAACCCCCATCGAGTGTGTGGCCCGCCCTCGATGTGACGCCTCGCATAGCCCGGAAACTGAGCGATCTTTCTCAATCGGTCAGCGGCACCAATGCCGCCCCCACCGTGGGGCAATACGGATACTTCGATGAGTTGCGGGACGAGTTCATCGAAATACTTACCGACGTGAACAGGTATCTCACAGATGGGGCACAACAACTGAATCTGACCCTTGAACGCCACGGCATACCGACTGTTCTGCTGCCTGAAGCGATCGAGTTCGACGGGAGGCACTGACAGCCGGTTTCCGTTTCGCGATATTCCTGTATGTTACCTGTTCATCCGGACCGGGGAGCGTCAGGTGCCGAAGAACCTCGAGAAGATACACGTCATCGTTTTACCCGATCACCGGGATATCGCGAGGGCGGCAGCCGGCCGTATCGCCGAGCTGATCGTTGAGAAGGACGCGAAGGATGAACCGACCGTCCTCGGACTGGCTACCGGGTCCACACCTCTCGGCATCTACCGGGAACTGATACGTCTCCATCACGAAGAGGCTCTTGATTTCTCCCGGGTCATCACGTTCAACCTGGATGAGTACTGCCCGATGGATCCCGGCAGTATCCACAGCTATCACCGCTTCATGCATGAGAACCTGTTCGATCACATCAACATCCCGAAGGAGAATATCCAC
>JALGVQ010000001.1 GCA_025774615.1 bacterium
CAATGGTCGTCTGCATGTCGCGTCGTATCTGCGTGGAAATGTATAACGCGCTCACCAGGCTGCGGCCACAGTGGCACAGCGATGATGACGCGAATGGCGTACTCAAGATCGTCATGAGCGGTTCAGCCTCCGATGAGCCTTCATGGCAGTCTCACATCCGTACCAAGGCAGCCCGGGAAGCCATCGCAAAACGGTATAAAGATTCGGAAGACGGGCTGAAAGTAGTGATCGTCCGAGACATGTGGCTGACCGGATTCGACTGTCCGAACATGCACACCATGTATCTGGACAAGCCCATGCGCAGCCACAATCTCATGCAGGCTATCGCGCGAGTGAACCGGGTCTTCAAAGACAAGCCCGGTGGCCTTGTAGTTGATTATCTCGGTATCGCCGACGCCCTCAAACAGGCTCTGAACACATACACAACCAGTGGTGGACGGGGCGAAGCCACGGTCGACCATGAGCAGGCCGTCGCCGTAATGATGGAAAAGTATGAGGTTGTGCAAGACATGATGCACGGCTTCGATTACAGGGCGATTCTGACAACTGAAGCGTCAAGACGGATGAGTGAAATCGCTCGGGCAATGGAGTTCATCCTCGAGCTGACTGACGGCAAGAAACGCTACTTTCAGGCCGTCTCGACCCTGTCGAAAGCCTTTGCGTTAGCGGTACCCCACGAGCGAGCGCTGGAGATTAGAGACGAAGTGGGACTGTTCCAGGAGTTCCGTTCGGCGCTTGTCAAAACAACGGTTCCCGAGTCGGAGAGGACACCGTATGAGATGGAGTCAGCAATCCGGCAGCTCATATCACGCGCGGTCTACTCTACCGAGGTAGTGGACATTTTCGCTGCGGCAGGTCTAGAAAAGCCGGACATTTCGATCTTATCCGACGAGTTTTTGAAGGAAGTACGAGAACTGCCGCAACGAAACCTGGCACTGGAACTACTGAAAAAACTGATCAACGATGAGATCAGAACCCACATGCGCAAGAACATCGTCCAGGCTCGATCATTTGCCGATATGTTGGAGCAGGCCGTTCGAAAGTATCAGAATCGTGCTGTTGAGGCAGCCCAGGTAATCGAAGAACTCATCCAGTTGGCGAAGGATATTCGGGAGTCGCACACTCGTGGAGAGGAACTCGGTCTGACGAATGATGAAGTGGCGTTTTACGACGCACTGGCTGAGAATCAAAGCGCTCGGGATGTGATGGGGGACGAGCAACTCTGTTTCCTGGCGCAGGAACTGGTTGACCGCGTGAAGCAGAATGTGACGATAGACTGGCAGATTCGTGAAAATGCGCGTGCTCAAATCAGAGTTCTGGTGAAACGCATTCTACGCAAATACGGGTACCCTCCTGACATGCAGCAGCGCGCGACGGAATTGGTGCTTGAGCAGACCGAGGTGCTCTGTCAGGAATGGGTGGCTTCGTAGGCGGCCTCTGCCCTCCATGCCAATGAATAAGCCTTCCCTTCAGCGTGTTGCAGGCATCGATCTTGGATCGAACAGTCTGAAGATGGCTGTTGCCGGCCTGAGAAAAAGCGGGATCCCTGAGGTCACCCTCAGGGAGAGGATCCCGCTTCGGCTCGCCACCGATGCCTTCGACCGTGAGGAATTCAGTGATGAGACCGTCGACAGGCTGATCGAAGCATGCTGGCGATTCTCCGAGATCCTTGAGCGGGTGCAAGTCGGATGCTACCGGGCCGTTGGCACAGAGGCATTCCGCCGGACGGAGAACGCAGAGCAGACCGTATCCCGCATTCGCGAAGGGAGTGGTCTGCAGGTTGAGATCCTCACTGCTGAGATGGAGGCCTGGCTGGTGCTGCAGGCCATCAGAGGCCAGATGATCGGTGGGCGGGAGCCTGACATCATCATCGATCTGGGCGGAGGAAGCCTTGAGATCAGCGCACCGGCCGGAGAGGAAGAAGTCGGCCTGAGGCTTGAAAGCCACTCACTCGGGCTTGCTGCCCGATTCGCGACCTTCATCGAGTCCCGCTTACCAGACAGGGAAACCCGCCTGCAGCTTCGTCTCAAGGCGGCGAATCTGGCTTCTGAGCTGGCATCCGACCTTCTGGACAGCGGAGGAGTGGATACCATCGTCATAACGGGCGGGCAGGCAAGCATGCTCGATTCTCTGGCAGTGCAATGGGGGATGTGGGGTGAGGAATATTCCTCGCTCAATGGCATTACCCCAGGGGAACTCAATCAGCTCTGTGATAAAACCGTCTTTCTGGAGACAGATTCATTGATCGCCTGTGGAATACCGTCCGATCGCGCGCCGATGCTTTCCGGTGCAGCCGCATTCTACCATGCGATCGCCGTTCGCGCAGGTGCCTCACGCATCATAATCCCCCGAACCGGTCTCATGGATGGTGTCCTGCTCACACTGCCGGAAGAGGGGCATCTCTGGCCTCCTGGTGAGGAAAGCAGTAGTTGACAATACTACCGTCTCATAGCTTGTTATTAAAGCTGGTCACTATTCGACATATGGTGGGCCTGGAACGAGGGTAGATGGACCGTCGAGCGAGAATACATAGACGAGGCAACCTCGTTTCCGCAGCAGAGTGCACCCTGGCCCGGGTGCATTTTTTATTTGTGGGAAGGGGGGATCTCATTGGCATTGCCTGCTGAGATATATGCGGCTCTGAATGACCGCTACCCGTTCTCATCTGCCTACGAGTGGGACAACAGTGGCTGGCAGGTGATGTCTGGCAGGGAGGTCGAGAGGTGCCTTTTCGCCCTCGACCCATCCCCGGAAGCCCTCAAGCGGGCAATCGATCAGGATGCCCAGCTCATCGTCACCCACCATCCTCTCATTCTTCCATCCATTTCAGCCATCGATACTACAACTGTTCAGGGCTCTATCGCGAAGCTGCTCCTTGTTTCCGATATCGGACTCCTTGCCGCTCATACAAACGCTGATCGCCAGATCGATGGAATCAGTGGAGCACTGGCAGATCTGATCGGGCTTGAGGAACAGCAGATCCTGGCACCGGACGAGCAGGGCACCTTCTACAAGCTGGTCACCTTTGTACCCGATAATTATACGGAGGTGCTGCGTGCCGGACTCGGAGCGGCCGGCGCCGGTGTGATCGGGAACTATGAGGAATGCAGCTTTACGATCGCGGGTATCGGATCGTATCGGCCAACATCAGGCGCTCGACCACTCGTGGGCGAAGTCGGACAGATGGAGCATGTGAATGAACAGCGCCTGGAGATGCTGGTACCCGGAGCGGCAGTTGACCAGGTCATCGAGGCTCTGAAGCTCCATCATCCTTACGATGAAGTGGCGTTCGATCTTTTCCAGACGTTCGGACAGGGGGGTGCACTCGGCTCCGGTGTCATCGGTGTCCTGCCTGAACCGGCGGAGACCATGGACGTTCTCGCGAGCGTGAAAGAAGTATTCGGGGGGATAGACCTGCAGGTGGCCGGACCTGAAGAAGGTGAGGTGCAGCTGGTCGCCGTTGCCGGCGGCAGCACATCGAACCTGCTGGCAGTTGCCGCGGCCCGCGGTGCCCAGCTCTTCATCGGAGGCGACCTGAAATACCATGATATCATGGATGCGGCGGGTTCGATGGTGTGTGTGGACGCCGGACACAGAGCAACAGAACAACCGGGAGTCGCACGACTGGCAGATGTCGTCCAACGCGCTGCGGCCCGCAATCACTGGGAGCTTGAAGTGGAAGTGTTTCTGGAGGATGCGGCAGTGAGCCGAGTCTTCTGATACCGAACCTTTAATCTGACATGACAGGGATACATACGGATGCGCGAACAACTCACTGAGTTGGCCAGACTGCAGGAAATAGATGACCAGCTGGCAAAGTTGGAACGATCGAAAGGCGATTATCCGCAGAGGATAGATGAACTTGAATCTGAACTGACGAGACGTGTGCAGCTTCAGCAGGGCATGGAGGAAGAGGAGAAGGACCTCCAGAAGGAGCAGCGGAACCTGGAACGCCAGATCAAGGATCATCAGGCCAGGGTCGCCAAACTCCAGGATCGTCTGGGCGAGGTGAAGACGAACAAGGAGTGGGACGCACTTCAGAAGGAGATGGATGCCGCCAAGGGGGAGCTGTCAGGCGTGGAAGACCATCTGCTCGAAATCATGGAGAAGATCGAGGGAGCAGGAGATGATCCTGAGACCGATGGTGAAGAGCTCGATGATTTCAAGCCTCACGCTGAAGCCGAGATCAAGGATCTGAAAGTAAAACTGAGCGGCGTCGATTCCAAGATGGCCAGGATCAGAAGTGAGCGGGACGCTCTGACGGTACATCTGGATGACGGCCTCAAGCGTATCTACAACAGGGTCAAGGAAGGTAAACAGGGCACAGCGGTCGTACCGGTTGTCCGGGGTGCCTGTGGGGGCTGCTACAATCGCATTCCACCTCAGACCATCACCGAGATCCGAAGAGCCGAGCGGCCGATCACCTGTGAGAACTGCGGACGCATCATGTTGTGGTTCGGTGAGGATGAGGGATCGTGACGACCGGGGGAACGCAGGTATCGGCATGGGTTGATGGTGGAGCCCGGGGGAATCCGGGACATGCCGGATTTGGTGTACTCATCACGCTGGATGGTGTCGGTGAGATATACAGGCGGGCTTCCTATCTCGGTGAGACGACCAACAATCAGGCCGAATATCGCGCTCTGATCCACTGTTTACAGGCGCTGGAGGAGATGGGCCTCAGCAATGGTGTCATCTATTCCGATTCTGAATTACTGGTGAAACACCTCTCGGGCGAGTATCGTGTAAAGAATCAGCAGTTGAAGCCTCTCTATGATGACGCTGTCGAGAGGCTGAAGCGGCTGGATGGAATAAGCGTGAAACATGTCCGCCGGGAGATGAATGTCGAAGCTGACAGACTCGCTAACGCGGGAATCGACTGGGGACTGGCAGAAATTGAGGAGACGGCCGGGTGATCACGCGTTTCCTCCTTCGGGAGGGAGACGTGAGGAAAGTCCGGACTCCACAGGACAGGATGCTGGGTAACTCCCAGGCGGGGTGACCCGACGGAAAGTGCCACAGAAAATAAACCGCCAGCCTTCGGGCAGGTAAGGGTGAAAAGGTGGGGTAAGAGCCCACCGCCGTTCCGGGCGATCGGACGGGCACGGCAAACCCCATCCGGAGCAAGGTCAAATAGGGGAGCAGAGGTGGTCCGCCTCACTATGACTCCCGGGTAGGCCGCAGGAGGCGTCGGGTAACCGGCGTCCCAGACAGATGATCGCCGCCGACCCTCGGGTCGGTACAGAATCCGGCTTACAGGCCGTCTCCCTGTTATTACCAGATCGATATGGTGGAGGTACAAGGCGTACGTGAGCTACCAATGGCAGATCCAGGAACCGGCACCTGCAGAGGCCGTCAGAGATCTCGCCGGCCAGATCGACCTCAGCCCTGAAATTCTTTCAATCCTCTACCAGCGCGGTCATGTATCGATTGCCGCGTTGGACGAGTTCCTCACTCCCGATCTGAGCAGTGGGCACGATCCTTTCCTGATGCACGGCATGGATATTGCGGTCGACAGGATCCAGGGAGCTCTGGATGCAGAGGAACGGATACGTGTGCATGGTGACTATGATGTCGACGGTGTTACAGCCGCGGCACTGCTCGTGCGCATTCTACGCCTCCTCGGTATCGAAACCGACGCGCGCATTCCCCACCGGACTTCCGATGGTTACGGCCTCAGCATGGAGGCTGTAGAACAGGCAGCTGATGATGGCATTTCCCTGATTATAACCGTCGATTGCGGGATCAGTGCCATCCCGGAGGTAGAGAGAGCAGGAGAGCTTGATATTGATGTGATCGTGACCGATCACCACAAACCAGGCCCTCAGGTACCGCACGCCGTTGCGGTTCTCAATCCCCACCAGAATGACTGCTCCTATCCCTTTACCGACCTGTGCGGTGTCGGGATTGCCTACAAACTGGCATGCGCGCTCAACCCAGCAGGGACAGAATCCTCCCTCCTTGAATACCTCGATCTCGTCGCGCTCGGTACGACAGCCGATGTCGTACCGTTAAAAGGGGAGAACCGTGTATTCGTGAAATACGGACTCCCCCAGTTGGCCAGAACGAGATGGCCCGGCCTGAAGGCGCTCATCGACCGGGTCGGCCTGAAGGGGCACCAGGTGAGCGCGGGAGAGGCGGTCTTTTCACTCGCTCCACGTATCAATGCCGCCGGCCGTATGGGCGATGCTCGTGACGCCTTTGATCTTCTGCTCACCGACAACGAATTTGAAGGCGCCGAACTGGCTATGCGCCTCGACGACTACAACAAAGAACGCCGGCTTGCTGACAGGAGCACCCTGCAGAGCGCTGAGGAGCTGCTGGATGCTGAGGATGCCCTGGATGATCGGCACTCACTGGTGCTCTGCGCTGAGGACTGGCACCCGGGGGTGATCGGTATTGTGGCAAGCCGTCTGGTTGAACGCTACCACCTGCCGACGGTTCTGGTAGCAATGGACGGAGATGAGGGGAGAGGCAGCGCACGGAGTATCGAAGGATTCGATCTGTATAATGCCCTTGTTGAGTGCGCCGAACACCTGGTGGAATTCGGTGGGCATCCGCGGGCGGCAGGTCTCTGCATAACAAGAGAGAATTTCGATCAATTTTCCGAGGCGTTCGATACTATAGCGCGCAACAAATTACAGGAATGCGATATAGAGCCATCTATTAAAGTAGATTGTGAGATTAATGCTGACAATCTGGATACCGTTTTTCTCGGTGAACTGAAATTGCTGGAGCCGTTCGGTGCCGGGAACCGCCGCCCGACGCTCCTCCTGAGAAAAGCACAGGTCCTCGGTTCCCCAAAGAGAGTGGGCGGGGATGGCGCGCACCTCAAGTTCATGGTGGACATCGGAAATGGTAACGGAGTCGATGTTATAGGATTCAACCTTGGTGACCGGATCGATGACCTTGCAGCCGGTGCGATCGACCTGGTTTTCGCCTTTGAAGAGAACGAGTTCAGAGGTGTTCGCCGCGCCCAGATCAGATTGAAGGACATGCGCCCCGCCACTCCTTGATTCGAAGCGAGCTGACACGTACATTGCGACGGCCCTCCCGTGCGTCACCACCTGGCCGAGGAACGCATCGTGCAACTTACCGACGAAGCCAAGATGGTTCGAGAGATGGTCCGCGGATTCGCCGAGAACGAATTACGGCCCATCGCCGCTGAGATAGATCGGGATGAGCGCTTCCCCCATGAAAGTATCAAGAAGATGGCTGAGCTTGGATTGCTCGGTATCACTATCCCTGAAGAAGAGGGTGGCAGTGGTATGGACACCCTCTGTTACGCGATTGCGGTCGAGGAGACCGCTCGTGTCTGCGGTTCCACCGCACTGATCCTCGCGGCACACATCTCACTTGCATGTCAGCCGATCCATCTTTTCGGTAGTGCCGGGCAGAAGGAAAAATATCTCCAGCCGCTTGCTTCCGGAACAGTCCTCGGAGCGTACGGACTCTCAGAGGCCGATGCCGGTTCGGATGCAGGAGCCACAAAGACCACCGCCCGCCTCGACGGTGACGTATGGGTGATCAATGGCGCAAAGATGTGGATCACGAATGCCCTGCAGGCCGACACCATGGTGTTTACCGCCCGCACTGGCGGCGACAAGGATGGAACCCGCGATATCAGCTCGTTTATCGTTGACCCCCGTACAGAGGGTGTCACCGTCAATCCGATCACGGGAAAGCTCGGGGTTCGCGGTTCAACGACCTGCGAAGTGGTGTTCGAGGATGTCCGGATCCCTCCTGAAGACCTTCTCGGTGATCCGGGGAAGGGATTCAGGCAATTCCTGACCATCCTCGACGGCGGCCGCATCAGTATCGGAGCCATGGCTCTTGGACTGGCCCAGGGGGCATACGAGGAAGCCCTACGGTTTACGCAGGAACGGGAACAGTTCGGGCGCAAGATCGCGAAATTCCAGGCCGTCGCCTTCACCCTTGCCGAGATGGCCACACGGATCGAAGCCTCCCGGCATCTCATTTACAGCGCCGCCATCAAAAAAGAGGCCGGGGAGAACATCATCTCGGCTTCGGCAATGGCCAAATACTACGCCAGCGAGACGGCTCAATGGGTAACCACAAAAGCGATCCAGCTTCATGGAGGGTACGGGTATACAAAGGAATATCCCGTTGAGCGGATGTGGCGGGACGCCAAGCTCACGACCATTGGTGAGGGAACAAGCGAGATACAGCTGCTGATCATATCAAGGGAGATCCTGACAGAATTATGAGCTGGGAACCGTCACAGATGGATCTTGGCGGGCTGAGCCTCACCATCGTAGATGGGGGCACGTTCCGCCTGGATGGGGCCGCGCTCTATGGTATTTATCCTCGAGTGTTCTGGGAGAAGCTAAACAGTCCCGATGAAGACAATCGGGTCGTGCTGGGGCTTGCTCCGGTTATCGTGAACACACCGGAAGGCATTATTCTCATTGATCCCGGTATCGGTCACAGCTGGAAGCCCCAGACAATGGACCGGTACGATATCCTCGGTGTGAGACCTCTCGCTGAACTGCTGGAAGACGCCGATGTTTCACCCTCTGATGTGATCGCGGTGATTGCCACCCACCTCCACTTCGATCACATCGCAGGGGCTGTGAGTGCCCCGACCGGCACCAATGAGGACCAGGCTATGCTTTCAGATCTCTCAAACGGGGGTAGTGAAAGCCTGGTACCCGCATTGCCTGAAGCCAGACTCTACCTGCAGAAGATGGAGCTGGGGGCATCACGCCAGCCTGATCTCAGGACAGCCGCATATACGGCATCTCTCGCAGCGCACGCCTACGAACGTGAAGACCGGCTCGTCCTCCTGGAAGGCAGCTGCGAACCCTTTCCCGGTATCCGGGTCGAGCATACCGGTGGACATACTGCCGGACACCAGGCGATCTGGCTGGAAGGTTCCGAGGCATCGGTGCTCATCACGGGTGATCTGATTCCTACGACATCGCATGTACGCAGTGAAGTGCTGGAGGGCGTCGATTTCGAACCGGCGGTAACCGCCAGAGTGAAGGCGGCCCTTCTGGCGCAGGCAGTGGCAACAGGTGCCTATCTTACCTTCTACCATGCTCCCCGTGTCCGGTGGGGACGTATCCGCACCGGTCCATCGGGCAGCTACAAGCTGGATGAAAAACTCACGGTCACACCCGGCGCATCTTCCCGAAAACCGGAAGCATGAACTTCAACATGATACAGGAAGAGAGTCAGGAATGAGCTCCGTCAACACTGAACCGGTCATTCTGAGTGCTGTTCGTACGCCGATCGGTAATTTCCAGAAAACCCTGAGCAGATTTACGGCACCGCAACTGGGCGCGATCGTCATCAGGGAAGCCGTCGATCGGGCAGGGATCGATGGCAGTGTGATCGACGAGGTCATCATGGGGCAGGTCCTCCAGGGAGGCTCCGGCCAGGCTCCGGCTCGACAGGCAGCTATCGGTGCCGGGCTTCCCGAGAGCGTACCGGCAACCACGGTGAACAAGGTGTGCGGTTCGGGTCTCAAGGCGGTGATGTTGGCCGCTGGCATGATCAAGGCAGGCGATGGTTCGTTCTTTGTCGCCGGCGGACAGGAGAGCATGAGCAATGCTCCCTTCATCCTGAAGACGGCCAGAGCGGGGATGAGACTCGGTCACGCCGAGGCGACGGATGTGCTGATCGGTGACGGCCTCTGGTGCGGTTTCAACGACTGCCATATGGGCGAACTGGCCGAATACACCGCTGAGAAGGCATCCCTGACACGTGAAGAACTTGATGCCTATTCCGCCAGCAGTCAGATAAAAGCCGCCGAAGCACAGGAGGCGGGCAAGTTCAAAGCCGAGATCGTTCCGGTGGAGATACCCCAGAAGATCGGTGACCCACACCAGTTCACCGAGGATGAATTCATACGACCTGGTACAACCGCTGAATCACTCGGGAAGCTGCGTCCGGTCTTTGTCCGGGATGGTATCGTCACCGCGGGCAATGCTTCCGGTATCAACGACGGGGCGAGCGCGCTTGTCGTAGCATCCAGGGAAGCAGCAGAGGAGACTGGAGCGCCGATCATGGCCCGTATCACCGGATACGCACAGGCCTCGGTGGATCCCAGGGATCTTTTCTTCGCGCCGATCACGGCCGCACGGAAACTGATGGAGAAACTGGGCTCATCGATAGGGGACTTCGATCTTATCGAGGCCAATGAGGCGTTCGCCGCCCAGGCGCTTGCCAACGGGAATGAACTGGGCTGGGACTGGGAGAAGGTGAATGTCCATGGAGGCGCAATCGCGATCGGTCATCCGATAGGAGCCAGCGGAGCCAGGGTGCTCACGACTCTGCTGTATGCCCTCAGGGACCGGGGTGAGAAGAGCGGGCTGGCGACGCTCTGTCTTGGAGGAGGAGGCGCGGTAGCGCTGGCTGTTGAGATCGAAGACTGATCAACAGAAGAGGAGAGAATCTACATGGCCATCGAGCACTATGCGGTAATAGGCGCCGGCACAATGGGTAACGGTATCGCGCATGTCGCTGCACTGCAGGGACGCGCGATAACCCTGATCGACGTCTCTCAGGAGTATCTCGACCGCGCTGTCACCGCGATCGAGAAGAACCTCAGCCGTCAGGTGAAGAAGGAGATCATCGACCAGGAAGCAGCCGACAAAGCTCTCAGCCTTATCACGCCATCGCTCTCGATCGAAGATGTCAGCGGGGCGGATCTTATCGTCGAAGCGATCATTGAGCGATTCGACGTGAAAGCAGACCTGTGGGGCAGGATCGACGCAGTCGCTGGTGAGGGCGCGATCCTTGCCAGTAACACCTCGAGTATCAGTATCACCCGGCTTGCTGCGCTGACGAGTGCTCCTCACCGGTTCATCGGCATGCATTTCTTCAACCCGGTTCCGATGATGAAACTGGTCGAAGTCATCCGGGGACATCAGACAGATGACGAGACCACGCAGACCGTGATGGCCGAAGCGACAGCTCTGGGTAAGACTCCGGTCGAAGTAAATGACTACCCGGGATTCGTGGCCAATCGCGTACTGATGCCGATGATCAATGAGGCGGTGTATGCGCTCATGGAGGGCGTAGCGGATGCCGAGGCGATCGATACGGTCATGAAGCTGGGTATGGCACACCCGATGGGACCGCTCACACTGGCGGATTTTATCGGTCTCGATGTCTGTCTCGACATACTGGAAGTACTGCACAACGAAATGGGTGACCCGAAGTACCGGCCATGTCCGCTTCTCAGGAAGATGGTTGCGGCAGGACATCTCGGCAGGAAGACCGGAACGGGTTTCTACGACTACACCTAGGAGAGCAACGTGGACTTTCGACTGACCGAAGAGCAGGAATTCATCAAGCAGGCAGCCCGCGATTTCGCACAGAAAGAGATCAAGCCGGGGGCGGGCGAACGTGATGAGAAGGCTGAGTTTCCCGCAGATATAGTCAAGAGCATGGGAGAACTCGGCTTCATGGGAATCGCCATCCCGGAGGAGTACGGCGGAGCTGGAACGAGCAACCTCTCCTACGTCCTGGCGCTTGAGGAGATATCGAAGGCTGATGCCGGTGTGGGCGTGATCATGTCGGTGAATAACAGTCTCTGCTGTGATCCCATCTACCATTTTGGAAATGATGACCTGAAAAAGAGATACCTCACCAGACTAGCTTCCGGAGAACAGTTGGGTGCCTATGCCCTCACTGAACCGGGCGCGGGAAGCGATGCTGGTTCTCTGACCACAACCGCGGTGAAAGATGGGGATGAGTACGTCCTGAACGGCACGAAGGCATTTATCACCAATGGTGATTCGTGCGACCTGCTGGTCACCTACGCCAAAACAGATCCGGACGCGCCGAGTGGAAAGGGGATCACCTCCTTCGTTATTGAGAAGGGTACCCCGGGTTTTATCGTGGGGAAGCATGAAGACAAACTGGGCATACGCTGTTCGGACTGTGTCAGCATCATTTTCGAGGATTGTCGGGTGCCGGCCGCGAATATCATCGGAGAGGAAGGGAAGGGATTCAAGGTAGCCCTTGCCACGCTCGATGTCGGCCGGATCGGGATCGGCGCCCAGGCCCTGGGTATCGCGCAGGCGAGTCTTGAAGAGAGCCTCTCCTACTCGAGTGAGCGTGTGCAGTTCGGCAAGCCTATTGCTGCTTTCCAGGCTATCCAGTGGAAGATCGCTGACATGGCCATGGAGATAGCAGGCTCACGACTTCTGCTTCAGCACGCCGCCTGGATGCGTGATGAGGGTATGCGCCACACGCTGGAATCGAGTATGGGGAAGCTCTTTGCCAGTGAGACTGCCATGCGGGCAGCGCTTCAGGCTGTTCAGATACATGGCGGTTACGGGTACATCAGAGAATATCCGGTGGAACGCCACATGCGGGACGCCAAGATCACCGAGATATACGAAGGGACGAGTGAAATACAGCGACTGGTGATAGCGCGCAACCTGATGGCGGAGTGACCAGTTCTCACTCCGGGGGGAATGCCATGAGTGATGAATCGAACATGCCTGACTCCGAGGTGCAGGTTGATCGTGACGGGCATGTCGCCCGCGTGACAATCAATCGACCTGCAGTGATGAATGCCCTCAGCGTGAACACGCTGGATGAGTTGGAAAAGGCGATCGACACATTGGCCGGCGATGATGAGATCAGGGCTATCGTCATCACTGGAGCAGGTGAAAAGGCGTTCGTTGCGGGTGCCGACATCACCGAGATCCGGGATCTGGACAGCGCTGGTGGTGAGGCATTCGCGCGTCGGGGACAGGATCTGTTCCGCAAGATTGAGATGATGCCGAAGGTGGTCATCGCAGCGGTGAACGGTTTCGCCCTGGGGGGCGGATGCGAACTCGCCATGGCGTGTGATATCCGGGTCGCGTCGGAAAACGCGAAGTTCGGTCAACCTGAGATCAACCTGGGTATTTTGCCCGGGTATGGGGGCACCCAGCGATTCACGCGCCTTCTCGGATATGGAAAGGCCGCCGAACTGCTGATGACAGGTGTCATGATCAGCGCTGAACAGGCGAAGGAGATGAAGCTTGTTGAGCGGATCGTACCCGAGGGATCTGCCGTGAAGGAAGCGACAGATCTCGCCCGAGCCATCGCCGGCAAGGCACCGCTCGCGATCGCGGCCATCAAGCGTGCCATGGACGCGAGTCAGGGCGATCACTCCGACGGATACCTGCACGAAGCTCAGGAATTCGGAGCGATCATGGAGAGTGAGGACAAATCGGAAGGACTGGACGCATTCATCGAGAAACGAACCGCCGACTGGAAGGGCAGGTAGTGTCTCAGGAGAAACCTGAAGGGCGGTCCTTCGAGACGTCAAGCGGTACTCCGCTCGAACGGAGATATGGGCCTGAGCATCTATCAGGGCACGATCCCGAGAGCGCCCTCGGTGAGCCGGGAGCCCCTCCGTACACCCGCGGTATATATCCCGACATGTATCGAGGACGTCTCTGGACGATGCGCCAGTACGCCGGTTATTCGACCGCGAGCGAGAGTAATGAACGTTACCGGTATCTCCTTGAACAGGGAACGACCGGCCTTTCGGTAGCGTTCGATCTACCCACCCAGATGGGTTATGACTCCGATCATGAACTCGCCAGGGGTGAAGTGGGTAAATCGGGAGTCGCGATCGATTCGATCAGTGACATGGAGGTCCTGTTCAGGGAGATTCCGCTCGATCAGGTCTCGACTTCCATGACGATCAACTCGACCGCAATTATCCTGCTGGCCTTCTATGCGGTTGCGGCCAGACGCGCCGGCATACCGCTGGCATCACTGTCCGGAACCATCCAGAACGACATCCTGAAGGAGTATTTCGCACGGGGCACCTGGATATACCCGCCGGTTCCCTCGATGCGTCTGATCACCGACATCTTCGCGTTCTGCGCCCGTGAAATGCCCAGATGGAATACGATCTCGATATCGGGGTATCACATCAGGGAAGCCGGAGCTACCGCGGCACAGGAGATCGCGTTCACGTTCGCCAATGCGATCGCCTATCTTGAAGCTGCCCGCGCGGCCGGTCTCGATCTCAATGTTGTCTGCAGGCGCGTGTCCTTCTTCTTCAACGCCCACAATAATCTGCTGGAAGAGGTAGCAAAATTCAGGGCGGCAAGACGGCTGTGGACCTCCATTGCCCGTGATCGGTTCGGCGTTTCAGATCCGGAGGGCTGGCGACTCCGATTCCACACACAGACAGCCGGTTCGACACTCACCGCACAGCAGCCGGCAAACAACATTGTTCGGGTCACCCTCCAGGCCCTTGCTGCAATCCTCGGCGGCACACAGAGCCTTCACACGAACTCGATGGATGAAGCACTGGCCCTGCCTACTGAAGAAGCGGTCACGATCGCCCTGCGGACTCAGCAGATCATCGCATACGAAAGTGGTTCTGCGGATACGGTCGATCCCCTGGCAGGCTCCTACGCGATTGAAGCGCTTACCGATGATCTTGAGGAGCGGGCCCGCGTGTACATTTCGGAAGTGGATGAACTGAACGGAGCTGTGGGCGCCATCGAGGCAGGTTACTTTCAGCGCGAAATCCATCGATCGGCCTATGAGTACCAGCGTTCGGTGGAGAGAGGCGAGCGCTCTGTCGTGGGTGTGAACCGGTTCCAGCAGGATGAGGATGAGCAGACCGCCAGCGCCACCCTGCGTGTCGATCCTGAACAGGAAGCACAGCAGGTCGTCGCCCTTCACCGATTCCGTGATGCGCGGGATGCCGGCAGGGTGAAAGAGGTCCTCGACAACATCCGTCAGAGGGCGGTGACCAGTGATAACCTGGTCCCGGTGGTGATGGAAGCAGTCGAGGGGAACGCGACTCTCGGTGAGATCAGTGACGCGTTCCGGGATGTCTGGGGATCGTATCAACCTCCAGGGGGTCTCTCGTGACCGTAGAAGCGCCGGGCGGAAAGAGGCTGGATCACGTGGCTATTGCGGTCGAGGATCTCGACAGGGCAGTGGAGATCTACACCACTCTGCTTGGTTCTCCTCCCGATCAGATGGAAACAAACCGGGAGTTCGGGGTCCGTGTAGCGATCTACAGACTTGGCGACGTGAAGATCGAGCTGATGGAGGGACTCGATCCGGATACAACCATCGCCCGATTCGTCGAGAAGCAGGGACCGGGTCTGCATCATCTCTGTTTTGCTGTCGCTGATCTGAAGAAGACGATCGACAGGCTCTCGCTGGAAGGATTTGAAATCATCGGTGGTGGTGACGACATTGGTGTCGAAGGGTACCCGGTCGCGTTCGCCCACCCGAAAAGCACCGGTGGTGTACTCACTGAATTCATCGAAGAAGCCGGCAACATCCAGAACGACGAAGAGAATCGGAGCTGATCAAGATGTCAGACGCACACGACGCGGACATGAAACGGTGGGGATTCGCAACGAAAGCCATCCATGGGCCGGGAGGCCCCGACCCACGTACAGGTGCGGTCAGTCAGCCGATATACCAGACCAGCACCTTCGCGTTCAAGAATGCCGAAGCCGGGGCCGGGATCTTTGCCGGTGAGGAGGATGGGTACGTCTATACCCGTATCAGCAATCCAACGGTCAACGCCCTGGAACAGACCATGGCTCTCCTGGAAGGCGGGGAGGCAGGTGTCGCCTTTGCCAGTGGTATGGCTGCTACCAGTGCCGTGATATTCGCCCTCTGCAATGCGGGACAGAATATCGTGCTCTGTGAGCCGGTCTACGGCGGAACTCACTCCCTCGCGGAATCAGTCCTTCCGCGTGTCGGCATTAAACCTCGTATGATCGATGCTCTCGATCTCGACCTGGTTCGTGACTCTATCGATGAGAATACCGGTCTCATCTGGATCGAGACACCGGCAAATCCGACCCTGAAGGTCGTCGACATCGCCGCAATCGCACAGATAGCGGCCGAGAAGAGCGTTCCGATGGCGGTGGACAACACCTTTGCCACACCCTTCTACCAGAATCCGCTCGACCTTGGTGCTACACTCGTCATCCACAGCTGCACCAAGTACATCTCCGGCCACGGCGATGTTGTTGCCGGCATGGTGGTCACCGACAAGGCGATGGGCGAAAAGATCCGTATGGAATCTCTGCGCGAGATAGGGGGATGTCTCGGTCCCTTCGACGCGTTCCTGCTGATCCGGGGTCTCAAGACTCTGCCGATCCGGATGATTCATCACTCCGAGAACGCGGCCCTGATCGCCGACTACCTCGCGGCGAATCCAAAAGTCGAGCGGGTCGACTACCCGGGCAGGAACGACCATCCCCAGCACGAGATCGCTGCCAGACAGATGAGCGGATTCGGCGGCATGGTGACCTTCTACATAAAGGGTGGCCGTGCTGAAGGGGCCAGGTTCCTCAACAACCTCAGACTCTGTACCCTGGCAGTGAGTCTTGGAGACGCTGACACGCTTATCGAGCATCCGGCCAGCATGACCCATTCGACCTATGCGGCAGATGAACTCCTCCAGTTCGGCATCACCGAGAATCTCATACGTATCTCGGTCGGGCTGGAATCGATGGATGATATCAAGGAGGATCTCGATCAGGGGTTCTCTATGATCTGACAGCTCCCCGCGTTCGCCCTGAACGCAACATGGCCTCCCGTAAGGAGAGGGCGGCGTGCCGCCTGCTGCCATCTGGGGAATCACTGCCTCATGGACGATCGGCCTTCTACTGGGAGACCGGTTTCCGCTGTATGCGATATGGCTCCTGCTTCTCTTCTCGACACTGATCCTTCTGTGGCCCCGTGTTCCCGTACACGCGAAACGCCTCGGCCTGTTTCTCCTCTGCTTCCTGGCTGCTGTGCCCTCCTCAAGGAAACTGGATGTCTCCTCACCTTGGATCGACACTACCCATCAGAAAAGTGCTCATGAAGGACTGAGAAACCCGCACTACCGGCCACTCGTCACCATGACCCGGGACCCGATCGAAGAGACCGGGACTGATGATGAGGTCACGGCTTTTACAGACCGGCCAGAGTGGGCGTCAGAGCCGGTCTGGGGATTGATACAGGGAATCCTCCTGAACAGAAGAGACGCTGTCGATCGCACCTGGGTTGATGCGTTCCGCAGCGCCGGCGCGGCCCATCTTCTGGCGGTAAGCGGCCTGCATATAGCGATCCTTGTCATGACGATCCTGATCGTGTTCAAACTGCTTCGGTCGGGAAGACGGGTTTCAGTAGCTTCGATCATTCTGGTGATCTGGATCTACGTCATCACGATCGGCGCGCCGCCTTCAGCCATACGGGCCGGACTCATGATCTCGGCCTGGATCACCCTGAAAGACACTCTGCGGAGAATCGATGATGGTCGACTCTTTCCCGTGGCCATCCTGACAGCCCTTGTGGTCAGTCCGGCACTCATCGCATCAACCGGTTTTCATCTTTCTGTGGCAGCGGTAGCCGGGATAACCCTTACCGGTCGGAAAGTGGGGGGCCCGGAGAGGAAGAGTATCCGTGAACGATCACTTGGCATCATGCGGGTAACAATGGGAGCTCAGTCCGGGGTCCTGCCCGTACAGGTACTCGTCTTCGGAACCGTAACACCGCTGGCCCTGCTGGTGAATATCCTGGCAGTGCCGATCCTGAGTATCTGGCTTCCGTCGGTCCTTGCCGCGCTTGCCCTGGGATTGACCGGAGGGATCCCCGAACAGCTGGTCGGGGCGTTCTGTGAGGGAACAGGCCGATTGTTGCTCTGGTGGATATATCTATGGGGAAAGATACCGGGCATCATGCAGCCGGCGCAGCCCTGGACATCGCTGGCAGCCCTTGCCGGGCTGATCGCATGGGGAAGAGGTGGAAGAAGCAGACTGGTCGCCCTGCTCCTGCTGGCCCTGGTAACCTGGAGTCCCGTCCTCACCCCTGGCGCGCCGCGTATAGCATTCCTGGACGTGGGGCAGGGGGACTCGATCGTCATTGAAACACGACATCCGTCACGGGTGATCGTGATCGACGCCGGACCGGCCTGGGATGTGTGGGATGCCGGTGAGAGCGTTGTAGCTGCCTACCTGCGTTCACGAGGGATCATCAAGATAGACCTCCTGGTCGCATCGCACTCCGATGCCGATCATATCGGTGGAATGCCGGCCCTTCTTGAACGATTCGAGGTCGATCTTTTCATGCGTGGAGAATGGAGGATCCAGGAAGAGGGAGCAGCGCAGGCCCTTCTCTCACAGCTCTCTGCGACTCGAACCCGGTCTCTCATCCCGCGATCCGGTGCAAGGCTGGATCTGGCGCGTGACGCCTGGTTCGACGTACTCCACGGGCTTCCCGGGGGTGCAGAGGGCAGGGTGACACGGGAAGAGAATGACCGGTCACTTGTACTGAGACTGGAACTGAACGGACTGTCGGTGCTCTTTCCCGGTGATCTGGAGATCTCCGGTGAACGCTACCTGCTGCATTACGAGGATCAACTCCGTTCTCAGGTACTGAAAGTGTCACATCACGGAAGCGGCGATTCCACCTCCCCGGAATTCCTTGGGAAGGTGCAACCCTCCCTGGCAGTGATTTCGGTCGGTAAGCGAAACCGGCACGGTCATCCCGCTCCCCGGATACTCGAGGATATTAGATCTTCGGGCGCGATGGTCTGGCGCACCGACCTGTCGGGAGCGCTCATTCTGCGTCCAGGTCATTGACAGGTCAGAGGAGGATTCCCCGTCCCTGTCGTTGACAGGTCGGAGGAGGATTCTATGTTGAGACACATGAACAGCAAGAAACGCATCCTCAGTGGAGTACAGCCCACCGGTAAGCTGCATATCGGCAATTATGTCGGCGCGCTTTCCAACTGGGTCAAGCTCCAGCATCAATATGATTCATTCCACTGCGTCGTGGACTGGCACAGTCTGACAGTGACCTACGATCAGACGGAACGGATCGCGGACGATACGCTCGAAGTGTTCATCGATCTGCTTGCCATCGGGCTTGATCCCTCAAAAGCCACGATCTTTCTGCAGTCGATGGTTCCCGAGCATGCCGAGCTCCACCTGCTGCTCAGCATGCTGATAAACCTGGGACGGCTGGAACGTAATCCCACGTTCAAAGAACGTGTCAAGGATCTCGACCTCAGAGGTGAAGTCTCCTACGGTCATCTGGGCTATCCGGTTCTGCAGGCCGCTGACATTCTCGTCTATCGCGCTCATGCCGTACCGGTGGGAGAGGATCAGGCTCCGCACCTTGAACTCACCCGGGAACTGGCACGCAAATTCAATGCGACATATGCGGAGATATTCCCGGAGCCGGACACTCTGCTCACACCGTTCCCCCGCGTGCCCGGACCTGATGGCAGAAAGATGTCGAAAAGTCTGGGAAACCACATCCTGATGAGTGACGAGCCGGATGTGATCACGAAGAAGGTCATGTCGGCCATCACTGATCCTGAGAAGATCAGGAAGGATGATCCCGGTAATCCGGAGATATGCAACGTCTATGCATGGCATATCATCTTCTCGCCCGATCAGGTTGAAACGATCGCTGCGACCTGCCGTTCAGGTGAGAGGGGTTGTGTAATGTGCAAACAGGAGGCTGCGGCAGTTATCAGCAACCATTTCGGAGAGTTCCGGGAAGAGCGGAAGCGGCTCGAGGCAGACCCCGACACCGTAAAGGATGTCATCATCACGGGAACGAGAAAAGCTTCAGAGGTCGCGAAAGAGACCATGGGACTGGTTCGGGATTCGATGGGCCTCCTGAGGCCGGGAGCCTGAGCCGGAATGGGCTACGCGGTACGCATAGAAGCATTTGAAGGTCCACTCGATCTCCTGCTGTTCCTCATCCGCAAGAATGAAGTGGAGATCCACGATATCCCCATCGCTCACATCACCCGGCAGTACCTCGATTATATCGAGGTGATGCAGCTCCTCGATCTGGAGATGGCCGGCGACATGCTCGTCATGGCAGCGACCCTGATGCAGATCAAGGCACACATGCTCCTGCCCTCACAGGTACTCGAGGACGAGGAAGACCCGCGTCTGGAGCTTGTACGACAGCTTGAGGAATACCAGGTCTTCAGGAAGGCGGCCGAGACACTGGCCGAGCGCGAAGACATCTTCACGAAATACTACCTTCGAGGGAGCGGCCCCGGTCCGGTTGACCTGCCGGAACCGGATGAGATCATCCTCGATGTTACCCTCTTCGACATGCTCAAGGCGTACCAGGAGGCGCTTGAGCGGATACAGGAAGAGGGCAGGTATCAGGTACATGGTCCCGAGGTTAAAGTGGCAGACCAGATCGAGTATCTCCGTGGACTGCTGAGAGGAACCGAGAGGCTCAGTCTTGTGGATATACTCGTGAATTATGACAATCGCCTCGTCATGGTGGTCACGATCGTCGCGATCCTCGAGCTCGCTCGACTGGGAGAACTGGCCCTTGAACAGTCTGAACTGTATGGTGACCTCTGGCTTAACAGGAAGACCCCTGCGGTCAACTTCCAGCCCGGAACATTCTGATGGATGAGAACATCGAAAACAGTCTCAGGAACGCACTGGAAGTCATCCTCTTCTCCATATCGGAACCGATCTCTTCCTACCAGATCGGCAAGATACTCGAAGAGAGCGGATGGGCATCAGGCGGAGAGAGCATCACTCCGGGCCAGGTCGAAAAGTATATAGAACTGCTCGTAAGCAACTGGGACACCGAAGGACGTCCACTGACCGTTCTGAAGATCGTTGGCGGGTTCCAGATGGCCACCAGGCCCGAATGGGTCGATCTCGTTGCGAAACTGCAGGAGGACAAACGGAGTCACCGGCTGTCACGGGCGTCCCTGGAAACACTGGCGATCGTGGCATATAAACAACCGGTCATACGTCCCGATATCGACGCGATCCGGGGAGTGAGCTCCGACAGTGCCCTCAAGACACTTCTCGAAAGAGGTCTCGTCGCCATAGCCGGTCGTGATGAAGGACCCGGAAGACCACTTCTCTACCGGACAACCCCCGGTTTCCTGAAATATTTCGGGTTGAACAGGGTCGAGGATCTCCCCGATCCCGATGAACTGGTTGCGATACTGGGGCTGAACGAACGACCTGAGATCGGAATGGAGGAGGGAGAGGATCCCGCCGAATCAGATATCCAGGCCGAACTCGTTCTGCCTCACCCGGTTATCGAACCTCTTCCCGATGTGGACACCCTGGAATTCCTTGAAGAGGAGAATGACGACGACGAGGAGGCTGATACCCAGGTCGAGCCTCTCCCGGATGATGATGTGCTGGAGACTCCCAAGGAGGAGCTCGATGACGACCCGAACCCCGATAGTGATCGATTCACACCTGAAGCGTGAGACTCAACAAGTACCTCGCGGCTGCGGGAGTCGCATCCCGACGTAAGGCGGATGATCTCATCCGGAGCGGCCTCGTCATGGTGAACGGTAAGCCGGCTACCGAACCATGGATAGATGTGCATCCGGAGCGGGACCTGGTGGAGTTCGAGGGACGACGGATCGAACAGCCCCTGGACCGTATCTATATTCTCATGAACAAGCCACTCGGGGTCATTACGACCGTTTCAGACCCCCACGACAGGCCAACTGTGATAGCACTGCTCGGTGACGAGTACACCGGCAGCGGTATCAGTCCTGTCGGACGGCTGGACGCGAACACAACCGGCGCGCTCCTGCTCTCAAATGATGGTGAACTCGCGTACCGGTTGACACACCCGAGTTTTGAGTCACAGAAGGTCTATCAGGTTCGGTGCGCGGAATCAGTCGATGGCAGCAGCCTGAAAAGACTCGAGATCGGCTTCGACCTGGAGGATGGGCCGGTCATTGTTGATACTGTGCAGAGGATTGATGCATATTCCGTGGAATTGACCCTTCATATCGGTCGGAAAAGAATCGTAAGGCGGATGTTCGATTCCCTGGGTTACACTGTAGTTACACTCCATCGTTCCAGGTTCGCGGGACTTTCCGCAGATGATCTTGAATCTGGTGCCTGGCGTAAGCTTGCACCTGATGAGGTGAATGACCTGAAGAAAAGCGTCGGTCTGGTACCGGGCGCCTGAAAGGATACGTTACGTGGATATCAGCGGGCGTCGAATCCTGGTTCTCGGCGGATTCGGTATGGTGGGGCGGGCTATCTGTCGTGACCTGCTCGAGCAGGAACCGTCACATCTCACAGTATCGAGCCACCTGCAGCAGGAGGCAGAAGATGCCAGAAACGATCTGAAGTCCCTTTTTCCCGATGCATCCATCGATGCCGCCTGGGGAAATATATTTGTGCGGGAATCGTTCAAGGATCTCTCGCGCGGTGAATTGCTTCAGGATCCTGAGCACAGGATATTGTTTTTGGAAGATGTGTTCAATGAATTAGATGATGAATCACTTCAAGGACAGGCTCTCTATCGCCTTATCAGTGATACCCGGCCCGATCTGGTGGTCGATGCGATAAACACTGCGACTGCGCTCGCTTACCAGGATGTCTATTTAGGCAGCAAAGAGGTTCTGAACACCATCCAGAGCGGTGACCAGGAACGCATGACGGATGCCACCATCAGGCTGGTGGCAACACAGTACACTCCTCAGCTGGTCAGACACGTTCAGGTACTCTATGGGGCCATGCGTGAAGCCGGAACAGGGATGTACATCAAGGTGGGAACGACGGGAACCGGCGGCATGGGGCTGAACATCCCCTACACACATTCAGAGGAACGCCCCTCAAGGGTCCTGTTGAGCAAATCGGCCATGGCAGGCGCTCACAGCATGCTTCTCTTCCTGATGGGACGCACACCTGATGGCCCGATCGTCAAGGAAGTGAAGCCCGCGGCTGTGATCGCCTGGAAGGGTATCGGCGTCGGCCCGGTCATGAAACATCATAAGCCGATCCCGTTGTTCGATGTCACGCCGGATGAGGCGCTCGAACCGCTGGGAGAACTTGCGCTGTCACTGCCTGAGGACGGATTCAGGCGACTCGGTGATGAGCGGGTTCTTGAATCGGTATATATCGATACCGGTGAGAACGGCTGCTTCTCACGTGGTGAATTCAGTGTCATCACCACGATCGGACAGATGGAATTCATAACTCCTGAAGAGATCTCCAGAGATGTCATCCGGGAGATCATGGGCGGCAATACCGGCTTCGACATCGTGACCGCTCTCGATATGGCCGTCATGGGCCCGACCTACCGGGCCGGATCCCTGCGTGAGTCAGCGTTGGAACAACTCCGCGGGCTTGAAGAAGAACATGGCATACGCTCTGTCGCTTTTGAAGTGCTGGGCCCGCCGCGTCTGAGCAAACTGCTCTACGAAGCAGAGCTTCTGCGGCGTACGGCCGGTACGTTGAAGGATATCGTCGCCTCGACGACCGATGACCTCTCCTCGGCCTGTCTCGACCTGATAGAGGAGGACAAGGAACTCAGGAGTGCCATCATATCTATCGGTATCCCCATACTGCTGCCCGATGGACGGCTCCTGCGCGGCCCGAGGGTGAAAATCCCACCGGCACGAGGATTGGATGCCGAGCCGATCAGCGACGAAAACCTTGAACAGTGGGCCTCTGACGGCTGGGTGGATCTGCGGGTAGAGAACATGACCCGTTGGCAGATGAGGGCCGGAGCCATCATCGATGAGGTGGAGGCTATCCCTCACGAGGAGACGAGCAGTCGGTATCACCACGACAGGACATACTGGCAGCTCGACGACATGCTCGATATCGGCAAAACGGTCGGCTGGATTTTCATACGTGAGGATGAAGGGGAACGGATGAAGTGATGGCAGGCTCCAGGGGCCTGATCGTGGCGATTGACGGTCCCGCCGGATCGGGCAAAAGTACCACGGCCCGTCTCCTGGCTCGAAGGCTCGGATACCTCCATATCGATACCGGAGCAATGTATCGGGCCATGACGTTGAAGGTGATCCGCGCGGGGATCGATCCCCATGACCACGAATGCGTCTCCCGCCTTGCCATGGAAACCGATATCAGGCTTGAACCGCCTGAGAACGGCGTGCGTGTGTTCCTTGACGGCGAGGATGTTTCTGACGAAATTCGTATGCTTGAGGTTACCGCCCGGGCATCATTGGTGTCCGAGATCCCGTATGTCAGGGAGATCCTCGTTCGGGCCCAGCAGGATATGGGGCGCGAGGGTGGGGTGGTTCTGGAGGGACGGGATATCGGAACGGTCGTATTCCCTGATGCGGACGTGAAGATCTACCTGGATGCCGACCTGCAGACGCGTGCCCTCAGACGTCACCGGGAAATGATATCGACAGGTATCGAGATCCGACTGGAGACGGTGGAAAAGGATCTCGGAGCCCGTGATGCATACGATTCAGAACGAGAGCATTCCCCGTTGCGGAAGGCTCCTGACGCGATCATCACCGATACAAGCGATCTTACCATTGATCAACAGGTCGATCGTGTAGAGGCTCTCGTGAAAAAGCTGATCGAGAGCGAGACGGACACTAACCAGTAACCTTGACCGGTAACACCGGTCGGCCGGGGGGGGATTATGTACCCTGCGGCCATGTGTAGTTCGAGGAGGCACACGACTGATGCCGGAAGAGAACACCATAACCCCAAACCCTGCCGCTGAGTCGAACATCGACGAAGAACAGATGTACCTCACGGAGGAAGAGCTCGAAGCTTCGGAGTATACCGAAGAAGAATACGAACAGATGATGGCTCTGTACGACCAGACACTTGCCCTGATCGATGAGGGGCAGATCGTCTCCGGTGTCGTGCTGAGCATCGAAGATCGAGACGTTATCGTGGATGTCGGATTCAAGAGCGAGGGAATCATCCCCGTCGACGAATTCGGTGATCCCTCAGCCGTTTCAGTTGGCGATAAAGTTGAAGTCTTTCTTGAAAATATCGAAAATCAGGATGGCCAGATAGTATTGAGCAAGTCGAAGGCAGACTTCATGAAGGTCTGGCACAAGATCAAAGACGCCTATGATAACGGTGAAGTGGTGATCGGCCGGCCGAGCAGGCGTATCAAGGGCGGCCTGATGGTGGACCTCATGGGCGTTTCAGCCTTCCTGCCAGGCTCCCAGGTAGCTCTCAGGCAGGTGCGCGATTTCGACCAGTTCATCGAGCGTGATATCCGCGTACTGATCATCAAGATCAACAAGAACCGGCGCAATATTGTAGTCAGCCGGAGGATGGTACTCGAGGCCGAGCGCGCACGAATGCGCGCCGAAGTGCTCTCCAATCTCGTCAAGGGACAGATCCGGGAAGGAACAGTCAAGAACATCACCGATTTCGGGGCCTTCATCGACCTCGGAGGTGTTGACGGGCTGCTCCACATCACCGACATGTCCTGGGGCCGTGTGGCACATCCGAGTGAAGTGGTCAATATCAGTGATGTCGTCCAGGTGAAGGTACTCGATTACAATGAGGCACGGGACCGGATCAGTCTCGGTCTGAAGCAGCTCCAGCCGTACCCGTGGCGAGGAGTCGGGGATCGATACCCGATGAACGCCAAGGTGATGGGGAAGGTCGTCTCGATCACCGATTACGGCGCCTTTGTGGAGTTGGAAGAGGGTATCGAAGGCCTCGTGCACATCAGTGAGATGTCGTGGACGCAGCATATCAGACACCCCTCGAAACTCGTGAACATCGGTGATGACATTGAAGTCGTCGTGCTCAGGGTTAACGCCGAGGATGAGAAAATCTCGCTCGGGCTCAAGCAGACGGAACCCGATCCTTGGGAGACCCTCGAAGTCCGATTCCCTATCGGCAGCAAACTCGACGGGAAGGTGCGGAATCTCACGAACTTCGGCGCCTTTGTTGAGATCGAACCCGGTATCGACGGACTCGTCCATATCAGTGACATGTCGTGGACCAAGAGGATCCGACATCCCTCGGAGATATTGCAGAAGGGCCAGGAAGTCGACATCGTGGTCCTGGGGATCGATAGAGAACAACGCCGGATCTCACTTGGTTACAAGCAGGCTCAACCGAACCCGTGGAATGATCTCGCGGCAACCTATGAGCCGGGCACCGAGACGACCGGAAAGATCACCCGCTTCATCGACAAGGGCGTGATCGTCGACATCCCCGATGATGTCGAGGGATTCGTTCCGCTCCAGCATCTTGGTCGTGAAGATCTTTCGACGCCGGAAGAGGCGTTCGATGAAGGGGATGAACTGCCCCTGACTGTTATCGAATTCGATCGTGAAGGACGAAAGATCGTGCTTTCGGTGACCGAGTACTTCAAGAGCAAGGGTCAGAAGGAGCAGGACGCCTTCGTCAAGAAACACGAGAAGCGTGAGATCACGCTGGCCGATCATGAAGGTGCCGATGGGCTTGCCGGCTTGAAGGAGCAGCTCGAGTTCGCCGAAAAGGACTCCAAAGAAGAAGATTCATCTGAATCTGATTCAGCCGAAGAACCTGCAGAGAAACCCGACGCAGAGCAGGAGGAGGTCGACGCAGATTCCGAAAAGGCTGAAGAGACTGTAGAGGAAGCCGATTCAGAGCCCGAGAAAGCTGAAGAACCTGCCGAGGAACCGGAAGCAGAACCGGAAAAGGCTGAAGAGACTGCAGAGGAACCAGTAGAGGAACCTGCTCCCGAGGCTGAAGAAAAGGTCGAATCAGGCAAGAAGAAGGCGAAGCCGAAAAAAACCGCCAAGAAGAAGTCGGCCAAGAAGAAACCTGTGAAGAAGTCTGACGACTGAAGACCCGACACAGGACCATCTGCCGGGGCCCCGTTCAGCTGTTGAGCCGACCGGGGCCTCACTGAACAAACCAACAGAACATGGCCGACACTCACCAATCAGACCTGCGACACACTGTCTACATCGAGACGTACGGGTGTCAGATGAACGTTCGCGACTCCGAGATGCTGTGCGGCATATTCCGGCAGGCAGGTTGTGACATCATCGACA
Source organism: bacterium (assembly GCA_025774615.1). Classification (GTDB taxonomy): domain Bacteria; phylum Blakebacterota; class Blakebacteria; order Blakebacterales; family Blakebacteraceae; genus Blakebacterum. The sequence goes on from JALGVQ010000001.1 coordinate 26,768, forward strand.
CACCCGAGAAGGCCGACCTGATCCTCCTGAACACCTGTGCTGTGCGCGAACGCGCCGAACAGCGGGTCATCGGTCGGGTAACACAGCTCTTCAGCCTGAAGAAACAGAGTTCAGTTCGTATCGGTATAGTCGGCTGTATGGCCCAGCATCTGAAGGATGCACTGCTCGAGTCACTCCCCGGACTCGATTTTATTCTCGGGCCCGATACCTACCGGACCCTTCCCGAGCTCTTCGACCTCGATCCGGGTGAACATCGAGCGGACTGGTCGACCAACAGGGACGAACTGTATGAAGGAATCCCTTCCTGGCGCCGAGACGGAAGCCCTGTTGCCTTTGTGACGGTCATGCGCGGATGTGACATGATGTGCACATTCTGCGTGGTACCGCATACCCGCGGACGTGAGCGATGCCGCTCCTGGCGGGACATCGTTGCGGAGGTCACGCAGCTGGCGGAGGAGGGCGTCATGGAGGTAGTCCTGCTCGGTCAGACGGTCAATGCCTGGCGGGAAGAGAAAGAAAAGATGGGATTCGGGGATCTGCTCAGGAAAGTATCGGCAACAGGGATCCCGCGCATACGATTCACATCACCACACCCGCTCTACTATGGTGAAGAGGAACTGAAGGCGATCGCTGAATGCGAAAATGTGTGTGAATCGATCCATCTTCCGGTTCAGGCAGGCAACACAGACGTGCTCAAAAAGATGAACCGGCGTTATACGCGGGAGGAGTATCTCGGGATCGTTCGGACCATTCGTCAGAGTATCCCCCATGTCACACTTTCAACTGACATTATCGTCGGGTTTCCGGGCGAGACAGAATCCCGGTTCGAAGATACACTCAGTCTGATAGCGGAATGCTCGTTCGATTCAGGTTACCTGTTCAAGTATTCTCCTCGATCCGGTACGAGGGCCGAACGCGAATTCGAAGATGACGTTCCTGCTGAAGAGAAACAGAGACGTCTTGAGCAGGTAATCGAGCTGCAGACAGAGCTCACCCGGCGATCCCAGCAAGCGATGATCGGTGGCCAGTACGAGATCCTTGTTGATGGCATCGGGGATCGGGGACCGAATCAGTGGACCGGCAGAACACGTGGAAATCGGACCGTCGTGATCGAATCTGAAAAGGAACTGATGGGCCGCCTGGTGAAGGTTATCATCGAAGAGGCAGGAACGTGGACCGTGAGGGGGCGTCTGATAGAGTAGCGGGATTCCCGAATGAAAGGATTTTGAAAGATGTGGATCCTGAAATGGCTCGGTATCGCACTGCTCATGATCGTGATGCTCGGCTTCTCCATCATGAACATCGGACAGCAGGTCGATATCAACCTGTTCTTCTGGCAGTTCGAAGAGGTACCGCTGATCCTGGTCATCTTCGAGGCGTTCATTGCCGGAATGCTGGTCTGGTTCCTGATAGCGTTCATCAATGAACTCAAGCTGAGGGCAGACCTCAGGAACGCCAGGCGCGAGAGTGAAGAGCTCCATGAAGAGCTCCAGGCATTGAGGAACATGCCGCTGCAGGAACCGTTCGTCTCGGAACCGGAAGAGACTGATGACGCTGAATGATATTCTCCTGATCACGGCCGGATTGCTTCTGGTCGTGCTCTTCCTGATCATTTCGGGAAGACGGCGCCTGGAGGCCGTCCGGAGTGAACGTGATCCATACGTCGAAGGACTGCGTCATCTCGTCGACGGCGAGAGCGATCTCGCATACGCGAGGCTGCTGGAAGTGGTAGAATCGGATACCTCTAATATCGATGCGTATATACTCCTGGGAGACATCCTGCGCGGAAAAGGGAGTGGTGAGCGGGCCCTGAAAGTTCATCGCGACGTGACCGTCAGGAGCGATCTCACACCCCTCCTGCGGCGGATCGCCCTGAAATCGCTCGCTCTCGACCACATCTCCCTGCATGACTGGGGAGCCGCAGAGAAGACCCTGCTCGACCTGGATCGGATATGGAAGTCGAGCGACTGGGCACGTCTGCGCCTGATGGAGGTGTATGAAGCCCGGGGCAGCTGGGATGAAGCGTTCACTCTCGGGAAATCATTACTGGAAGATGATCAGATGACTGTCGAGCGTCTTGCCAGGTGCCGGATCGAAGAGGCCCGGCATCTGGTGACGGTCGGCGAGGGACATAAGGCGAGGATCGCGCTGAAGGAGGCTCTGAAGCACGATCCGACGGCCTCAGAAGCATATATGCTGATCGCTGAGACCTATGCGGCTGAGAAGAAGACAGCAAGCGCCATTGAGTGGTGGGAGAAACTGGTTTCCACTGTGCCGGCTGATGCCGGGCCGGCACTGGCCAGGCTTGAAGACGCTCTCTATGAACTGGGTGAGTTCAACCAGATGGCGAACATCTATCATGGATATCTGGAATCGAATCCTGACAATCCCGATGCCGCTCTTGCACTGGCGCACTTCCATGAGAGGAGAGGGGAAGTACAGGAGGCGATGGATATCCTCAAGCGATACCAGGAGACCAGTGCTGCTCCTGACCGGCTTGAGCGCGCTCTTGCTCTGCTCTGCTACCGCTCGGGAGAGCCGGAGATCGCTCTTGAACTCGCCTTGAAGGCTTGCCGTGATCCGGAAGCCGTCGAGCTTCACACCATACATCCTGAAGAGGAGAAGGAGATGGATCAATGAAGAGTGGAGCCGTCCTCGCTCCTGTTCAGGGCAGGTGTTATGTGATCGCCATGCTCCTGCTGATGACGCTCACTGTCACGACACCGGTCTCTGGGCGCCAGGATCCCGGGTACCAGGGTTCTCCATCGATAACCGCGGCCAGGGATCTGTATGATCGGGCTCACTACAATGAGGCCCGTGCAATGCTCGATGCGCTTATTGCGGCCGGGACCAGAAGCGCGGAGATACTCTACTATCGTGGGCTTGTAGAACCGGACAACAGCATCGCCATCGACCGGTATTTTATCCAGGTCCTCAACAGGTACCCGAGTTCCGGGTATGCCGACCAGGCGCGGTTCAGGATTGCCCAATGGCATTACAATTCTGGACTCTACATTGCCGCACGGAGAAATTTCAGTACTGTTGCCTGGCGGCAGGGTGATTCTCCACTTGGGCAGGAAGCCCGATACTGGCGGGGAATGACCTGGATCTACTCGCTTGGAGCCTCCTCTGTCGATACCGACAGCGTCAGGGTCGGTTTACGCAGGATAAAGCAGGTCGCGCGAAACGCTACAAATCCTGACCTCCTGGGTATGGCACATATTTCGATAGCGGAGATCAGCCTCCAGCTCGGTGAACCCGATTCCACGCTGTGGTATGCGCAGGAAGTCCTCGAGGCTCCCTACCTGGAAGACCATCACCCCCGCGCGCTTTCTCTGCAGGCCAAGGCATACGATCTTCAGAACAATCTGGAGCAGTCGAGAGCCCTCCACCAGATCGTCAGGAACCGGTATCCCGACACCTGGGAGGGCAGGCAGGCAAGAGAGTGGCTCTCTGAAGACCAGGAGCGGACCGTCCAGGCCCGTATCGACACCATGCGTGCAACCGGCACGCCCGCAACCGGAACTGAAGGTATGGGAGAGGGGAACTGGACCGTTCAGGTGGGATCGTACCGTGAAATGAAGAACGCGACCGATATGGTATTGCGGCTTACCGGGGAGGGGTATCCGGCCTGGCATGAGAGCGGTCGTGTGAACAGAGTACTGTATATACGGGTTTTTGTAGGCCGATTCCCGACGCGCGCCGAGGCGAACGCATACGGTCGGACCCTGCGGAATGCCTCTGCCTGGGTCCCCGATTTCGTGCTCGTCGATCTTTCACGAGGCTGAGCGGACCGAATCCACGTGGCCAAGTCGAACACTCCCGTCATGCAGCAGTACCTCAGTATCAAGGGGGACCATCCGGACGCGATCCTGCTCTTCCGCCTGGGTGACTTCTACGAGACCTTTTTCGATGACGCGAAGGAAACGGCTCGCGCGCTCGATATCGTGCTGACCAGCAGGAACGCTGGTGAGGGAAAGGACGCGATCCCGCTGGCAGGATTCCCCGCCCATGCCGCCGACACCTATATCAATCGCCTTCTGAGAGCAGGGCACCGGGTGGCCGTCTGTGAGCAGGTGGAGGATCCGAAGAAGGCAAAAGGGATCGTGAAGAGGGAAGTGGTTGAAGTGCTCTCGACCGGTACCGCGCTGGCTGAGGGTTACCTCGAGGGGGAACGGAATAATTACCTGATGGCAATCTCCATGCCCGGCGATTCCGGTCAGACGGGGATCGCTGTTGCCGATGTATCCACGGGTGATCTCCAGGTCATGGAGGTCCCCGGGCAGCTGGTGCCTGACGAGATCCAGCGGTTCATGCCCGCCGAACTGATCGTGCCCGATACGACCGATACAGGATACCTGGATTCATTGCCCGGCTCCGATGGTCGGACCGTGACCACTCTCGATGCCTGGCAGTTCAGTTTCGACATAGCGGACCGCTCACTTCGAGAGCACCTCGGCGTGGGAACGCTGAAGGGTCTCGGACTTGATGGACTTGAGATCGGAACGGGCGCGCTCGGGGCGCTGATCTCCTACCTGCAGAACAACCGGCTCGTGAGCCTGGCTCACTTGAAACGGATCACGATCAGGGGAACCGGCGAGGGGATGCTCCTCGACGCCGCGACACAGCGCAATCTTGAACTGGTCGCCAATATCCGGGATGGCGGAAAGAACGGTTCTCTCCTCGGTGTCCTCGATCATACCAGAACGTCTATGGGCGCACGGATACTCAGGAATACACTTCTCAGTCCTTTGACAGCCTCCGCAGCGATCGAGAAACGACTCGATGCGGTTGAGTCGCTCGTCGAGGAATCCGATCTGAGGGATGATCTCTTCACCGCACTGGATGGCATGGGTGATCTGGAGCGGATCGCCGTGCGGGTTGAGACACGAAAGGCCTCACCCCGTGATCTGAAGGGTCTCTGTCAGGTGCAGGCAGCGATCCCGGAGCTGATTGATATCCTTGCTTCCTTCGGCTCTGAACTCTTCGATGAACTCGCCCGTTGTCTCGACCCCCTTACTGATATCACGACCGAACTCCAGCACGCGCTCGTGGATGATCCGCCTGTAGCTCTCACTGATGGCGGCATCATCCGTGAAGGCTATTCAGCAGACCTCGATCGTTTCCGCGATCTCATGAGTTCCGGCAAGCAGTGGATCGCCGACCTCCAGCAGGAAGAACGTGAACGGACCGGTATCCCGAGCCTGAAGATCGGATACAACAGGGTCTTCGGGTATTACCTCGAAGTAACAAAGACCCATTCGGACAAAGTCCCCGAAGACTACATCCGTAAACAGACGCTGGTTGCGGCCGAGCGATACATTACACCCGACCTGAAAGTCAAAGAGGAAGAGGTACTGGGAGCCGAGGAAAAGGCCGCAATACTCGAGTACGAACTGTTCGACGGACTTCGTTCGACATGTGCCGGAAGTCTGGAGGTCCTTCAGAAGAACGCGTCAACACTGGCGGTGGTGGACATGCTCGCCTCATTCTCTGAAGTCGCGGTCCGCAACGGGTACGTTCGGCCTGAAATCACCGATGATGGAACCCTGATTATCGAGGAGGGGAGGCATCCGGTCGTTGAGGCCCTTCTGCCGGGAGGAACGTTTATACCGAACGATGTACACCTCGACTCAGAGAGACAGATAGCCCTGGTCACCGGACCGAATATGTCGGGAAAGAGCACCTACCTGCGGGAAATCGGCCTGATATGCCTGATAGCGCAAACGGGATCGTTCGTCCCGGCCGCCAGTGCGCGCCTGCCTGTCCTCGACAGGATCTTCACCCGGGTTGGAGCAATGGACAACCTCGCGGGCGGCGAATCGACGTTTCTCGTCGAGATGCATGAAACGGCCAACATCCTCCACAACGCGACCTCTGATTCCCTGGTTCTCCTCGATGAAGTAGGACGGGGAACCAGCACCTATGATGGTCTTTCCATCGCCTGGGCGGTCGGGGAGTACCTGCACGAGGAGGTCGGGGCCAAGACCATCTTCGCGACACACTACCACGAACTCACCATTCTGGCTGAACGTATGGATCGGGTATTCAACCTGAATGTCGCAGTCAAGGAATGGGGGGACCGTGTGATCTTCCTCCACAAGATCGTTCCGGGAGGATGCGACCATTCATACGGCATCCATGTTGCCGAGCTGGCGGGAGTCCCCGATCCCGTGATCGGTCGTTCCCGGGAGATACTGCAGAACCTGGAAGAGGATCGGCCCCTGCCTGAGGAGAGCGGCCGGGAGAATCGGGCTCCCGATCCGCAGATCGATCTCTTCGCGCACAGGCCGGATGCTCTTGTGGAAGAGCTGAAAACCATCAATCCCGACCACATTACTCCCATCGAGGCACTTGAGGTATTGATCCGTCTGAAGGATCTGCTTTAGTGCCCTGAAACCGTAAGAGATCATGATGGGACTCTCCAGAAAAATCCTCCTCAGGGCTTCCACCAACCGGTGGATCTCCACTCATCTGCCCCGATATCGATTCATGCGACGAGCCGTGAAGCGGTTCGTACCCGGGGAAACTGCAGAAGAGGCCCTGGCTGAAGCGTTCCGTCTCGAACGGGATGGCTTTACTACCTTGCTCACCTTTCTGGGTGAGAACGTGACCGATGCCGCAGAAGCGTCTGCTGTCACCGACCGCTATCTCAAGCTCCTCGATCTGATAGATGAAAGAGGGCTTGATTCCCAGATATCGATAAAGCTTACACAGCTGGGTCTCGACATCGATCATGACCTATGCTGCGACAATCTGATGCTGCTGGTTTTAAAAGCAGCCGATACCGGCAGTATGGTCTGGATCGACATGGAATCGAGCGCCTGCACTGATGTTACCCTGGATCTTTTCAGGGGGTCTCTCGAGGCACATGAGAGCATCGGTATCTGCCTGCAGAGTTATCTCAGACGTACCGCCGGTGATCTTGACACCCTGCTGCATCTCCACCCTGCGATCCGTCTGGTCAAGGGCGCATATCAGGAACCAGCCGATATCGCATTTCCCTCCAGAAGTGATGTGGATGCCAATTTCCGGGATCTCGCTCTCCGGATCGTCGAAGAGGGAGCCGGGAGGGGCCTGCTGGCCCTGGGTACCCATGATGAAGGGCTGGTCGACGAGATCGTGGAATCAGCTGGAAAAGCCGGGGACGACGGATCAGGTCTGGAGATCCAGATGATCCATGGGATCGGTCGGCGGGCTCAGAGACGCTGGCTTTCAGAAGGGCTGAGGGTACGTATCCTCCTCTGCTACGGTGATGCCTGGTACTCATGGTTCGTGCGCCGACTCGCTGAACGTCCCGCCAACATCTGGTTCGTCCTCAGGAACATCTTCACCCGCTGACTGCGGACTTCCCGGCGGGCAGTACTCTTTCCAACCCCATGGCGCTCCTGTATATTCGCACCATGATCGTCTCCCATGAGCACAATTTTATTTTCGTACACATCTTCCGGACCGCGGGAAGGTCGTTCACAAAGGCCCTTTCGCAATTCGGACTGCAGGAGATTCCCGGACAGACCCACCGGCATCATACCGCTGCCGAGATCAGGGATCTTGTCGGTGCCGAATTCTGGGAACAGAGCTTCACGTTCGCCGTGATCCGCAATCCGTGGGAGCGGATGCTCTCCCAATACCTCTATCACATCCAGACGATCCGGGAGTTCAAATCACGTCACGGCCAGAAACCGACGAAAGTCGCCCGCCGGACTCAGAAGAAGATGAGGAGATTCCGGGACTTCGACGCCTTCATCCACTGGTTCGCGGTAAAAGAGGAGCTGAACGAGTGGACCCGTCACAAACTGACTCAGAGTGAGTTCCTGTTCGATGAGTCAGGGGAACAGATGGTCGATTATATCATGCGTTTCGAGAACCTGAAATCGGACATGACGGTTCTGGAAGGAGAACTCGGCCTCGATATAGATCTGCCCTTCATCAACCACCAGCCGCACCGGCATTATTCGGAATATTACACCGATGTAACCCGCAATATCGTTGCCGATGTCTGCCGGCATGAGATAGAGCAGTTCGGGTACACATTTTCAACGCAACCTCCTTCGATCAAAAGGGATGGAGCGGGTGAGTGACCGACAGACCTCTGCTGTATTACGACATCGGTGAACTCGGCTGGTCGATGTATCTGGCTGCCCACCTGAAACACCTCCATCGGGGGGGGACATCTGTATCCGTCATTGCACCGGAGGCGAAAGAGGTTTTCTACCGGGACTGCACACGGGAGATCCTGCCCATCCCGGAGGAATGGAATAACCGGTTCGGCCGTTACCCGTCTGATGGCACCCACCTGTATAATCCGCGCACCCGCAGAAGGATCAGAGATCAGCGTGTGCTGTCAGAACCATTCAGGGACGCTTACCCCGATCATGATATCGTCACCGCGTATTCAAGATTCGAAGGGGAGCGGATCTTCGAACCATACTGCCACAGCCGGGCGGCCGAAGAGCTCTGCGCCGAACAGCTCGGTGAATCACCGGTGATCCTGATCTTTCCCCGTCGACGCAGTGGGAAGTTCAAGGGGCGGAACATTCCCCGCAGCCAGTGGGAACATATCACAGATACCCTCTGTGAGGTATTCACCGACTGTACTGTGGTTGCGGTCGGCAGCGCCGGTGGTGCATGGAATGATCTGCGGATCCGATCCTCCCGATTCATCGATCTGGTCGGATGGGATGACAGTCGGACGCTCGACATGATGGTTGCCCTCTGCAACACGAAGCAGGCAGTTGCCGCAGTCGGGAACCAGTCGGGAACCGTGAAGATCACCCTGCTGTGCGGTACTCCGACCTATATCTTCGGGCACGAGAGAGAACGTCATACGGTCGAGGAGAACTGGGCCGGCACAGCCGTCGGATTCTGGGAAGTCTCTTCCAGACTCGGCATCCGGCCCGGCGGTGACACGAAGGCGAACCTCAGCGGCTACCGGGTCGGTGACCTTGACGCCATGACCGGGGAAATCGTGTCATTCATCTCCGAGGCCCGATGACGATCACCGCGCCCGTACCCGCAGGCTGATACGCATCACCGAACTCTGACCGGAAGAGCGCGATCGCCTCATCCCCCGTGCAGTGTGTCGGAGTGACATGCCTGACTCCAAGCCGCCTGAACTCCGAAACGACCTGCTCGAGTGAAGACGCGGGTTGTCCAGTCAGATGGAAGCCACCGATCACATGAAGCACCTCTCTGCCGAAATGTTCCTTCGCGGCCTCCACGATCTTCACGATACCCGGGTGCGCGCAACCGGTGAGCACGACGATCCCATCAGCAAGGGTGACCACAATGGCCTGTTCATTCACCGGACCACTGACCTCACCCGTTGTGTACACACCCTCCACGATCTGCTCCCAGGGAGAGGACTCTATCGCCTGACATCTCTCCACGATCGACTCCTTCAGCGCGAGGGGAAAGGAGGGGAGGAGATAGCACTTCGGTCGCATGTTCCCGTCGAGCTGTCGGAACAATGATTCGAGCCCGCCCGTATGGTCGCCATGTTCGTGCGAGAGGAAGATGTGTTCCATGTGACTCAGGTCGAGTCCGAGATGGCCGGCGTTCGAGAGAAGTATCTCACCATTCGTGCCGGTATCGAACAGCACCTGATTCCCGTTGTATTCGAGCAGGGCTGAGAATCCCCAATCAGTCCGCATATCCAGGTCGTGGGCATAGTTATCGTAGATGATGGTGATGCGCAGGGTACCTCCGGGACCCTGTCGCCCTGTTTCCGTATCGGATGAAGCGGGAGTGGTCCCTCCCGCAGTGAGGAGCGTAAGGAAGAGCAGGGTATTCATCATAAGGGATCCCCCCGGCTAACAATCATCTCTCACGGGCAGGACGGTATAGAGGCTTGCAGTACCAGCTGTCGGCCTCCACATTCCACGGCAGGGCAGATACTCCGATGATACGAACAGGATGGTAACAATGTTTGAGGGATTCTCCAGGGAAGAACTTGAAGGGATGCTCGAAGACGCCGCCCTGAACTGGCTGGCGCATGATGGACTCTGGTTCCTGGCTGCGGAGGACCGGTTCGACATGGAGACCGCCATCGATCTGGATACCAGGGCGTGGGAGAGTTTCACCGTCATCGAGGCCAGACGGATCATGAAACGCCACGGCATCGAGCAGGGGGGCGGCATCGAAGCGCTCGCGATCGCGCTCGGCTTCCGGCTCTATGCCTTCATCAACGAGCAGGAGATCGTTGAGCAGAGCGAGGACCGCCTTCTCTTCCGTATGAACAGGTGCCGGGTGCAGGCCGCCCGTAAAAAGAAAGGGCTGCCTGACTTCCCCTGCAAGCCGGTAGGTCTCGTGGAGTACTCAGGATTCGCGAAGACGATCGATCCGCGGATAGAGACATGTTGCGTCGGATGCCCGCCCGATGAGCATCCGGATGAATGGTACTGCGCCTGGGAGTTCACCCTGCGTGAAGAGTGAATCCCCGGGCAAGACCGTATGATGGTCTTCCGTTGAGGCGCTACTGTCCGCCTCGTCCTCCTCTGCCACCCGATCCACCACCACTGTCCTTCTTCGCCTTTTCCACTTCTTTCTCACGGTCGAGCAGGGAGACACCCTCGGATATCCACTTTTCAGCCTCGTCACCTGTGAGATAGTGACCGAACCACTGCAGGATCCTGTTGTGGTAATCTATCTGGTTCGGTTTCTGCCGGAGGCCATGGTTCTCCCCGGGATATACCAGCATCACATACTCCTTGTCCTCCCGGCGGGCGGCGTTATAGAGCTCGATCCCCTGGTGCCAGTCGACGGCTCCATCCTTGTCACCAAAGGCCACCAGCAGCGGTGTATTCAGGTCCTCGATGCTGAAGAGAGCCGAGTTATCCATGTACGCTTCAAGATCCTCCCATGGCGGCACCTCC